>NZ_JAHUZC010000004.1:0-130767 GCF_019218685.1 Streptococcus vulneris | reverse complement strand
AACTGAAAATATAGCTATTTTTTAAGGCATTGGAATTTGATGTAAATATATGTAATGGTGTTTTTAAAAGTAGACGGATTCTAATAGAAAAACGAACAGTTTTAATAGCTGTTCGTTTTTTTGATATTTGAACTTAGACTCAGGTTTCAGAATCGTTTTGTTGCTTGCTTTTTTCTAGACCTAGACCGACTGCATGTTTTTGGACGAGCAAGAGCTGTCCATTGTCATCTTTTGCAAAAGTTAAGGTAACAGTCTTAGTCTTGTCTCCAATAGAGATATAGGTGATTTTTTTCGTATTGTAATCCCCAAGAGTGAAGTCAAAATCGGAATCTGGCTTTCCGTGTTTGTTGATAATATCCTCGTAGGTGGTACCACCTTTTCCTTTGTTGTCAGGGTCACCTTCGATTAAGGCGTCGAACTGTTCTTGGGTCCATGCGAAGGTATCGTCTGTCAAGCCGCTTTTTTCTTCGCGTTCCATTGAGGCACTCGTATCCATGTAGGAACGGTTAAACTCCTTGGCATACTCTTTGTAGACATCAGCGTATAGTGCCTGAGTCGTAAAGAAAAGTACAACAGAGGCAACTGCCAGGGATGTTCCGATAATAGCCATTGTTTTCCGTTTTTTGAGGTTGACGATAAGGCCGATAATCCCCAAGATAAATGCGACGATGGCGATGAACAACGATAGATAGTTAATAAACGGGATCCAGGATCCTAAAAGTGCGGTGGCTCCAAAAATGGTTGCTAAGATTCCTAAAACTCTTTGTTCTTTTGGTTTCATTTGAAAGTTTTCTCCCTTCATTGAGTGAATGGATTTCTATCCACAGTAGTAAGTGCTTATTATATAAAAAATCTTGCCTAATGTCAATTTAAACTAAGATAGTTCTCATGAAAACTTTTTTCTTGACATCTTTTCTGAAAATGATAAAATAGTTCTCATGAAAACCTATTTAGTTCTCAGGAGAACCAAATGCAATGGTTAGAAAGGAGTAAGTATGGATAAACCGATGTTGGTTTTAAAACGTTTTGGACACCAGGTACATCTGATGGTACAAAAGGAAGCCAAACGTTGTGGTATTGAATTTATGGGTGGACCTCAAGGACAAGTCCTGCGTTTTTTAGGTTGGCGTGAGCATGAACAAGAATTAACGCTCATCAAGGATATTGAACAAGAACTCAATATTAGCAAGTCTGTTGCTAGTAATTTGGTCAAGCGTATGGTGCAAAATGGTTTGGTGGAATTGGAGACGAGTCCTGTTGATAAGAGGGCTAAGTTTGTTCGTCTGACGGACAAATCGCGTTCTCAAGTGCAACAGGTCAAGGCCTTCTTTGAACGCATTGACAACCAGTTGATAGAAGACGTAGATGAAGATGAATTACTGATTTTTGAGAAAGTCCTCAATCAACTACAGGAAAATATCAAGAGAATAGGAGGAGAGAATGAAGAAATTAGCTAAACGAATTAGTAGAAAAGAATGGGGGATGATCTTACTAGCCATTCTCTTTACCTGCTTTTCAGTCTACCTAGAGTTGGAAGTTCCGACCTATATCTCTAAAATCACGGATTTGCTAGGTAGTCAAGGAACTAATTTAGATGAGTTATGGCAGCCGGCAAGCATGATGGTTGGAATGTCTTTTTTTGCCTTCTTGTCTGCAGTCGCAGTTGGATTTTTTGCATCCAGAGTGGCTGCTTCTTACACTAGTAGGCTGAGAAGTGATATTTTTAACCGAGTTTTAGACTACTCACAGACAGAGATTAAGAAATTCTCTATTCCCAGTCTCCTAACTCGTACCACTAATGATATTACTCAAGTTCAGATGCTGATCACTATGGGCTTGCAAGTGGTTACGCGTGGTCCGATTATGGCTATCTGGGCCATCGGGAAGATTTTAGGTCATTCAGAATACTGGCTCTGGGCCGTACTTGTGGCAGTGATTGTCAATGTTTTGATGACGACAGTTTTGATGACGCTAGCCTTTCCAAAACAATCCTTGATTCAAAGTCTGACTGATAAACTGAACAGTATCACTCGTGAAAGTTTAACAGGTATTCGTGTTGTTCGTGCCTACAATGCAGAGGATTACCAAAATGAAAAATTTGCAGCAGCAAATGATGAGCTGACACGTTTGAATTTGTTTGTCAATCGTCTTATGGCTATTTTGAACCCCATCATGATGGGAATTTCAAGTGGTTTGAGTGTGGCGATTTACTGGATTGGGGCCTATGTAATCAGCGATGCTGCTCCAACAGCGCGTCTGCCTCTCTTTAGTGACATGGTTGTTTTCATGTCTTATGCCATGCAGGTTGTCATGGGCTTCCTTCTCATGGGAGCACTCTTCATCGTTCTTCCCCGAACTATGGTCTCTGCTAAGCGGATTAATCAAGTTTTAGATTTGCATTCTTCTATCCAAAACCCTGCTCAAGTGCAGCTGGCTGATGAAAACCTCAAAGGTCAGGTCGAGTTTAAGGATGTGACCTTCCGCTATGCGGCAAATTCGGAGGCAGTTATCGAGCATGTTAGCTTTAGAGCAGACGCTGGTCAAACAGTGGCCTTTATTGGGTCAACGGGTTCAGGTAAATCAACTCTGGTCAATCTGATTCCACGTTTTTATGACATATCAGCAGGAGAAATTCTGGTGGACGGTGTCAATGTTCAAGAATATGCCTTAGAAGATTTGCGCAACAAGGTTGGTTATATTCCCCAGAAAGCGGTTCTCTTTTCAGGTGATGTCAAGGGCAATCTAGACTTTGGACAGAGTCAAGAAACACCGCTTAGTGAGCAGGCTATGTGGCAGGCTTTGGAATTGGCCCAGTCTAAGAACTTTATCGAAGACAAGGAAGCGGGCTTAACGTCAGAAGTGGCCCAAGGAGGAACCAACTTCTCAGGTGGTCAAAGACAGCGTCTAGCAATTGCGCGTGCCTTAGCTCGGAAGCCAGAAATCCTCATCTTTGATGACTCCTTCTCAGCCTTGGACTACAAGACAGATCGTGTCCTACGCCAAGAGTTAGCAGAGAAAACCAAGTCTATGACCAAACTTATCGTTGCACAGCGTATTTCAACCATTATGGATGCAGATTTGATTTTGGTCTTGGATCAAGGTAAAGTCGTGGGGCAAGGCACCCACAAGGAACTTCTAGCTAATAACGAAGTTTACCAAGAAATTGCCTATTCACAACTATCGAAGGAGGAATTGGAACATGGAAAATAAGAAAATGTCTCTCTGGACACAGAGTAAACCCTATCTTGCAGGCCTCCAGTTTGCCCTTCTGATAGCCTTTCTAGCAACAATCGTATCCAATATCATTACTGTATATGGTCCAACCCGCATCAAGGAAATGACTAATATTATTGCCAGTGGTCTGGAAACAAGTGTGGATGTCGCGGCGGTTGCAGCTATTGGTGGTTTTTTGGCCGTCATTTATGTGATCGGACTCCTATCAAATTATTTACAGGCCTTTCTGTTTACAACAGCCATTCAACGTTTTTCAGAGCGTTTGAGAAGAGCTATTGCAGAGAAAATCAATAGCCTACCATTGGGATATTTTGATGGACATTCTCAAGGAGATACCTTGTCTCGTGTAACCAATGATGTTGACACTGCAGCCCAGTCCCTTAATCAAAGTCTGGGAACGGTTCTTTCATCTAGTTTACTGGTCTTAGCAGTCTTGGTGACCATGTTTGGGATGAACTGGATTTTAGCCTTGGTGACGGTTGTTTCAACTCTTGTTGGATTTGCTTTCGTGTCCGTCTTTATGGGCAAATCACAGGGTTTCTTTAAGAGTCAGCAACAAGATTTGGCAGCTGTCAATGGCTATGTGGAGGAAATGTACTCTGGCCATAATGTGGTGACCAGTTACAATGCCATCGAGAGTACGAAAGAAGAGTTTGCGAAATTAAACAATCGTCTGTATGATAGTATCTGGAAATCTCAGTTTATTTCAGGGATTATGATGCCGATTATGATGTTTATTGGGAACTTTAGCTATGCCTTGGTGATTATCGTTGGTGCTGCCTTGGCTTTAAATGGACACATCAGTATCGGGATTATCGTTGCCTTTATGGCCTACGTTCGAATCTTTTCTCAGCCTCTTTCACAAATTGCCCAAGGGATTACTAGTCTTCAGCAGGCTAGTGCAGCTATGGGACGTGTCTTCGAATTCCTAGCTGAAGAGGAAATGGAAGACGAATCCCATAAAGCAAGACAATTGAGCAATATGAAAGGTCAAGTAGTCTTTGATCGAGTTTCCTTTGGTTATACTCCTGATCGGACTATCATCCACGATTTTTCTGCGACGGCTCATGCAGGTCAAAAGGTTGCCATTGTCGGACCGACTGGGGCTGGTAAGACAACTATTGTCAATCTTTTGATGAAGTTCTATGAGATTGATAAGGGAAGCATCCGTATCGATGGTGTGGATACCAAAGAGATGAAGCGTTCGGAAGTACACGATGCCTTTTCAATGGTCTTGCAGGACACCTGGCTCTTTGAAGGTACTATTCGCGACAATCTTATCTATAACCAAGAGGGTATTAGTGATGAGCGCGTGATTGAAGCTAGCAAGGCTGTAGGGATTCACCACTTTATCATGACCCTACCAGATGGTTACGATACCGTCTTGGATGATACAGTGACCTTGTCTGTAGGACAAAAACAACTCTTGACCATTGCTCGTGCTTTGCTGAAAGATGCGCCACTCCTAATCCTAGATGAGGCGACCTCTTCGGTTGATACCCGTACAGAGGAATTGATTCAGAAGGCCATGGACCGTTTGATGGAAGGCAGAACTTCCTTTGTCATCGCTCACCGCTTGTCAACCATCCGTAATGCTGATCTGATTCTTGTCATGAAAGATGGCAATATCATCAAGCAAGGCAATCATGATGAGCTAATGGCGCAAGCTGGTTTCTACGCTGACCTCTACAACAGTCAATTTACAGAAGACGAAGCAGAAGAATAAATCGAAAGAAGGCTTGACGGCCTTCTTTTTCTGCACTATACTAGAAGACAAGTGCTTCCCTATAAGCAAAATTTGAGTAAGTAATGAGAAAATATATGAAAAATTATCAAGAATGGTATGACCACATTGCTGGTAACATTGAAAATAGGCCCTTTCTTCTGAGCTTGTTAAGAACTTTCAATCGGTTCATGACGGTAGTTATGCCTATGATTTATCTAACCTTGTTAGCAACTACCTATCTCCAACAAGGACTTGGGAAACAGGTCGGAATCTATGTGTTTATCCCTGCATCAGGTTTTGTGATTTTATCCTTTCTTCGTAAGAAAATCAATGCCCCTAGGCCTTATGAGGAATGGGAAATTGTACCTCTACTAAACAGAGATAGTCCTGGTCAGTCTATGCCTAGTCGTCATGTCTTTTCAGCAACCATTATCTCCATGGCTTGCTTACATGCTAGTCTAATTGTAGGCTTTATCTTGTTGATCTTGTCGGTCTTCCTGGGTCTAGTAAGAGTTCTAGGTGGCGTTCATTATCCCAAGGATGTCTTGATTGGTTATGCTTGTGGACTTGTGTGGGGTGTGATTTTCTTTCTATTTTGACCTGTAAGTTAAGGGGGTCCTAGAACCACTTACGGGGCTAAAGTAACCACTTGCTTTTTTGCTCTTGTTTTCTTATTTTAGCTTTGATATAGTAGAGTCAGAAAGGAGATGGAATGAAGTTACGAATCGAAATTGACAGCAATTTAGAGGAAACTGAACTTGTCATCAAGGCAGCGGCTTTGACAGATGAGATTGCGGATTTGCAGCGACTCTTGCAAGAGTCCAAGTCTCCTAGGTTGATTTTTTATAAGGGGACGGGTGAATATTATCTGGACTTGTCAGAAATTCTCTTCTTTGAGACAGAAGGGAACAAGATTTATGCCCATACTCAGAAAGATGCTTACGAAGTTCGGCTTAAACTCTATGAGTTAGAGGCTATCCTTCCTCGCTATTTTAGTCGGGTATCCAAGTCAACTATCGCTAATATTCGGCAAATCTATTCGGTGGACAAGTCCTTTTCAGGAACGGGCACCATTTCCTTTTATCAAACCCACAAGGAGGTTCATGTCTCACGGCATTACCAATCCCTCCTAAAAGAAAATCTAAGAAACATGAGGTAAGAACATGAAAAAGAAAGCATTTGGTATTGTGTTGCTTATTTTGGCGGCTTTAATATTATTACAAGGAAATTTTGGAATCCCTTCATTCGGTGGGCAAATTTGGCCCTTGCTTGGTATTACATTTTTTGCCTATCAATCAGTTGGAGCTTTGTTGCGTCGTCACTTAACTTCAGCCTCTTTTACAGCTCTAGTAGCCTTAATGATTGCTAATCATTTTTATGACATTTTACCGATTCCAAATCAGTCATTGTTCTGGGCTAGTATTTTAATCGTAATGGGTGTCAGCGCACTCACTCATTCTAACAGGACTTGGAACGGGAAAAAATGGTGGTATGATGGTAAAAAGACCATTCTAACAGATAAGGAAGTTGCTTTTGGTACAGGGACTTTCTACAAGCAAGAGCAAGAATTGGTAGAGGATCAAGTAGAAGTTGGTTTTGGAAATGCCAAGATTTATTATGACAATGCAGAGATGTTGGGAGAAAGCGCAACCTTGAAGATAGAAGTCGGATTTGGGAATGCGGTTATCTATGTTCCTCAACATTGGAGAGTTGATTTAAAGGTGGAAACTTTCTGTGGCGTAGCCAAGGCAGATACTCCTCTAGCCCCAACCAGCAAAACCTTGATTATCCGTGGAGATGTGGCCTTTGGGAAGTTGGGAATTGTCTACGTTAAATAAAAAAATCTTTCAATCCCCTTGCCAAAACAGAGAAAGTGTGATAACATAATACAGTATGTGGTGCTAGCACATCCGCTATATTAGATCTAATAGGAGGAAAACACAATGGCTAAAGTATGTTACTTTACAGGTCGTAAGACTGTATCAGGAAACAACCGTTCACACGCGATGAACCAAACAAAACGTGCCGTAAAACCAAACCTTCAAAAAGTTACTGTTCTTATCGATGGTAAACCTAAAAAAGTTTGGGCTTCAGCTCGTGCTTTGAAATCAGGTAAAGTTGAACGCGTTTAATAATAAAAGCAAAGGAGACCTTAGGGTCTTTTTTCTTTTATTGTAGGAGTAAAATCATTTGAAAAATAGAGTAAATATCCGCTGATACAGTATTCTGCTTTTACACTTGGGCTGAAATATGATAAAATAGAGTATCAACTAGTTGAGGTAAAAAGGATGACTGTAAAAATTAATACAAAAGATGGTCAAATCGAACTAACAGATGAAGTGATTGCAACCGTCGTAGGTGGGGCAGCAACTGAAATTTTTGGTGTGGTCGGTATGGCTAGTAAAAATGCCCTCAAAGATAATTTCCAAGCCCTTCTAGGTAAGGAAAATTATTCCAAAGGTGTCGTCGTAAAAGCGGCCGAAGATGGCAGTATTGCAGTTGATGTATATACCGTGTTGAGCTACGGAACAAAGATTAGCGAAGTGTCAAAAAACATTCAAGAGCGTGTTCGATTTAGTTTGGAAAACCAACTTGGAATTACCGCTCAGACTGTAAATGTCTACATTCAAAATATCAAAGTTGTAGGAGAATAACCGTGTCAAAAATTACTACTAGCTTATTTCAAGAAATGGTGCAGGCTGCATCAACTCGTTTGAATAAGCAAGCTGAATATGTCAATTCATTAAACGTCTTTCCAGTTCCAGATGGAGATACTGGAACAAACATGGGAATGACCATTGAAAATGGTGCTAAGGAAGTTGCAGACAAACCAGCTTCTACAGTTGGAGAGGTAGCGAGCATTCTTGCCAAGGGTCTTTTGATGGGCGCGCGTGGGAACTCAGGAGTTATTACGTCTCAGCTTTTCCGTGGATTTTCACAAGCCATCAAGGATAAAGACGAGTTAACAGGTCAAGACTTGGCCCTTGCCTTCCAATCAGGTGTGGAAGTTGCCTATAAGGCAGTTATGAAACCAGTTGAAGGAACGATTTTAACAGTTTCTCGTGGGGCTGCTATCGGTGCTAAGAAAAAAGCTGAGCAGACAGATGACGCTGTTGAAGTCATGCGTGCAGCCTTAGAAGGTGCTAAAACAGCTCTAGCTAAAACGCCAGACATGCTTCCAGTATTGAAAGAAGTTGGCGTTGTGGATTCAGGTGGTCAAGGACTGGTCTTCATCTATGAAGGTTTCCTTTCAGCCCTTACTGGTGAATATATTGCATCTGAGGACTTTGTAGCGACTCCGGCCAACATGAGTGAAATGATCAATGCTGAACATCATAAGTCTGTAGCTGGTCACGTAGCGACTGAGGACATCACCTTTGGTTACTGTACTGAAATCATGGTAGCTCTTAAGCAAGGTCCAACCTATGCCAAAGATTTTGACTACGACGAATTCCGTAACTACTTGAATGAACTCGGGGATTCTCTCCTTGTTGTCAATGATGATGAAATTGTCAAAGTCCATGTCCATACAGAAGATCCAGGACTTGTTATGCAAGAAGGTCTCAAATATGGTAGCTTGGTCAAGGTAAAAGTTGACAATATGCGTAACCAACACGAAGCACAGGTTGAGAAAGAAGCTGCTCAAGTTAGCAAACCAGCTGAAGAAAAAGAGTATGCTTTGATTGCTGTAGTGGCTGGTAAAGGTCTAGCAGATATCTTCCGTTCTCAAGGTGTGGATTATGTTATCGAAGGCGGTCAAACTATGAACCCTTCAACAGAAGACTTTATCAAGGCTGTTGAACAGGTCAACGCTCGTAACATCATCTTCCTACCAAACAACAAGAATATTTTCATGGCAGCTCAATCTGCAGCAGAAGTTTTGGAGCAACCAGCAGTAGTGGTAGAGGCTCGTACTCTTCCTCAAGGTTTGACAAGTCTTCTTGCCTTTGATCCAAGCAAGTCTATCGAAGAAAACCAAGAACGTATGACTGCAGCCCTCAGCGATGTCGTTAGTGGAAGCGTCACAACAGCCGTTCGTGATACAACCATTGATGGCTTAGAAATCCATGAAAACGATAATCTTGGTATGGTGGATGGGAAAATCCTCGTGTCAAACCCTGACATGCACCAAACCTTGACAGAAACATTGAAACATATGTTGGATGAAGACAGTGAAATCGTAACCTTCTATGTCGGTGAAGACGGAAGCGAAGAACTTGCTAATGAAATTGCCCAAGAAATCGCAGAAGAATTCGAAGACGTTGAAGTAGAGATTCACCAAGGCCAACAACCGGTTTACCCATACCTATTTAGTGTGGAATAAAAATTTAATAGATTAAAAAGAAAGTTGATTTTGCAACTTTCTTTTTTTATGACATTTGTCATATCTCTTCATGACAGAAGCTTCTATCTCCGCTAACTTCAAAGGACTATAATTGGAGTATGAAATGGAGGAAGAAGAGATGAAGAATAAAATGATTGTCGCAATGAGTTTAGTAGTAGCAGGAGTCATGACTTATCTCATGTTTTCAGGATTGGATGAAGGCTTCTATCATTTTCCTTGGGAGTTGTTTGCAGGATTTGGCATGATGTCTTGGCTTATCCGAGAAGGCTTGAAATTGGTCTCAGATGTGAAAAAGGAGTTTGAAAAATGAAAAAAGCGATTCTCTATCTTTTTATTGGACTATCACTAGTGGTATGGTTGGTAGAAATGTTTACAGGTTGGTTTGATCAAGTCTTCCTTCACCAATTCATCCGTGGTGCCTGGGGATTAGGATTTATGATTTTTATCGCCTTTCCGATGGGAAAGGAGTGGCTGAAAGGAGAATATCATGAACATGATTAAGGTAGAAAGCTTAAATAAAAACATCAAGGGCAAGGCTATTTTGAAGGATATTTCCTTTGAGGTAGCTGAAGGTGAATGCGTCGCCTTGATTGGGCACAATGGTGCTGGGAAGACCACACTCTTGGACTGTCTGCTTGGAGATAAACTGGTCACAAGCGGTCAAGTATCCATCCAAGGCTTGTCAGTGATGAGTTCTCAGTTAGACTATATTAGAGGTTATCTGCCTCAAGAAAATGTCATCGTTCAGAAATTAAAGGTCAAAGAGTTGATTGCTTTCTTTCAAAGCACTTACCCAAATCCCTTGAGCAACCAGGAAATCGATCAACTATTGCAGTTTGACCAGCAACAGAAAGAGCAATTCGCAGAAAAATTGTCAGGCGGGCAAAAGCGTCTCTTCTCTTTTGTCTTGACCTTGATTGGGCGACCAAAGCTTGTCTTTTTAGATGAACCAACTGCTGCCATGGATACTTCAACTCGTCAACGCTTTTGGGAAATTGTTCAGGAACTAAAAGCTAAGGGAGTTACCATTCTCTATTCCTCCCATTATATCGAAGAGGTAGAGCATACAGCGGACCGAATCTTGGTCTTGAATAAGGGAGAGTTGATTCGCGATACAACACCTCTAGCCATGCGTAGTGAGGAGATTGAAAAGCACTTTATCCTTCCTCTAGCATACAAGGAAGTCATTGAGCAGTCTAACTTGGTTGAAAACTGGTCACAAAAACAAGATGCTTTGCAAGTAGTTACACGTGAAGCGGATGCTTTTTGGCAACTGTTAGTGCAAGCAGGATGTAGGATTCAAGAAATTGAAGTCAATAATCGTAGCTTGTTGGATACAATCTTTGAAGAAACACAAAAGGGAGATAACTAAGATGAAACAATGGATAGCATTAAATAAGATAGAATTTCTATTGACCAAACGACAATTAGTCTATTATCTGTTATCCGTAGGGATGCCGACAGCCTTCTATTTATTCTTTTCAGGTATGTACCAGGACACACCAGATGGACCGGCTAATTTTATGCGCGACTACCTCATCTCCATGACGGCTTTTTCCATGATGTCGACAGCTATCTTTTCATTCCCAGTTGTTTTACATACCGACAAGATCAACAACTGGCAGAAAATATTACGTCATAGCCCTGTAAATATGGTAGAATATTATCTATCAAAGATAACAAGTATGTTGGTTGATTATTTGGTCTCAATCCTGGTTGTTTTCTCAGTTGGGCACTTGGTCAGAGGTGTGGATATGTCTCTTGGAAATTGGATTGGGGCGGCTCTCTTGCTGATTTTGGGAAGTATTGCATTTGTAGCACTTGGCTTGACCTTGACTCTCTTACCAACTAGTCAGCTGATGTCTGTCGTGGGCAATCTTCTCTATCTAGGCTTGGCTGTTTTAGGTGGACTCTGGATGCCCATCTCTTTATTTCCAGACTGGATGCAAGCAATCGGGAAGTGCCTACCAACTTATCAGTTGATGGAGTTGCTCAAGACCTTCTTAAACGAGGGTAGCATTAATCTATCAGCCACAGTTTATCTACTTGTTTTTTCAGCAGTTTTATTTGGTTTGACCATTTACCTTCAAGGTCATAAGGAGAATTCTTAATGCTTGAAAGACTGAAAAGTATAGATTATATGTATTGGGCCAGTTTGATTTTTATGGTTTTTTCCATCATTCCTGTAGTGACTGGGGAGCTTCCTGTCTGGCATTTATTGATTGATATTCTATTTGTAGTGGCGTATTTGGGTGTTTTAATAACTAAGAACCAGCGTCTTTCTTGGCTTTTCTGGGGAATCATGCTGGTCTATGTAGCTGGCTATACTGCCTTTGTTGCTGCGAATTATATCTGGTTCTTCTTTTTCCTTTCCAATCTCTTAATTTATCATTTCGGTATACGTAGTTTAAAGTCTTTACATGTCTGGACTTTTCTCCTTACTCAAGTGTTTGTTGTAGGGCAACTGTTGATTATTCAGAAAGTTGAAGTTGAGTTTCTATTCTATCTACTTGGGATTCTCACTTTTATCGATTTAATGACTTTTGGCTTGGTTCGGATTCGTATTGTGGAGGATTTGAAAGAAGCACAGGCTAAGCAAAATGCCCAGATAAATCTATTGCTTGCTGAAAATGAACGCAGTCGTATCGGTCAGGATTTGCATGATAGTCTGGGGCATACCTTTGCTATGCTGAGTGTCAAAACGGATCTCGCCTTGCAGTTATTTCAGATGGAGGCTTATCCACAGGTGGAGAAGGAATTAAAAGAAATTCAGCAGATAAGCAAGGATTCCATGAATGAAGTACGAACTATTGTGGAAAATCTGAAGTCACGGACCTTAGCTTCAGAACTTGAAACTGTCAAAAAGATGCTAGAAATTGCTGGCATTGAGGTTCAAGTTGACAATCACTTGGACAAGGCTAGCTTGACCCAGGATATGGAGTCCACGGCTGCTATGATTTTATTAGAACTGGCAACCAATATCATCAAGCATGCTAAAGCGTCTAAAGCTTACTTAAGATTAGAACGGACAGAGAAAGAACTCCTTTTAACAGTAAGAGATGATGGTTGTGGTTTTACTTCAATAAAAGGGAATGAGCTCCATACAGTTCGAGATCGTGTCCTTCCATTTTCAGGAGAGGTAAATGTAATTAGTCAAAAACAACTGACAGAAGTTCAGGTTCGACTAGCTTATAAGGAGAGAATGTAGATGAAAGTATTAGTCGCAGAAGATCAAAGTATGTTGCGAGATGCTATGTGTCAATTGCTCACGCTTCAACCGGATGTGGAGTCTGTTCTTCAAGTCAAGAATGGGCAGGAAGCAATCCAACTATTAGAAAAGGAGTCTGTTGATATCGCCATCCTTGACGTAGAAATGCCTGTTAAGACAGGTCTTGAAGTCTTGGAGTGGATACGAGCAGAAAAGCTTGAAACAAAGGTAGTTGTAGTGACGACCTTCAAGCGTCCTGAGTATTTTGAACGTGCGGTCAAGGCTGGAGTAGATGCTTATGTATTAAAAGAAAGAAGCATTGCAGACCTCATGCATACCTTGCACACTGTCCTCGAAGGACGTAAGGAGTATTCACCTGAATTGATGGAAGTGGTGATGACGCATCCCAATCCATTAACAGAGCAAGAAATCGCAGTTTTAAAGGGAATCGCTCAGGGCTTCTCTAACCAAGAAATTGCAGATCAACTTTATCTATCCAATGGAACAGTCCGAAACTATGTCACCAATATTCTTTCGAAACTAGATGCAGGTAATCGAACAGAGGCAGCTAATATCGCGAAAGAATCTGGTTGGTTGTGATACTATCATAACTCGAAAACCATTATGTGCTAAAATTGATGGGATTGAATGGAACAATACTAACTTTAGGAGGGTGGGATTCCTCCTTTTTCTTTTTTGGGGGAGCACTATAAAAGAGCTAAAATTAACAATAAAAAAGAAAAACATCTTGACAATGAGGTGAAAATTTTGTTACAATAATAGACGGTACTTTTTACTTTTGGTCTCTCAAGAGTGTACAGGGACGTGCTGACAAATGTTGCAAAAGTACACACAGATGATAGCTGTCACCAAGTGTATCATCACCAAAAATAAAAAAACACAGGAGAATGTAGATGCCTACAATTAACCAATTGGTTCGCAAACCGCGTAAATCAAAAGTAGAAAAATCTAAATCACCAGCTTTGAACGTTGGTTACAACAGTCATAAAAAAGTTCAAACAAACGTTTCTTCACCACAAAAACGTGGTGTTGCAACTCGTGTTGGAACAATGACACCTAAAAAACCTAACTCAGCCCTTCGTAAATTCGCTCGTGTACGTTTGAGCAACCTTATCGAAGTTACTGCCTACATCCCAGGTATCGGACACAACTTGCAAGAGCACAGCGTGGTGCTTCTTCGCGGTGGACGTGTAAAAGACCTTCCAGGGGTACGTTACCATATCGTCCGTGGTGCACTTGATACTGCAGGTGTTAACGATCGTAAACAAGGCCGTTCTAAATACGGTACTAAACGTCCAAAAGCATAAGGAAAGGGGATAAAGAGAAATGAGTCGTAAAAATAGAGCTCCAAAACGTGACGTATTGCCAGATCCGCTTTACAATTCACAATTAGTTACTCGTCTTATCAACCGCGTTATGCTTGACGGTAAACGTGGTACAGCTGCTTCAATCGTTTACGGTGCTTTTGAGCAAATCAAAGAAGCTACTGGCAACGATGCACTTGAAGTATTTGAAACAGCTATGGAAAACATCATGCCTGTACTTGAAGTACGTGCACGTCGTGTTGGTGGTTCTAACTACCAAGTCCCAGTTGAAGTTCGTCCAGAACGTCGTACAACACTTGGACTTCGTTGGTTGGTAACAATCGCTCGTCTTCGTGGTGAACACACAATGCAAGACCGTCTTGCAAAAGAAATCTTGGATGCTGCTAACAACACTGGTGCAGCTGTTAAGAAACGTGAAGACACTCACCGTATGGCTGAAGCTAACCGTGCATTCGCACACTTCCGTTGGTAAGATAGGATGCGAAAGCGTTAAGAAAGTCCCAGAAAAAATAGGGAATCAAAGCAGGTTGCGATTGCAACAAATGAGATTCATCTTTTTCTCCAGACTTTTAGCTTGAGCTCAACTATATCATGATGCTAGGAACGGTAAGGATGCAAGGTGAAAATAGGAAACTGACGCAGTATTCGATGAATACAAGGAAGTTTATCTTTTTCACACAGCATCCCGTTCCAGCTCAAATCGGCTAACTAACTTTAGCCCGAGTTCAATTCAACTTGTAAATCTACAAGTTGAAACCAACAATAGCATGAAAACATTGAGAACGGGTAGGTCCTGCCTATCCGTTTTTATTAAAATCGTGTTATAATAGAATAGAAATCAAAAATAAATAGGAGAAACAAACCTCATGGCACGCGAATTTTCACTTGAAAAAACTCGTAATATCGGTATCATGGCTCACGTCGATGCTGGTAAAACAACAACTACTGAGCGTATTCTTTACTACACTGGTAAAATCCACAAAATCGGTGAAACTCACGAAGGTGCGTCACAAATGGACTGGATGGAGCAAGAGCAAGAGCGTGGTATCACTATCACATCTGCTGCGACAACAGCTCAATGGAACAACCACCGCGTAAACATTATCGACACACCAGGACACGTGGACTTCACAATCGAAGTACAACGTTCTCTTCGTGTATTGGATGGTGCGGTTACCGTTCTTGACTCACAATCAGGTGTTGAGCCTCAAACTGAAACAGTTTGGCGTCAAGCAACTGAGTATGGAGTTCCACGTATCGTATTTGCTAACAAAATGGACAAAATCGGTGCTGACTTCCTTTACTCAGTAAGCACACTTCACGATCGTCTTCAAGCAAATGCACATCCAATTCAATTGCCAATCGGTTCTGA
Source organism: Streptococcus vulneris (assembly GCF_019218685.1). Classification (NCBI taxonomy): domain Bacteria; kingdom Bacillati; phylum Bacillota; class Bacilli; order Lactobacillales; family Streptococcaceae; genus Streptococcus; species Streptococcus vulneris. The sequence goes on along the minus strand of NZ_JAHUZC010000004.1, from coordinate 115,536 downwards.
AGATGACTTCCGTGGTATCATCGACTTGATCAAGATGAAAGCTGAAATCTATACTAACGACCTTGGTACAGATATCCTTGAAGAAGACATCCCAGCTGAATACCTTGACCAAGCTCAAGAATACCGTGAAAAATTGATCGAAGCAGTTGCTGAAACTGACGAAGAATTGATGATGAAATACCTCGAAGGTGAAGAAATTACTAACGAAGAATTGAAAGCTGGTATCCGTAAAGCGACTATCAACGTTGAATTCTTCCCAGTATTGTGTGGTTCTGCCTTCAAGAACAAAGGTGTTCAATTGATGCTTGATGCTGTTATTGACTACCTTCCAAGCCCACTTGACATCCCAGCAATCAAAGGTATCAACCCAGATACAGACGAAGAAGAAACTCGTCCAGCATCTGACGAAGAGCCATTTGCAGCTCTTGCCTTCAAGATCATGACTGACCCATTCGTAGGTCGTTTGACATTCTTCCGTGTTTACTCAGGTGTTCTTCAATCAGGTTCATACGTATTGAACACTTCTAAAGGTAAACGTGAACGTATCGGACGTATCCTTCAAATGCACGCTAACAGCCGTCAAGAAATTGACACTGTTTACTCAGGTGATATCGCTGCTGCCGTTGGTTTGAAAGATACTACAACTGGTGACTCATTGACAGATGAAAAAGCTAAAATCATCCTTGAGTCAATCAACGTTCCAGAACCAGTTATCCAATTGATGGTTGAGCCAAAATCTAAAGCTGACCAAGACAAGATGGGTATCGCCCTTCAAAAATTGGCTGAAGAAGATCCAACATTCCGCGTTGAAACAAACGTTGAAACTGGTGAAACAGTTATCTCAGGTATGGGTGAGCTTCACCTTGATGTCCTTGTTGACCGTATGCGTCGTGAGTTCAAAGTTGAAGCAAACGTAGGTGCTCCTCAAGTATCTTACCGTGAAACATTCCGCGCTTCTACTCAAGCACGTGGATTCTTCAAACGTCAGTCTGGTGGTAAAGGTCAATTCGGTGATGTATGGATTGAATTTACTCCAAATGAAGAAGGTAAAGGATTTGAATTCGAAAACGCAATCGTCGGTGGTGTGGTTCCTCGCGAATTTATCCCAGCGGTTGAAAAAGGTTTGGTAGAATCTATGGCTAACGGTGTTCTTGCAGGTTACCCAATGGTTGACGTTAAAGCTAAGCTTTACGATGGTTCATACCACGATGTCGACTCATCTGAAACTGCCTTCAAGATCGCGGCTTCACTTGCTCTTAAAGAAGCTGCTAAATCAGCACAACCAGCTATCCTTGAGCCAATGATGCTTGTAACAATCACTGTTCCAGAAGAAAACCTTGGTGATGTTATGGGTCACGTAACTGCTCGTCGTGGACGTGTAGATGGTATGGAAGCACACGGTAACAGCCAAATCGTTCGTGCTTACGTTCCACTTGCTGAAATGTTCGGTTACGCAACAGTTCTTCGTTCTGCATCTCAAGGACGTGGTACATTCATGATGGTATTTGACCACTACGAAGATGTACCTAAGTCAGTACAAGAAGAAATCATTAAGAAAAACAAAGGTGAAGACTAATCAGTCCTCGCTATAGAAGGAAGTCACTTAGTGGCTTCCTTTTTTGTATAGTTCCGATAAATTTTATAGATTCTGAAAATATGAACTCATAAAAATTTACATATAAAAATGAGTTAAAGAAATTTGCGGAAGAAATATATAAATAGAAATAAGTTGAAAAAGAATATAAATTACCTTTTAAAACTTATAAAAACAATAATAATATTCATAAATAAACGTTAAAATAGAAAATTCAGAAAATTTCTTCTTTTCTCTTGAAAAATTTTGAAAAAATGGTATGATAGTAACAAGTTATTTTTAAGAGAAGAGAAAGGGGAACAATGGAGAAAATCAGTTTAGAATCTCCTAAGACGGGGTCGGACCTAGTTTTGGAAACACTTCGTGATTTAGGAATTGATACCATCTTTGGTTATCCTGGTGGTGCAGTCTTGCCTTTTTATGATGCGATATATAATTTTAAAGGCATTCGCCACATTCTAGGACGCCATGAGCAAGGTTGTCTGCATGAAGCTGAAGGTTATGCCAAATCAACTGGAAAGTTGGGTGTTGCCGTCGTCACTAGCGGACCAGGAGCAACAAATGCCATTACAGGGATTGCGGATGCCATGAGCGATAGTGTTCCCCTTTTGGTCTTTACAGGTCAGGTTGCGCGAGCAGGGATTGGGAAGGATGCTTTTCAAGAGGCAGACATTGTGGGAATTACCATGCCAATCACTAAGTACAATTACCAAGTTCGTGAGACAGCTGATATTCCTCGTATCATTACGGAAGCTGTCCATATCGCAACTACAGGTCGCCCAGGGCCAGTCGTAATTGACCTACCTAAAGACGTATCTGCATTAGAAACAGACTTCATTTATTCACCAGAAGTGAACCTACCAAGCTATCAGCCGACTCTTGAACCAAATGATATGCAAATCAAGAAAATCTTGAAGCAATTATCCAAGGCTAAAAAACCAGTCTTACTAGCTGGTGGTGGGATTAGCTATGCTGAAGCAGCTGCAGAATTAAATGAATTTGCAGAACGCTATCAAATTCCAGTGGTAACCAGCCTTTTGGGACAAGGAACGATTGCAACGAGTCATCCACTCTTCCTTGGAATGGGGGGGATGCACGGATCATTTGCAGCTAATATTGCCATGACAGAAGCTGATTTTATGATTAGTATTGGTTGCCGTTTTGATGACCGCTTGACGGGGAATCCTAAGACTTTCGCTAAGAATGCCAAGGTTGCTCACATTGATATTGATCCAGCTGAGATTGGTAAGATTATCAGTGCAGATATTCCTGTAGTTGGAGATGCTAAGAAAGCTTTGCAAATGTTGCTGGCAGAACCGATAGTTCATAACAATACTGAAAAATGGATTGAAAAAGTCACTAAAGACAAGAACCGTGTTCGTTCTTATGACAAGAAAGAGCGTGTGGTTCAGCCGCAAGCTGTTATTGAACGCATCGGTGAGTTGACGAATGGTGATGCCATTGTGGTAACAGACGTTGGTCAACACCAAATGTGGACAGCTCAGTATTATCCTTACCAAAATGAACGTCAGTTAGTGACTTCAGGTGGTTTGGGAACCATGGGATTCGGAATTCCAGCAGCAATCGGTGCTAAAATTGCTAACCCAGATAAGGAAGTAGTCTTGTTCGTTGGGGATGGTGGTTTCCAAATGACCAACCAAGAATTGGCTATTTTGAACATTTACAAGGTGCCAATCAAGGTGGTTATGCTGAATAACCACTCACTTGGAATGGTTCGCCAGTGGCAGGAATCCTTCTATGAAGGTAGAACGTCTGAGTCGGTCTTTGATACCCTTCCTGATTTCCAATTGATGGCACAGGCTTATGGTATTAAAAACTATAAGTTTGACAATCCTGAGACCTTGGCTCAAGACCTTGAAGTCATCACTGAGGATGTTCCTATGCTAATCGAGGTGGATATTTCTCGTAAGGAACAGGTGCTACCAATGGTACCAGCTGGTAAGAGTAATCATGAGATGTTGGGGGTGAAGTTCCATGCGTAGAATGTTAACAGCAAAACTACAAAATCGTTCAGGAGTCCTCAATCGCTTTACCGGTGTCCTGTCTCGTCGTCAGGTTAATATCGAAAGTATCTCTGTTGGAGCAACAGAAGATCCGAATGTATCGCGTATCACCATTATTATTGATGTTGCTTCTCACGATGAGGTGGAGCAAATCATCAAGCAGCTCAATCGTCAGATTGATGTGATTCGCATTCGAGATATTACAGACAAGCCTCATTTGGAGCGCGAGGTAATTTTGGTTAAGATGTCAGCACCAGCAGAGAAGCGTGCTGAGATTCTAGCGATTATTCAACCTTTCCGCGCAACAGTGGTAGACGTAGCACCAAGCTCGATTACCATTCAGATGACAGGAAATGCTGAAAAGAGTGAAGCTTTATTGCGAGTCATTCGACCATACGGTATTCGCAATATTGCTCGAACTGGTGCAACTGGATTTACCCGCGATTAAAAATCTAACTTAAATTTGTTAAACCAGCCTAAAAGGCAATAAATAATAGAAAAGAGAGAAAAACTATGGCAGTTCAAATGGAATATGAAAAAGATGTTAAAGTAGCAGCACTTGACGGTAAAAAAATCGCCGTTATTGGTTATGGTTCGCAAGGACATGCGCATGCTCAAAACTTGCGTGATTCTGGTCGCGATGTCATCATCGGTGTACGTCCAGGTAAATCTTTTGACAAAGCAAAAGAAGATGGATTTGACACTTACACAGTAGCAGAAGCAACTAAATTGGCTGATGTTATCATGATTTTGGCACCAGACGAAATCCAACAAGAATTGTACGAAGCAGAAATCGCTCCAAACTTGGAAGCTGGAAATGCAGTTGGATTTGCCCATGGTTTCAACATTCACTTTGAATTTATCAAAGTTCCTGCAGATGTAGATGTCTTCATGTGTGCTCCTAAAGGACCAGGACACTTGGTACGCCGTACTTATGAAGAAGGATTTGGTGTGCCAGCTCTTTACGCAGTTTATCAAGATGCAACAGGAAATGCTAAAAACATTGCTATGGACTGGTGTAAAGGTGTTGGGGCAGCTCGTGTAGGTCTTCTTGAAACAACTTATAAAGAAGAAACTGAAGAAGATTTGTTTGGTGAACAAGCTGTACTTTGTGGTGGTTTGACTGCCCTTATCGAAGCAGGTTTCGAAGTCTTGACAGAAGCAGGTTACGCTCCAGAATTGGCTTACTTTGAAGTTCTTCACGAAATGAAATTGATTGTTGACTTGATTTACGAAGGTGGCTTCAAGAAAATGCGTCAATCAATTTCAAACACTGCTGAGTACGGTGACTATGTATCAGGTTCACGTGTAATCACTGAGCAAGTTAAAGAAAACATGAAAGCTGTCTTGGCGGACATCCAAAATGGTAAATTTGCGAATGACTTTGTGAATGATTATAAAGCTGGACGTCCAAAATTGACTGCTTACCGTGAACAAGCAGCTAACCTTGAAATTGAAAAAGTTGGTGCAGAATTGCGTAAAGCAATGCCATTCGTTGGTAAAAACGACGATGATGCATTCAAAATCTACAACTAATTGATAGAAATTAAGGTGAAGGCGAGTTGGGGGGACCTAACTCGCTTTTATAATCAATTCAGCTTTCTTTTAAGAAGATGGATTGAGATAAGTATGAAATAGTCTAGGAGAAAAAGATGTTAAGTTCAAAAGATATCATCAAGGCTCATAAGGTCTTGAATGGTGTGGTTGTGAATACACCGCTGGATTACGACCATTATTTATCGGAGAAGTATGGTGCTAAGATTTATTTGAAAAAAGAAAATGCCCAACGTGTTCGCTCTTTTAAAATTCGTGGTGCCTATTATGCCATTTCCCAGCTCAGCAAGGAAGAACGTGAGCGTGGGGTAGTCTGCGCTTCTGCGGGGAATCATGCGCAGGGAGTTGCCTATACTTGCAATGAAATGAAGATTCCTGCTACTATTTTTATGCCAATTACTACTCCGCAACAAAAAATTGGACAAGTTCGCTTTTTTGGTGGGGATTTCGTAACCATTAAACTAGTTGGAGATACCTTTGATGCCTCAGCTAAAGCAGCTCAAGAATTTACAGTCTCTGAAAACCGTACCTTTATTGATCCCTTTGATGATGCCCATGTTCAAGCTGGTCAAGGGACAGTTGCTTATGAGATTTTAGAAGAAGCTCGAAAAGAATCAATTGATTTCGATGCTGTTTTAGTCCCTGTTGGAGGCGGAGGTCTCATTGCTGGAGTTTCGACTTATATCAAGGAAACAAGTCCAGAGATTGAAGTCATTGGGGTAGAGGCTAATGGAGCTCGTTCCATGAAGGCTGCCTTTGAAGCTGGTGGACCAGTCAAACTCAAAGAAATTGACAAATTTGCAGATGGGATTGCTGTACAAAAGGTAGGTCAATTGACCTATGAAGCAACTCGTCAATATGTTCAAACCTTAGTAGGTGTCGATGAGGGATTGATTTCTGAAACCTTGATTGACCTTTACTCTAAGCAAGGGATTGTCGCAGAACCTGCTGGAGCGGCTAGTATCGCCTCTTTAGAGGTTTTAGCTGAATATATCAAGGGGAAAACCATTTGTTGTATCATTTCTGGAGGAAATAATGATATCAACCGTATGCCGGAAATGGAAGAGCGTGCCTTGATTTATGATGGGATCAAGCATTACTTTGTGGTTAATTTTCCACAGCGTCCGGGGGCTTTGCGTGAGTTTGTAAATGATATCTTGGGGCCAAATGATGATATCACACGTTTTGAGTATATCAAACGAGCTAGCAAGGGGACAGGCCCAGTATTGATTGGGATTGCCTTGGCAGATAAGCATGATTATGCAGGCTTGATTCGTCGAATGGAAGGTTTTGATCCATCTTATATTAACTTAAATGGTAATGAAACGCTCTATAATATGCTTGTCTGAGGACTAATAAAAAAATATCATATTATTTGCACAACTGATGTATAGGTGCTATAATGAAGGTGAAGAAAGGGGGCGATTCCTATGGACTTAGGAAATCGATTAGGCTATTTCTATCACAAGTCATTATAGTACCTATTATTTTTTGATTCAGTTTATAGTAAGGGAGTAAAATTACTTGTTATATATATGGAGTATTTTTAGAATCCACTATTTTATATATGTCTAATCTGAAATTTGGTTAAATATAATAGGAATTAGAAAAAATAATCAATACTAATGAGAAGCTTTATACTGAGTTAACTGAGAAGAGTGATAAGATACTAAGAAGATAAAAACAGTGGAAGATGTTGGAAGATAAGATACTATGGTTTCCTAACTACTCATCTTTTTATAGGTTTGAAGAAATAAAAAGGAATATTGATAAAGTAAATAAATAGTACCAGTTGAGCAAGTGAAAAGTGCTTATAAAGGCAGGAAGAATATCAAAGAAGGAGAAGAGAAATAATAGTTAGTAATAGTGTGGAGAGAAAGTCTTCTGCTATTAGAAATATCATTTTAAAGTTAGGTAAATAGAATAAAGTTGAAGATAAAACCTGTCTAATCTATCAAGAATTGGTATTTGTAAAGTATGAATATTTTTACAAATAAAAGAGTTAATAATACAATTATTTTAAAGGTGTTTACTAATGGTTTATAGTAATTAAAAACCTATATATTACCGGCTTTAATAAGATAGTAACAGAAAAATAAATCATTAATTTTATTGAATATATGTTTTTTTATTGACAAAAGGCATAAAAACGTATACAATTAAATATCGTAAAGAAGAAAATAGGAGAAGGACATGGCTAAGTCAAACTTTGAAAAAGTAGAATCAGTTGTTGGCTGGGTTCGTGATAAGAAGATCACAGGCTACCGTATCTCTAAAGAAACGAATGCGCGTGAAATGTCTATCATTGCTCTAGCGCAGGGGCGTGCAAAAGTAAAAAATATTTCGTTTGAAACAGCTCTAGGTTTAATTGATTTCTATGATAAAAATCATGAAAAATTTGAAGATTAATCTTTGGATAATGGCGGATTCTTGAATAGGGTCTGCCTTTTCATTTTTTGGCTAGTAAAAAGACTGCACGGTTGATGCAGCCTTTTCTTTTTATTTGAGATAGCGTTGAAGGAATTCTTTTGTACGGTCTTCTTTAGGATTGGTGAAGAGGTCTTCTGGTTTGCCTTCTTCAGCAATCACACCTTTATCCATAAAGATAACACGGTGAGAGACATCACGGGCAAATTCCATCTCGTGAGTTACGACAATCATAGTCAAGCCTTCCTGAGCCAGATCTTGCATGATTTTGAGGACTTCTCCAACCATTTCTGGATCGAGAGCTGATGTTGGTTCATCAAAGAGAATGGCGTCCGGATTCATTGAAAGAGCGCGAGCGATGGCCACACGTTGTTTTTGACCACCTGAGAGTTGTTTTGGTTTGGCTTGCCAGTAGCGTTCTCCCATGCCGACCTTTTCCAAGTTTTCTTTGGCAATCTTTTCAGCTTCTGTTCGTTCACGTTTAAGGACAGTTGTCTGAGCGACGATTGTATTTTCAAGCACGTTGAGATTTTCAAAGAGGTTAAAGGATTGGAAAACCATTCCCAACTTTTCACGGTATTGTGTGAGGTCATAGCCTTTTTCGAGGACGTTTTGTCCATGATAAAGGATTTGTCCATCAGTTGGTGTTTCAAGTAGGTTAATGGAGCGTAGGAAAGTCGATTTCCCGCTTCCAGAGCTTCCGATGATAGAGATAACCTCTCCCTTGTGGACAGTGAGTGAAATGTCTTTTAACACTTCGTTTTGACCATAGGATTTTTTGAGGTGTTTAATTTCAAGGATTGCTTGTGTCATTATTTCAAATCCTCCGTTTGCATTTGGTTAGCACCTGTAGTATAGGTATCCATGTCCATGCGACGTTCGATGAAGCGTAGGATACGTGTTACGGTGAAGGTGAGGACAAAGTAAATCACGGCGATGATTGTAAATGTCTGGAAGTATTGATAGGTTTGAGTTGCCACGGTATTTCCTGAGAAATAAAGTTCGACAACCGAGATAACGTTCAATACAGATGTATCTTTGATATTGATGACAAATTCATTACCCGTTGCTGGTAGGATGTTACGGACTACCTGAGGGAGGACAATCTTACGCATGGTTTGGTTATGAGTCATACCGAGTGCAGTTGCGGCTTCAAATTGTCCCTTGTCAACTGCTAGGATACCACCACGGACGATTTCAGTCATGTAGGCACCGGTGTTGATCGAAACGATGAAGATAGCAGCTAGTGTACGGTCAAGGTTGATACCGAAAGCTTGGGCAGTTCCATAGTAGATAACCATTGATTGAACGATCATTGGTGTACCACGGAAAATTTCGATATAGACATTGAGGATCCAGCTGACTAGTTTTTGTAGGCCGTAAATGACTTTGTTTTCAGAGAGAGGAGCAGTACGGAAGACACCAATGGCAAGTCCAATAATGAGACCTGTGATGGTTCCGACGATAGAGATTAAAAGAGTGATACCAGCACCACGCAAGAGTTGTTGCCAGTTTTCAGAAAGAATTTTAGCAACTTGGCTAAAGAAACTACTGCTAGTCTCTTCAGATGTTGTAGCTTCGGCAGGTTGTTCCTTGATCATACGATCCATCAAGGCAACTTGATCGTCTTTTGAAATGGTTTCAATGCTGGCATTGATTTGGCTAATACGATTGTCATCTTTACGAAGTCCAATGGCAATAGCTGTATCTTCTTCCCCCGTTTTGAAACCTGGTTCTACTTGAACCATCTTGAACTTAGAGTTAGCAGCTTCAGCAGTCAGTGCTTCTGGGCGTTCAGAAACATAAGCATCAATGACACCAGCCTCAAGAGCTTGGCGCATTTGAGCGAAGTCTCCCATGGCAGTTTCTTTTTTAGCACCTGGGATTTGTGCAATCAAGTCATAAAGATAGACACCTTGTTGAGAAGTGATTTTCGCACCATTAAAGTCATCCAAAGATTTTGCATTTGCGTAGGCAGAATCTTTTTTGACTAGTAGAACTGGTTCGCTAGTGTAGTAACTGCTCGAAAAAGCAATTTCTTGTTTGCGTTCGGCAGTTGGACTCATACCTGCGATAATCATGTCAATCTTACCAGAAGTAAGGGCAGGAACTAGACCTTCCCACTTTGTTTTAACAACCAAAGGTTCTTTACCTAAGTCCTTAGCGATTTTCTTGGCGATTTGAACATCGTATCCATTGGCATACTGATTGGTTCCATCGATTTTGACAGCTCCATTGCTATCATCGTCCTGGGTCCAGTTAAAGGGGGCATATGCCGCTTCCATCCCGATGCGTAAATATTCATCAGCCTGAGCAACATTGACAAGTCCCAGCATCAGCAAGAGACTTGTGAAAATAGATAAGTATATTTTTCTCATGATTTCTCCTATTTCTAATCTATTAAAAAATAACTGTCTCCTATTTTATCGAAAAAAACTCTATTTTTCAATATAGGTAAGCCCTTACTTGAGAAAAAATGATATAATAATAGCAAAGATAAAAAGGGGGCTTAGTTGATGAAAAAAACTTTTTTCTTACTGGTGTTAGGCTTGTTTTGCCTTCTTCCACTCTCTGTTTTTGCCATTGATTTCAAGATAAACTCTTACCAAGGGGATTTGTATATTCATGCAGACAATACGGCAGAATTTAGACAGAAGATAGTTTACCAGTTTGAGGAGGACTTTAAGGGTCAAATTGTGGGACTTGGACGTGCTGGCAAGATGCCTAGCGGATTTGACATTGATCCTCATCCAAAGGTTCAGGCCGCGAAAAACGGTGCTGAACTGACAGATGTTACTAGCGAAGTGATAGAAGGAGCAGATGGTTATACTGTTAAAGTTTATAATCCAGGTCAAGAAGGCGACACAGTTGAAGTTGACCTCGTCTGGAACTTAAAGAATTTGCTTTTCCTATATGATGATATTGCTGAAGTAAATTGGCAACCTCTGACAGATAGTTCAGGGGCTATTGGAAAGTTTGAATTTCATGTAAGGGGAGACAAGGGGGCTGAAAAACTCTTTTTCCATACAGGGAAACTTTTTAGAGAGGGAACAGTTGAAAAGAGTAACCTTGATTATACTATCCGTTTAGACAATCTTCCGGCTAAGCGTGGAGTTGAATTGCATGCCTATTGGCCTCGAACTGATTTTGCTAGCGCTAGGGATCAGGGCTTGAAAGGGAATCGTTTAGAAGAATTTAATAAGATAGAAGACTCGATTTTTAAAGAAAAAGAGCAAAGTAAACAACTCGTTACCTGGGTCTTCCCTTTGATACTTTCTATCTCCTTGTTATTAAGTGTCTGTTTCTATTTTATTTATAGAAGAAAGACCGCTCCTTCGGTCAAATATGGCAAAAATCATCGTATCTATGAACCACCAATGGAATTAGAGCCTATGGTTTTATCAGAAGCAGTCTACTCGACCTCCTTGGAGGAAGTGAGTCCCTTGGTCAAGGGAGCTGGAAAATTTACCTTTGATCAACTTATTCAAGCTACCTTGCTAGATGTGATAGACCGTGGGAATGTCTCTATCATTTCAGAAGGAGATGCAGTTGGTTTGAGGCTAGTAAAAGAAGATGGTTTGTCAAGCTTTGAGAAAGACTGTCTAAATCTGGCTTTTTCAGGCAAAAAAGAAGAGATTCTTTCCAATTTGTTTGCGGATTACAAGGTATCTGATAGTCTTTATCGTAGAGCAAAAGCCTCTGATGAAAAACGGATTCAAGCAAGAGGGCTTCAACTCAAATCTTCTTTTGAAGAAGTATTGAACCAGATGCAAGAAGGAGTGAGAAATCGAGTTTCTTTCTGGGGGCTTCCGGATTATTATCGTCCCTTGAATGGTGGAGAAAAGGCCTTGCAAGTGGGGATGGGACTCTCTACTATCCTACCCCTATTTATCGGATTTGGTTTGTTCTTGTACAGTTTGGATGTTTATGGCTATCTTTTCCTCCCCTTGCCTATACTTGGTTTTCTAGGTTTGGTTTTGGCTGTTTTCTATTATTGGAAGCTTCGGCTAGATAATCGTGATGGTGTCCTAAATGAAGCAGGAGCAGAAGTCTACTATCTCTGGACCAGTTTTGAAAATATGTTGCGTGAGATTGCACGATTGGATCAGGCTGAATTGGAAAGTATTGTGGTCTGGAATCGCCTCTTGGTCTATGCGACCTTATTTGGCTATGCAGACAAGGTCAGTCATTTGATGAAGGTTCATCATATTCAAGTGGAAAATCCAGATATCAACCTCTATGTAGCTTATGGCTGGCACAGTATGTTTTATCATTCAAGCGCGCAAATGAGCCATTATGCAAATGTCGCAAATACAGCAAGTACCTACTCTGTATCTTCTGGAAGTGGAAGTTCTGGCGGTGGTTTCTCTGGAGGCGGAGGTGGCGGCAGTATCGGCGCCTTTTAAAGAGAGCTATCACTGGCTGAAAAAATATGCTATAATGGAAGATAGAAAAAGGAGTAATCTATGTATCTTATTGAAATTTTAAAATCTATCTTCTTCGGTATTGTTGAAGGAATTACGGAATGGTTGCCGATTTCCAGTACAGGTCACTTGATTTTAGCAGAGGAGTTTATCCAATACCAAAATCAGAATGAATCTTTTATGTCCATGTTTAATGTCGTGATTCAGCTTGGTGCGATTTTAGCGGTTATGGTGATTTACTTTAACAAGCTCAATCCTTTCAAACCGACTAAGGATAAGCAGGAAGTTCGTAAGACTTGGAGACTGTGGTTGAAGGTCTTGGTTGCCACTTTACCTTTGCTTGCCGTCTTTAAATTTGATGATTGGTTTGATACTCACTTCCATAATATGGTTTCAGTTGCTCTCATGTTGATTATTTATGGGATTGCCTTTATCTATTTGGAAAAGCGAAATAAAGCTCGTGCTATCGAGCCAAGTGTAACAGAGTTGGATAAGCTTCCTTATACGACAGCCTTCTATATCGGCCTCTTCCAAGTTCTTGCCCTTTTACCGGGAACCAGTCGTTCTGGGGCAACGATTGTCGGTGGTTTGTTGAATGGAACGAGTCGTTCTGTTGTGACAGAATTTACCTTCTATTTAGGGATTCCTGTTATGTTTGGAGCCAGTGCCTTAAAGATTTTCAAATTTGTGAAAGCAGGACAACTCTTGGACTTTGGGCAATTGTTCTTGCTCTTGGTTGCGATGGGAGTAGCTTTTGCAGTCAGCATGGTGGCTATTCGCTTTTTGACTAGCTATGTGAAAAAACACGACTTTACCCTTTTCGGTAAATACCGTATTGTACTCGGTAGCGTCTTGCTACTGTATAGCTTTGTCCGTTTATTTGTATAAGAAAAACCTTGAAGGGTCAACTCTTCAAGGTTTTAAAATCCAGTCACGGTAATCCCCAGCAGGCGGACACCTCTTTCTTTCTCGCTTAATTCTTCATAGAGTTGCAGGGCTATTTGGCTTATTTGACTAGCATCCTGTGTTTTTTGAGCCAGACTTTTTCGTTTGGTAAGAGTTGAAAAGTCTTCGTAGCGGATTTTCATAATGACAATTTTTCCAGCTTTTTCTTGTTGACTGAGATTGAGAGCGACTCTTTCTGATAGGAGAGTCAGCTCTTTTTTGATGTCTTCCTCGGCACGGAGAATCTTCCCGTAGGTTTTCTCCTTCCCGATTGATTTACGGATGCGATTGGATTTGACTGGAGAGTTGTGAATGCCACGAGCCTTTCGATACAGGTCATAGCCCAGTCTGCCAAAGCGGTCTATTAGGGTCACTTCAGGGACGTCAAGTAAATCAGCTCCAGTAAAAATACCCATTTGATGAAGTCGTTCCACCGTCTTTTTTCCTACTCCATGAAACTTGGAAATATCCATTTGTTTGAGAAAATCCTCAGCTTGGTCAGGTAGAATCACTGTCAAACCATGTGGTTTTTGATAATCACTGGCCATTTTAGCTAAGAATTTATTGTAGGAAACACCGGCAGAAGCAGTTAGATGAAGTTCCTGCCAGATATCCTCTTGAATGAGGCGAGCAATTTTGACCGCTGACTTGATACCGAGTTTATTTTCTGTTACATCCAAATAGGCTTCGTCAATACTCATAGGTTCAATCAAATCTGTATAGCGCTTAAAGATAGTTCGAATCTGGAATCCCACAGACTTGTATTTTTCATAATTCCCTGAGATAAAGACGGCCTGGGGGCAACGCTCATAGGCTTCCTTGGAACTCATGGCTGAATGGACACCAAAAGCGCGCGCCTCATAGCTACAAGTGGACACGACACCACGCCCACCTGTTTGCCGAGGGTCACTGCCGATAATGACAGGTTTTCCTCTGAGTTTAGGATTATCTCTGATTTCCACCGCAGCAAAAAAGGCATCCATGTCAATATGGATGATCTTTCTTGATAAATCATTTAACAAAGGAAAAATCAACATGCCTAGCACCTTTTTTACAGCTTATTTTCTTTTATTATACCCTTTTTTCTGAAAAAAAGAAAAAAGGACTTCGTTTTTTCAAAAATATAATACAGTTTGAGGAAAAATATAGACTGTTTTAGAAAAGAAAGTGTAAAAACAGGGATTTTTCGCTTGTTGAAATCGGTTACTGTATGGTATACTTGTCTCATGAATGTAACAGATGACTGTTACTAGAAAGAAAAAAGAGGACATTAACATGGTTGTTAAGACAGTTGTTGAAGCACAAGATATTTTTGACAAAGCTTGGGAAGGCTTCAAAGGCGTAGATTGGAAAGAAAAAGCAAGTGTATCACGCTTCGTACAAGCTAACTACACACCTTACGATGGAGACGAAAGCTTCCTTGCAGGACCAACAGAACGTTCACTTCACATCAAAAAAATTGTAGAAGAAACTAAGGCTCACTACGAAGAAACTCGTTTCCCAATGGACACTCGTCCAACATCTATCGCTGATATCCCAGCAGGATTTATCGATAAAGAAAACGAAGTTATCTTCGGTATCCAAAATGACGAACTCTTCAAATTGAACTTCATGCCAAAAGGTGGTATCCGTATGGCTGAAACTACTTTGAAGGAAAATGGATACGAACCAGACCCAGCTGTTCACGAAATCTTCACTAAATACGTAACAACAGTTAACGACGGTATTTTCCGTGCTTACACTTCAAACATTCGTCGCGCTCGTCACGCTCACACTGTAACTGGTCTTCCAGATGCATACTCACGCGGACGTATCATCGGTGTTTACGCACGTCTTGCTCTTTACGGTGCAGACTACTTGATGCAAGAAAAAGTAAACGACTGGAATGCAATCGAAGAAATCGATGAAGAAACAATCCGTCTTCGTGAAGAAATCAATCTTCAATACCAAGCATTGCAACAAGTTGTTCGCTTGGGTGACCTTTACGGAGTTGACGTTCGCAAACCAGCGATGAACGTTAAAGAAGCTATCCAATGGGTTAACATCGCCTTCATGTCTGTCTGCCGTGTTATCAACGGTGCTGCTACATCTCTAGGTCGTGTGCCAATCGTATTGGACATCTTTGCAGAACGTGACCTTGCTCGTGGTACATTTACTGAATCAGAAATCCAAGAATTCGTTGATGATTTTGTTATGAAACTTCGTACAGTTAAATTTGCTCGTACAAAAGCTTATGACCAATTGTACTCAGGTGACCCAACTTTCATCACAACTTCTATGGCTGGTATGGGTAACGACGGTCGTCACCGTGTTACTAAGATGGACTACCGTTTCTTGAACACTCTTGACAACATCGGTAACTCTCCAGAACCAAACTTGACAGTTCTTTGGACTGATAAATTGCCATACAACTTCCGTCGCTACTGTATGCACATGAGCCACAAACACTCTTCTATCCAATACGAAGGTGTAACAACAATGGCTAAAGACGGATATGGTGAAATGAGCTGTATCTCATGCTGTGTGTCTCCGCTTGACCCAGAAAATGAAGAACAACGCCACAACATCCAGTACTTCGGTGCTCGTGTAAACGTATTGAAAGCCCTTCTTACTGGTTTGAACGGTGGTTACGACGATGTTCACAAAGACTACAAAGTATTTGACATCGAACCAATCCGTGACGAAGTTCTTGAATTCGAATCAGTTAAAGCTAACTTTGAAAAATCTCTTGACTGGTTGACTGATACTTACGTAGATGCTTTGAACATCATTCACTACATGACTGATAAGTACAACTATGAAGCTGTTCAAATGGCATTCTTGCCAACTAAACAACGTGCCAACATGGGATTCGGTATCTGTGGATTTGCCAACACTGTTGATACATTGTCAGCTATCAAATACGCTACAGTTAAACCAATCCGTGATGAAAATGGCTACATCTATGATTACGAAACAATCGGTGAATACCCACGTTGGGGTGAAGATGACCCACGTTCAAACGAATTGGCAGAATGGTTGATCGAAGCTTACACAACTCGTCTACGTAGCCACAAACTTTACAAAGACGCTGAAGCTACAGTATCACTTTTGACAATCACATCTAACGTTGCTTACTCTAAACAAACTGGTAACTCACCAGTCCACAAAGGTGTATACCTCAACGAAGATGGTTCTGTGAACTTGTCTAAACTTGAATTCTTCTCACCAGGTGCTAACCCATCTAATAAAGCTAAAGGTGGATGGTTGCAAAACTTGAACTCACTTTCTAGCCTTGACTTTAGTTATGCAGCTGATGGTATCTCATTGACTACACAAGTATCACCTCGCGCTCTTGGTAAGACTCGTGACGAACAAGTTGATAACTTGGTAACAATCCTTGATGGTTACTTCGAAAACGGTGGACAACACGTTAACTTGAACGTTATGGACTTGAACGATGTTTACGAAAAGATTATGTCAGGCGAAGACGTTATCGTACGTATCTCTGGATACTGTGTAAACACTAAATACCTCACTCCAGAACAAAAAACTGAATTGACACAACGTGTCTTCCACGAAGTTCTTTCAATGGATGATGCCTTGGATGCGTTGAGTTAAGATTATATAAAATAATACAAAGAAGGACTAGTTAAAAGCTAGTTCTTCTTTTTGTAAAATTTATTGGTCAATTAAAGTCAAATTACTTGACCTTTTCTGACTAATGTAGTATATTATGAACGTAAGGTAAATGAAAACCTTACTAGAACACTTATTTAAAGTAAAATAGAAAGAGGTGGGGTCTATGTTTAATCTAGAAATCTTTAGAAGTAAAGATAGTCTACTCCTGCTTGAAAAAGAAAAACCAGAAATAGTACGTAGAGTAGCGATTTAGCTAGTCTAAATTTTTTAAAACAAAGGTCAAAGATAGTCAATATCAGTGATCGTAACTAAGTAAACAAAAAGAGGTAAAGAATATGAACAACAACTTTAATAATTTTAACAACATGGATGATTTATTTAACCAATTGATGGGTGGTATGCGAGGATATAGTTCTGAAAATCGCCGTTACTTGATTAATGGACGTGAAGTCACACCTGAGGAATTTGCTCACTATCGTGCAACTGGTCAATTGCCAGGAAATGCAGAATCTGATGCGCAAATGCAACAACAGGCTTCAGGTATGAAACAAGACGGTGTCCTTGCCAAACTAGGTCGTAACTTGACAGCGGAAGCTCGTGAGGGTAAGTTGGATCCTGTTATCGGACGAAACAAGGAAATTCAAGAAACATCTGAAATTCTATCACGCCGTACCAAGAATAATCCTGTTTTGGTCGGAGATGCAGGTGTTGGTAAGACAGCGGTTGTAGAAGGCCTAGCGCAAGCCATTGTGAACGGAGATGTCCCAGCTGCTATTAAGAACAAGGAAATCCTTTCCATTGACATCTCAGGTCTTGAGGCTGGTACTCAATACCGTGGTAGCTTTGAAGAAAATGTCCAAAATCTAGTCAATGAAGTGAAAGAAGCAGGAAATATTATTCTCTTCTTTGATGAAATTCACCAAATTCTCGGTGCTGGTAGCACTGGTGGAGATAGTGGTTCTAAAGGGCTTGCGGATATTCTCAAGCCAGCCCTCTCTCGTGGTGAATTGACAGTGATTGGAGCGACAACTCAAGACGAATACCGTAACACCATCTTGAAGAATGCTGCTCTTGCTCGTCGTTTTAACGAAGTCAAGGTCAATGCTCCTTCAGCAGAGGATACCTTTAAAATCCTTCAAGGAATTCGTGACCTCTATCAACAACACCACAATGTCATCTTGCCAGATGAAGTCTTGAAAGCAGCAGTGGATTATTCTGTTCAATACATTCCTCAACGTAGCTTGCCAGATAAGGCTATTGACCTTGTCGATGTAACGGCGGCTCACTTGGCAGCTCAGCATCCAGTAACAGATGTACATGCTGTTGAACGTGAAATCGAGGCAGAAAAAGACAAGCAAGAAAAAGCGGTTGAGGCAGAAGATTTTGAAGCAGCTCTAAACTATAAAACACGTATCGCAGAATTAGAAAAGAAAATCGAAAACCACACAGAAGATATGAAAGTGACTGCAAGTGTCAACGATGTGGCTGAATCTGTAGAACGTATGACGGGTATTCCAGTTTCACAAATGGGAGCGTCAGACATCGAACGATTGAAAGATATGGCTCATCGCTTGCAAGATAAGGTGATCGGCCAAGACAAGGCAGTTGAAGCAGTGTCTCGTGCTATCCGTCGTAACCGTGCTGGTTTTGATGAAGGCAATCGCCCAATCGGTAGCTTCCTCTTTGTAGGGCCTACTGGGGTTGGTAAGACTGAGTTAGCTAAGCAATTGGCGCTGGATATGTTTGGAACCAAGGAGGCAATCATCCGTTTGGATATGTCTGAATACAGTGACCGCACAGCTGTTTCTAAGCTAATCGGTACAACAGCTGGTTATGTGGGTTATGATGACAATAGTAATACCTTGACAGAACGTGTTCGTCGCAATCCTTACTCTATTATTCTTTTGGATGAGATTGAAAAGGCTGATCCTCAAGTGATTACTCTTCTCCTTCAAGTTTTGGATGATGGTCGTTTGACAGATGGTCAAGGAAATACGGTGAACTTTAAGAACACTGTCATTATTGCAACGTCAAATGCTGGATTTGGCTATGAAGCCAACTTGACAGAAGATGCGGATAAACCAGAGTTGATGGATCGTTTGAAACCCTTCTTCCGTCCAGAGTTCCTTAACCGCTTTAACGCAGTTATCGAGTTCTCACACTTGACGAAGGAAGACCTTTCTAAGATTGTGGACTTGATGCTGGCTGAAGTCAACCAAACCTTGGCTAAGAAAGACATTGACTTGGTAGTCAGTCAAGCGGCTAAAGACTATATTACAGAAGAAGGCTATGACGAAGTCATGGGTGTTCGTCCGCTTCGCCGAGTGGTTGAACAACAAATTCGTGATAAGGTAACAGACTTCCACTTGGATCATCTAGATGCCAAACATTTGGAAGCAGATATGGAAGACGGTGTTTTGGTCATTCGTGAAAAAGCCTAATACTCTTTGAAAATCAAATTCAAACCACGTCAACGTCGCCTTGCCGTACTCAAGTACAGCCTGCGGCTAGTTTCCTAGTTTGCTCTTTGATTTTCATTGAGTATAAGACAAAATTTTGAGAATAAAAAAGAAGGAACCAGCTGAAAAAACTGGTTCCTTTTTTGTGTTTAAATCACATGACGCTCAAAGGCATCATCTGAGATTCCTTGTTCCAAGATGAGTTTCGCCCATTCTTTAGCAGAGAAGAGGCTGTGGTCCTTGTAGTTTCCGCAAGATTCGATGGTTGTTCCTGGGACATCTTCCCAAGTAGTAGTTTCAGCGATTTCTTTGAGCGAATCCTTGATAACTGCTGCAATTTCAGCGCTGGTATGACGTCCCCACATAATCATATGGAAGCCTGTACGGCAACCAAATGGTGAACAGTCAATCATACCGTCAATGCGAGTACGGATGAGCTTTGCCAAGAGGTGCTCGATGGTGTGAAGGCCGGCAGTAGGGATAGAGTCTTCGTTTGGTTGCACCAAGCGAATATCATAATTGGAGATGATGTCTCCTTTTGGGCCTGTTTCTTCCCCAATCAAGCGGACATAAGGCGCTTTTACAATGGTGTGATCAAGTTCAAAGCTTTCAACAATAACTTCTTTTGACATGGTAAATCCTTTCAATTTTCTCTTTTCATTATAACATAAAGCCGGCTCCTGAGACAGAGAGAAAACCTCTCCGAGAGTGGAGAGGTTCAAATCTTTACTTGCGATACAAGCGGTCGTATTGGTAGTAAGGGTCAAAGGTTACATTGATACCCAATTTACGAAGGACGTTCTTGTCTTCATCTGTCAAGATGATGGTTGAGTGGGCTTCGCTTCCTTTGAGGTTGCCGAGCTCTTCCATAGCACGAGCAGCATCAGGATTTTCTGTAGCCGTGATGGCAAGTGCAATCAGGATTTCATTTGAATGAAGGCGTGGATTGCGGCTACCGAGATGATCAATTTTAAGACCTTGGATTGGCTTGACAAGTTCCGGTTCGATGAGTTTTACTTCTTTAGCAATGTCAGCTGATTTCTTGATGGCGTTGATCAAGGCAGCGGCTGTAGGGCCAAAGAGCTCAGAGTTCTTACCTGTGACGATTTCCCCGTTAGGCAATTCAAGGGCTAGGGCTGGTCCGCCAGTTTCTTCTGCTTTTTGACGAGCAGCGACAGCAACCTTGCGGTCTGCAGGTGTGATGCCGAGGTCGTTCATGAGCAACTCGATTTTCTTAACAGCAGCTTCGCCAACTTTTTCAGCCTTGAAGTCAAGAACAGTTTGATAGTAACGGCGGATGATTTCTTGTTTAGAAGCTTCGACAGCAGCCTCGTCATCTGTAATAGCGAAACCAACCATGTTGACACCCATATCTGTAGGTGAAGCGTAAGGAGATTCACCTAGGATACGTTCCAACATGCGCTTGAGCACTGGGAAGATTTCGATGTCACGGTTGTAGTTGACAGTGGTTTCTCCGTAGGTTTGGAGATGGAAGGGGTCAATCATGTTGACATCATCAAGGTCAGCTGTGGCAGCCTCGTAAGCCAAGTTGACTGGATGATGAAGGGGAAGATTCCAAACTGGGAAGGTTTCAAATTTAGCGTAACCAGACTTGATACCATTGATTTGGTCGTGGTACATGTTTGACATACAAGTTGCCAATTTTCCAGAACCAGGTCCAGGAGCGGTTACGACGATCAAGTTGCGACTAGTTTTGATGTAGTCATTTTTTCCCATGCCTTCTGGAGAAATGATGTGATCCATATCCGTCGGATATCCTTTGATTGGATAGTGAAGATAAGAATCAATTCCGTTTTTCTCAAGTTGGTTGCGGAAGGCATCTGCAGCTGGTTGACCAGCGTACTGTGTGATGACTACCGAGCCAACAAAAATCCCTAATTCATTGAATTTATCAATCAAACGAAGAACTTCTTGGTCATAAGAAATGCCCAAGTCACCACGTGCTTTGGAATGTTCGATGTTGCTAGCGTTAATGGCAATCACAACCTCGACTTGCTCTTTTAATTCTTGCAAGAGCTTGATTTTGTTGTCAGGCTCATAACCAGGAAGAACACGAGCAGCGTGGAAATCTTCTAACATTTTGCCACCAAACTCCAAGTAGAGCTTGCCGTCAAATTGGTTAATGCGCTCCAAAATGTGGTCGCGCTGTAGATTCAAATATTGTTCAGAACTAAAAGCTTGTTTTTTCATTTTTTTACCTCTGACCTCTATTATAATAAAAAATTGGAAGTTAGGAAACTATGGAGTTAAAAAAGGAATCAAAAAGATTAGGCAAACGCTTGCATAAAACTCTGAAAAGCGCTATCATAGACTATAGATTATTAAAATAATGAGGTAAGAAGATGCAAGAAAAGTGGTGGCACAATGCCGTAGTCTATCAAGTTTATCCTAAGAGCTTTATGGATAGCAACGGAGATGGAATTGGCGATTTGCCAGGTATTACCAGTAAGTTGGATTATCTAGCCAAGTTAGGAATCACAGCGATTTGGCTTTCTCCTGTTTATGACAGTCCTATGGACGATAATGGCTACGATATTGCTGATTATCAAGCGATTGCAGCTATTTTCGGAACCATGGAGGACATGGACCAACTGATTGCGGAGGCTAAGAAGCGTGATATTCGTATCATCATGGACTTGGTGGTCAATCATACTTCAGATGAACATGCTTGGTTTGTCGAAGCCTGTGAAAATCCTGACAGTCCTGAGCGCGACTACTATATCTGGCGGGATGAACCAAATGATCTTGATTCTATCTTTAGCGGATCTGCCTGGGAATACGATGAAAAGTCAGGTCAATACTATCTCCACTTTTTCAGCAAGAAACAGCCGGATCTCAACTGGGAGAATGAAAAACTGCGCCAGAAAATTTACGAGATGATGAACTTCTGGATTGATAAAGGCATTGGCGGTTTTCGTATGGATGTCATTGATATGATTGGGAAAATTCCTGATGAGAAAGTAGTCAATAATGGTCCTATGCTCCATCCCTATCTCAAGGAGATGAATCAGGCGACCTTTGGCGACAAAGAACTCTTGACGGTGGGAGAGACCTGGGGAGCGACGCCAGAAATCGCTAAACTTTACTCTGATCCAAAGGGGCAAGAATTGTCTATGGTCTTCCAGTTTGAACACATCTGTCTTCAGTATCAGGAAGGGCAACCTAAATGGCACTATCAAAAAGAGCTAAACATCGCTAAGTTAAAAGAGATTTTCAACAAATGGCAGACTGAGTTAGGAGTTGAAGACGGCTGGAATTCCCTCTTCTGGAACAACCATGACCTTCCTCGTATTGTCTCTATCTGGGGAAATGACCAAGAATACCGTGAAAAATCTGCCAAAGCCTTTGCAATCTTACTTCATCTCATGAGAGGAACACCTTATATCTACCAAGGTGAGGAGATTGGGATGACCAATTATCCGTTTGAGACACTTGATCAAGTAGAAGATATTGAATCTCTCAACTATGCGCGTCAAGCTCTTGAAAAAGGTGTTCCGATGGAAGAAATTATGGATAGTATCCGTGTCATTGGTCGCGACAATGCTCGTACTCCGATGCAATGGGATGAAGGCCAAAATGCTGGCTTCTCAACAGGTCAACCTTGGTTGGCAGTCAATCCAAACTATCAAGCAATCAACGTTCAAGAAACACTGGCAAATCCAGATTCTATTTTCTATACTTATCAGAAACTGGTTCAAATCCGCAAAGAGAATAGCTGGCTGATTCGAGCTGAATTTGAATTGCTTGAAACTGCTGATAAGGTCTTTGCTTACATCCGTAAAGATGGTGACCGCCGTTTCTTAGTTGTGGCCAACTTGTCCAATGAAGAGCAAGACTTGACCGTAGAAGGAAAAGTCAAATCGGTCTTGATTGAAAACACCACGGCTCAGGAAGTTTTTGAAAAACAAATCTTGGCGCCATGGGATGCTTTCTGTGTGGAATTACTATAAATATTTTTTACAGAAAAATTTAAAAATAAAATCGCATAAAAACAAGGGAGGACTGTATGAAAGACAGAAATCCTTTGTTTTTTTATGAGCAAAGTTTATAAACTTTCATTCTCAAAATTCAATTAACTTTACAAATTTCCTCTATTTTGGTAAAATAAATCTATGTTATAAAAACTAACATAAAGGAGAAAGAAGATGAATACAAAAAAGCGTGTCCTTAGCGCAGGCCTGACCCTTGCGGCTGCTTTGCTTTTAGCTGCTTGCGGACAATCAGGTTCAGATACAAAAACTTACTCATCAACCTTTAGTGGAAATCCAACTACATTTAACTATTTATTAGACTACTACGCTGATAATACAGCCATCATTACTAACCTAGTTGATGGTTTGCTTGAAAATGACAACCACGGGAACCTAGTTCCATCTTTGGCAGAAGACTGGTCTGTTTCAAGCGACGGTCTGACTTATACCTATAAATTAAGAAAAGATGCCAAATGGTTCACGGCTGACGGTGAAGAGTACGCCCCAGTCAAGGCACAAGATTTTGTGACAGGTATCAAGTATGCAGTGGACAATAAATCACAGGCCATTGACTTGATTCAAAACTCCATCAAGGGCTTGAATGATTATATTACAGGAGCGGATACTGACTTTTCTAAGGTTGGGGTGAAGGCGATTGACGACCAGACTGTTGAGTATACTTTGGCACGCCCAGAACCTTACTGGAATTCAAAAACAACTAACAGTATTCTTTTCCCGGTGAATGAAGAGTTTTTAAACTCAAAAGGGAAAGATTTTGGTACCCTATCTCCAGATAGTATTCTTTACAGCGGACCTTATTTGTTAAAAGATTTCACATCAAAATCATCAATCGAGTATGTGAAAAATCCGCATTACTACGATCATGATAAAGTATCAATTGAACATGTGAAATTGGCTTACTTTGATGGTTCAGACCAAGAATTGACCATCCGTAACTTTGAAAGTGGAGCCTATTCAATCGCTGGGGTTTATCCAAATAGTTCTAACTTTGCCAAGACCAAGGAAAAATATAAGGATAATATCGTTTATAGCTTGCAGGACAAGACTTCTTGGTATTTCAATTTTAACGTCAATCGTAAGGCCTACAACCACACATCTAAAACGACAGATGAGCAGAAGAAGTCAACTGAAACAGCTGTCTTGAACAAAAAATTCCGTCAAGCGGTGAACTTTGCATTGGATCGCACAGCCTATTCTGCCCAGTCAAATGGGGAAGAAGCAGCTAGCAAGACCCTTCGTAACACTCTAGTGCCTCCAACATTTGTCCAAGTGGGAGACAAGACCTTTGGAGAAGTAGTTGCTTCTAAATTGGTCAACTATGGCACAGAATGGTCAGGTATTAACTTGGCAGATGCTCAGGATTCCTACTTTAACAAAGAAAAAGCCCAAGCAAAATTTGCGGAAGCTAAAAAAGAATTGGCAAGTCAAGGTGTGACTTTCCCTATTCACTTGGATGTTGCAGTTGATCAAACAAGTAAAAATGCCGTGACAGGTATGAACTCTGTTAAGCAGACCCTTGAGTCAGTTTTAGGCGCTGATAACATTGTCATTGATGTTCAGCAACTGTCAACAGATGATTTTAATAACGTAGCCTTCTTGGCACCAACGCCTGCTGATCGAGACTACGATTTGAACTTTGATGGTTGGGTAGGTGATTACCAAGATCCGTCAACTTATCTCAATCCTTTCAATGCAGAGGATGGATTCTACCTCAAGATCTTTGGTCTAGATGCTCAGGAAGATAAAACGAAAATTGCTAGTCTGGGTCTTGATACTTACACCAAGATGCTCAAAGATGCAGATAGCGAAAATAAAGATGTCGCCAAACGCTATGAAAAATATGCTGAAGCACAGGCTTGGATGATTGACAATTCTCTGATTATGTCAGCCATGTCAAGTGGTGGAACAGCATCTGTCACCAAAGTAACGCCATTCACAAGAGGTTATTCATTGGTCGGCATCAAGGGTGACGGCAATAACTACAAGTACATGAAACTGCAAAAAGATACTGTGACAACCAAACAGTTTGAAGAAGCTAAGACTAAATGGGAGCAAGAAAGCAAAAAAGCAATCGAAAAAGCTCAAAAAGAAGCAGAAAATCATGTTAAATAGATGAACGAGGTTCCGTAAGGGACCTTGTTTGTTATATTTTTGATTCGTATTCCTCTGTCTATGAAACGAGAATGTCAAAATAGGAAGCGATAGATACTATACAGGTTATAAAAAAACAATTATTCCTTCGGAGTGCATTTAGAAGATGTATTGAAAACGCTGATAAAAAAAGGAATAAATGGAAATTATTTCATGATTGTGATATAATAATTCTGATAATCAACATATAGGGGAAAACTATGAATAAACGTTCAAAAAGAGCCCGTTCGGGTAAAGTTAAGCGGAGTATTAATATAGCCTTATTAACCATTTATGTATTATTGGGTGGTTTTTTGCTGTTCTTGATTTTTAGACATAATATATTAGCGTTTAGATATCTGAATGTCATAACGGCAGCTGTAGTGATTTTGGTCGCTTTAGCGAGTCTGCTTTTGATCATTTATAGAAAAGCAGAAAAGTTTACAATTTTCTTTTTAACACTAGCTATTTTAATGAGTTCAGTTTCTTTTTTTGCACTGCAACAATTTGTCGGCTTTACTAGTCATATCAATTCTACGTCAAATTACTCAGAATACTCAATGAGTGTTGTTGTTCTGAAAGATAGTGACGTTCATAATGTCACGCAATTAGATAGTGTTACAGGACCTACGGATACTGATAATGATAATATTCAAAAATTGATAGCTGATATCAAAACTAGTCAGAGCAAAGAATTGACGGTTGAACAAAGCACCTCATACCTTGCAGCTTATAAGAGCTTGGTATCAGGTGAAGCAAAAGCGATTGTCTTAAATAGCGTCTTTGAAAATATTATAGAATCTGAATACCCTGATTACGCATCAAAAATTAGGAAAATCTACACTAAAAATATCACCAAAGAAGTAGCTGCTCCTAAAGTTTCTAAGAACAAATCCTTCAATGTCTATGTGAGTGGTATTGACACTTACGGACCAATTAGTTCAGTTTCTCGTTCAGATGTCAAC
The DNA here is from genome assembly GCF_019218685.1 of Streptococcus vulneris. NCBI lineage: Bacteria > Bacillati > Bacillota > Bacilli > Lactobacillales > Streptococcaceae > Streptococcus > Streptococcus vulneris. The sequence goes on along the minus strand of NZ_JAHUZC010000004.1, from coordinate 89,380 downwards.
ATTTTGATGACTGTTAATCAAGATTCAAAAAAAATTCTATTGACAACAACCCCTCGAGATTCTTATGTTCCGATTGCTGACGGCGGGAATAATCAAAAAGATAAGTTGACTCATGCAGGTATTTATGGAGTTGACTCCTCTATTCATACTTTGGAAAATCTTTATGGAGTTGATATTAATTACTATGTTCGTCTAAACTTCACTTCGTTCTTGAAATTGATTGACCTTTTAGGTGGTGTAGATGTATACAATGATCAGGAGTTTACATCTCGTCACGGGAAGTTCCACTTCCCAGTAGGAAATGTCCATTTAGATTCTGAACAAGCTCTTGGGTTTGTTCGTGAACGTTACTCTTTAGCTGATGGGGATCGTGACCGTGGTCGTAATCAACAAAAGGTCATCGTCGCAATCATTCAGAAATTAACTTCTACTGAAGCCTTAAAAAATTATAGTGACATTATTCAAGGCTTGCAAGATTCCCTCCAAACAAATATGCCGATCGAAACGATGATGGATTTGGTTAATGCTCAATTGGAGAGTGGTGGTAGTTATAAAGTCAACTCTCAAGACCTCAAAGGTACAGGTCAAATGGGACTTCCTTCTTATGCTATGCCAGATAGTAATCTCTATATGATGGAAATCGATGATAGTAGTCTAGCAGCTGCTAAAAGTGCGATACAAGATGTGATGGAGGGAAGATGATATGATTGATATCCACTCTCACATTGTCTTTGATGTAGATGATGGCCCGAAGTCTATAGAAGATAGTAAAGCCCTTTTAAGAGAAGCATATAATCAAGGGGTTAGGATGATTGTTTCGACTTCCCATCGTCGAAAAGGGATGTTTGAGACTCCAGAAGAAAAAATAGCGACGAATTTTTTAAAGGTTCGTGAGATTGCTAAAGAAGTGGCAGATGATTTGGTCATTGCTTATGGAGCGGAGATATACTATACTCCAGATGTTCTAGAAAAACTTGAAAACAAGCGTATTCCTACCCTTAATGATAGTCGTTATGCTTTGATTGAATTTAGTATGAATACACCCTATCGCGATATTCATAGAGGGTTAAGCAATATTTTGATGTTAGGGATTACCCCGGTGATTGCTCATATTGAACGTTATGATGCGTTGGAAAACAATGAAAAGCGTGTTAGGGAACTGATTGATATGGGCTGCTATACGCAAGTAAATAGTTCTCATGTTCTAAAACCTAAGCTCTTCGGTGAAACCTATAAATTTATGAAAAAGAGAGCCCAATATTTTTTGGAGAAAGACTTGGTTCATGTCATTGCAAGTGATATGCATAACTTAGATAGTAGACCCCCCTATATGGAGGAGGCTTATCAGATTATTTCTAAAAAGTATGGTAGAGCCAAGGCGGAAGAGCTATTTGTAGAGAACCCTAGGAAAATTATAATGGATCAAATAATTTAGGAGAAAATATGAAAGAACAAAATACTATGGAAATCGATGTATTTCACCTATTTAAAATTCTTTGGAAACGAAAAATTCTAGTTGCATTGGTAGCAATTGTAGCTGGAGCTTTAGCTTTTGCTTATAGTGCTTTTATCGTTAAACCGGAGTTCACTAGTACTACACGGATTTATGTAGTCAACCGTAATCAGGGAGATAAGCCTGGTTTGACAAATCAAGACTTGCAAGCTGGATCATACTTGGTTAAAGACTATCGTGAAATTATTTTGTCTCAAGATGTTTTAGAAAAAGTTACATCTGATTTGAAATTAGATCTGTCACCAAAATCTTTGGCTAGTAAAGTCAAGGTAACTGTACCAGTCGATACCCGTATCGTTTCTATTTCAGTTAATGATAGAGTCCCTGAGGAAGCTAGTCGTATCGCTAACTCCTTGAGAGAAGTAGCTGCTGAAAAGATTATCAGTATCACACGCGTTTCTGATGTCACAACACTTGAAGAAGCTCGTCCCGCTATAGCACCATCTTCTCCAAATATTCGTAGAAATACAATTATAGGTCTACTTGGAGGAACAGTCTTTACGGTTATCGCTGTTCTTATCGTTGAACTGGTTGATACACGAGTGAAACGTCCAGAGGATATTGAAGATGTTATGCAAATCGCATTATTGGGAGTTGTTCCAAATTTGGATAAATTGAAATAGGAGAGAGATATGCCGACATTAGAAATAGCACAGAAAAAATTAGATCTGGCCAAAAAAGCGGAAGAATACTATAATGCCTTGCGTACGAATATACAATTGAGTGGAAATAATTTACAAGTGATTTCTATCACCTCTGTAAAACCAGGTGAAGGAAAGTCAACGACTTCTACAAATATTGCTTGGGCATTCGCGCGTGCAGGTTACAAGACCCTGTTAGTAGATGCTGATATTCGTAATTCTGTCATGTCAGGTGTCTTCAAGTCACGTGAAAAAATTACTGGATTGACAGAATTTTTATCTGGAACAACAGACCTATCTCATGGTTTATGTGATACCAATGTTGAGAATCTATTTGTGGTTCAAGCTGGGTCTATCTCACCCAACCCAACTGCTTTATTGCAAAGTGAAAATTTTAGCACTATGATTGACACACTTCGCAAGTATTTTGATTATATTATTGTTGATACAGCGCCTATTGGTATCGTAATCGACGCAGCTATTATTACACAGAAATGTGATGCATCTGTTTTAGTTACTGCGGCAGGAGAAGCTAACAGAAAAGATGTTCAGAAGGCTAAAGGTCAATTGGAACAAACGAATAAACCATTTTTAGGAGTTGTATTAAATAAATTCAATACTTCAGCTGAGAAATATGGTTCTTACGGTGAGTATGGTTCTTACGGTAAAAAATAGGGGATAGAATAAGGGATAGACTAAGGAAGTAGTTATGGAAGAGAAAGGGATAAAAATATCTCTGGCAGTAATCCAGAGTTTTATAGTAGTGTTACTGGGGTATTCTCTTAGTTTTGTTAAAGAGACAGATATTCTTTCAACAACAATGATTGTCCTATATATTCTCCACTACATCGTATTTTATTTTAGCGATTACGGTCAAGATTTTTTTAGACGAGGGAGTTTGATTGAACTTGTTCGCTTGACAAAATATATCATTTTCTTTGCGTTGGCAATTAGTCTTTCTAATTTCTTTTTAGAAGAACGCTTTAGTATCTCTAGACGAGGCATGGTGTATTTCTTAACCTTACACTCGATTCTAATGTATCTAGTCAATATTTGTATCAAGTATTATTCGAAACGGGTATTTCCTAATTTGAAATGGAGTAAAAAACTATTCTTGATTACAGCAACATCTAGAGTTGAGAAAGTGATGGATAAATTACTTGATGCGGGTGATTTCTTTGGAGAACTGGTGGCAGTTAGTGTATTAGATAAACCTAATTTCCAACATGATACTATTACAGTCGTACCAGTCGAAAATATTTTAAATTTTGCAACTCACGAAGTTGTGGACGAAGTGTTTATCAATCTTCCTAGTGAAGAATATGATATTGGTGAATTTATTTCTCGTTTTGAAACGATGGGAATTGATGTAACGGTTAATCTAAATGCTTTTGACCATAATCTAGGGCGTGACAAAAAAATCCGTGGGATGGCTGGTCTAAATGTCATTACTTTTTCGACGAAATTTTATAAGAATAGTCATGTAATTGCTAAGCGTGTCATAGATATTATTGGTTCTATTTTTGGTTTAATGATTTGTGGTCTAGTTAGTATAGTTCTAGTTCCAGCTATTCGAAAAGATGGTGGACCTGCTATTTTTGCCCAGACTCGCATAGGAAAAAACGGCCGACATTTTACTTTTTATAAATTTAGATCAATGTGTATTGATGCTGAGGATAAAAAGAGAGAATTGTTGGAGAAAAATACCATGCAGGGTGGTATGTTTAAGATGGACAATGATCCTCGCATTACAAAAATTGGTCGCTTTATCCGTAAAACTAGCTTGGATGAACTTCCCCAGTTTTGGAATGTTCTGAAAGGAGATATGAGCCTAGTGGGAACAAGACCGCCAACAGTTGATGAATATGAGACATACACACCTGAACAAAAACGTCGATTGAGTTTTAAACCGGGTATCACTGGACTTTGGCAAGTTAGTGGTAGAAGTGAGATTAAGAATTTTGATGAAGTTGTTAAATTAGATGTAGCTTATATAGACGATTGGACAATTTGGAAAGACATTGAAATTTTACTAAAAACTATTAAAGTTGTACTTATGAGAGATGGAGCGAAGTGATTTTATGAATAAAGTGAGGGAAATTCAACTAGGAGAATTATCTTTATTGAAAAACTTTATTGCTATTTGTAGTAAATATAACTTAAGATATTATGCTTTGGGAGGAACATTGCTAGGAGCCATTCGTCATAAAGGATTTATTCCTTGGGATGATGATATGGATTTAGGGATGCCTCGAAAAGATTATGAAAAATTTTTATCTATTTGTAAAAAAGAACTTCCAGAACATGTTATTTTGAGACTTCATGATGACAATTTAGGTAATACCTCTATTATGGATACATCCTTACAAATTCCATTTGGAGATGAACTATGTAGTCCATTCATAGATATTTTTCCTTTGGATGGTTATCCAGATGATCGTTTTCATTATTTTATTCATACAAACAAAATCAAATTCTATCGTGCACTTTCTAAAATTTCGGTAATCGATCGTCTACATGACAGAGATCGGGGAAGTTTTGAAAATGCAATTGTGAGTATATCAAAAGTTTTGAAATTAAATAAACTTCTAAAAACAGCCACTATTAACAACAAATTACAAAATCTAATTAAACAATATGATTTTGAAACTAGTTCAATAGTAGGTAATGTATTAGGCTCTTACAGAGAACGTGAGCTTGCTAGAAAAGAAGTATTCGGTGAACCACAATTACTAGAGTTTGAGAACTTAGAAATAAGTTGCCATGCAAACCCAGATGAATATTTAACAAAAATATATGGTGATTACATGAAGTTACCAAAAGAAGCCGAGCGTAAGGGTCATTTTGAGTCTACATGGGGAGATTAATTTGAATAGTTTTAATTTAATGGGGGTCAGAATTGACCCTTTAACAATGGATGAAACAGTACAAGAGGTTGAGAAATTTGTAATTGAACAACGTCCTCTTCATTTAATGGGCGTAAACGCTGATAAGATTAACCAATGTCAATCAGATGAAGCTATTAAGAAGATAGTTAACGAGTCTGAGATCATCAATGCAGATGGTGCATCAGTAGTTCTAGCTTCTCGATTTTTGGGCTACCAAGTTCCAGAACGAGTTGCTGGAATTGATTTAATGCAAAGATTATTAAAATTAGCCGATGAAAAATCTTATTCAGTGTATTTTTTTGGTGCTAAAGAAGAAGTTTTGCAAGATATGTTACAAAATTTTAAAGAAGAGTATCCAAATCTACGAGTTGTTGGACATCGTAATGGTTATTTTTCTGAGGAAGATGAGCAAGATATTCAGGAAGATATTCGTGAAAAGAATCCCGACTTTGTATTTGTTGGAATTACTTCACCTAAAAAAGAATACATCATCCAAAAATTTATGGATAATGGAGTGAATTCTATTTTTATGGGTGTAGGTGGTAGTTTTGATGTATTGTCTGGTCACATTCAGCGTGCCCCACTTTGGATGCAGAAATCAAACTTGGAGTGGTTGTTCCGAGTTGCTAATGAGCCAAAGCGTCTCTTTAAACGATACTTTGTAGGGAATGTTACCTTTATTAAGCGAGTTTTAGATGAGAAACGAAAAACGAAAAAATAATATTTTACATATTTCACGAACGATGGATATTGGTGGTGCTGAGAGAATCGTGTACCAGTTGAGTTCTGATTTGAAAGATGAGTTTGATAGTGTACATGTAGCTTCTACAGGAGGCCTTTGGGAACCAAAATTAGAGGCCCAAGGAATTATCCATCATAAAATTCACGATATAGACAGCAAAAATCCCCTTACTGTGTTGAAGCTGCTTCTTACTATTTATCAAATTATTAAGACAAATGATATTACTCTGGTTCATACGCATCATCGAATGGCAGCTTTTTATATTCGTTTATTAAAACTGATTAATCCCAAGCTAGTCCACGTTTACACTGCTCATAATGTCTTTAAAGATAAGTTGTCTTTATATAGATTTTCACTGAAAAATGCCTATAGTATTGCAGTAGGTCAAGCAGTTAATCAAAATTTGAAAGATGATGTGGGAGTTGCAGACAGCACTGTTATCTATAACGGAGTGATCTTGAAACAGTCAAATAGACAAGTTGATGAGATTATGAAGTTTGATGGAATCAAGCTAGGCTGTATTGCAAGATTATCTGAACAAAAAGGTTTGACCTATTTGATTGATGCTATTTCTTTGATTTCAGATGAAAATCTTCGTTTATTTATCGTTGGGGATGGAGAGCTAAGAGACGAATTAGAAAATAAGGTTAAAGAACTCGATTTAGAAGATAAGATAACTTTTTTAGGCTATAGACAGGATATAGTCGAGTGTATTAATAGTTTTGATTTCCTAGTATCTTCGTCATTATTTGAGGGCTTGGCTCTAAATGTTATCGAAGCATTTATGAATGGAAAAACCATGGTTGCGACAGATATTCCTGGCATTAATGAAGTTGTTACAAAAGAAAATGGGATTTTGGTTCCTGCTAAAGATGCTAGGGCCTTGGCTTCTGCTATTGAGAGTCTGGCGACTGACTCAACTCTTAGAACTAGGTTAGCTCATCAAGCTAAAAAAGATTATGAAGAGAAGTTTAGTTATCCTTTATTTTTAGAGAATTATCGTAAATTTTATCAAAAACTAATGGGAGATTCAAAATGAAAAAAGTAATGTTAGTTTTTGGGACGCGTCCAGAAGCAATAAAAATGTGTCCCTTAGTGAATGAACTGAAGAAAAATGATTCAATCAAAACACTTGTGTGTGTAACGGGTCAACATAAAGAAATGTTAGAGCAAGTTTTAGATGTCTTTAAAGTTGTTCCTGATTATGATTTAGGAATCATGAAGGCAAATCAAACACTATTTACAATCACGACAAGTATTTTAGATAAAATTCAAGCCGTTTTAGAGCAGGAAAAACCAGATATTGTTCTTGTTCATGGGGATACTACAACCACTTTTGCGACAGCTTTAGCTGCATTTTACATGGGAATTAAAGTTGGACATGTAGAGGCAGGATTGAGAACTTATAATCTTCAAAGTCCATTTCCTGAAGAGTTCAATCGTCAGACTACTTCAATTATTTCGGATTTCAATTTTGCTCCGACAGAAGTGGCTAAAGAGAATCTTCTAAAAGAGGGAAGAGAGAATATCTATGTTACCGGAAATACTGTCATCGACGCCTTGAAGACAACCGTTCAAGAGCATTATGACCATCCTATTTTAGAGTGGGCTAAGGACAGTAAACTAATCATGTTGACAGCCCATAGACGTGAAAACCTTGGTCAACCCATGGAAAATATGTTTAACGCAGTTAATCGTATCCTGAATGAATTTGAAGATGTTAAAGTCGTATATCCTATTCACAAGAATCCTAAGGTTCGTGAGTTAGCAAGTAAGGTGTTTGGCGACAATGAACGTATGAAAATCATTGAACCTCTAGAAGTCATTGATTTCCATAATTTTATGAATCAAAGCTACATGATTTTAACAGATTCTGGTGGTGTACAAGAAGAAGCACCTTCTTTAGGTAAACCAGTATTGGTAATGCGTGATACAACAGAACGTCCAGAGGGAATTGCTGCAGGAACCTTGAAATTGGTAGGAACAGAAGAAGAAAATATTTATACTAATTTCAAACTGCTTCTAGAAGATGAAAGAGAGTACAGCAAGATGAGTAAAGCAAGTAATCCATATGGAGATGGAAAAGCTTGTGAGCGTATTGTTGATATCATTTTGGAAGGATTATCATAATGGATCAGATTTCTATTGTTGTACCAGTGTACAATGTTGAGAACTGTTTGAGTTATTGTGTAGAAAGTCTAAGACAACAAACATATAAAAATATTGAAATAATCCTAGTAGATGATGGTTCGACGGATAGTTCTGGAGAAATTTGTGACCAATATGCTCGAGAAGATGACAGAATAAAAGTTCTGCATATTGAAAATGGGGGATTATCCAATGCCCGCAATACTGGGGTAAAAGAATCTTCAACAGATTGGATTGTTTTCATTGATTCAGACGATTATTATGACCATAGAGCCATTGAATATTTAGTAGAACTTAGAGATAAGTATAGAGTTGATCTTGTAGCAACTCCAGTGATTGAAGTTAGAAACTATGAAAATAGCGATTTCCTAGGAGATTTCAGAGAGAAATATTCTGGAAAATTAGATCGTCGAACAGCTTTAGAACAAATGTTTTATGGAAATTATGTTGGGACACATTCAGGTGGTAAACTATATAAGAAAGAAATCTTATTAAGGTTTCCATATCCTAGTGGGATGTTGTATGAAGATTTAGCTCTTGCTTATGAGCATATTGCTTCCTGTGAAAATATTGCTGTTAGTGATCTAAATCTTTATAAATACTATCGAAGACCAGGAAGTATTGTAAATTCTAAGTATAGTGATCGTCTTTTAGATTTTTACAAGGCAATGGAATGGAATAGAAGTTATATTGAACGAGACTATTCAGGTGATAGGGATATGAGAAGAGCCTTGAATGTTCGCTATGTTTTTAATGGTCTGCATATTGTACATGCTATGCTTAGTTCAGATATGTATGCTGAAGTTAATAAAATTAGAAAAGAATACATTCAATATTTCAAAGATATTATTCCGAATTCAAATGTTACAAGGAAAAATAAATTGAAATATATATTGTTTCTCGTATCTGCAAAATTGTATAACACTATTCGAAATAAGATTGGCTAATTTAAACAAACTTAGGTAAAAATATGAAAATAAAAATAAAATTATCAGAGTTATTATATTTTTCAGCTTTCTTTATTTGGTTGCTTTTTAATTTTATAGCTCAAACAAATTTAGTCTATAAATATCCTGAAATTTATCGTTTTCGAATAGTTGCTATGATAGTGTCTATTGTCATACTTCTGTTTAAACTACTATTAGAGAGACACTCGAGTAAGTTTCTGATATTCTTCTTCTCAGCTTTCTGCTTGGCTATCATTATTGGAATTTCAACACATAAGCTTTTTGATGCTCTAACAATAATTTCAACAATCCTATTTATTATTTCTATAAACAATGTGAATTTTAGAAAAGTTTTGATTCTCTGGACAGTTTCGATTGTTCTCTTAATGATTTCTATATATGGTCTATTAAAGTTTGGCATTATTGAAAATACGCTGAGGGTTCAATTAGGAGGGCGATTCCGTTTTAGCCAAGGATACCAATATGCTAGTTTCGGAGCTAATTTTTTATTTCATCTGACTCTAGTCTATCTATATTTGAGAAAAAGTAAAATCAGATTGTCAGAAATTCTAATGCTTGGAATACTGAATTATTATTTTTACGTGAATACTGATACGAAATCAGCTTTCCTTCTTTCAATTCTAGCATTAGTATTGGTGTACATATTCAAAAATAAAGTAGTTAGTCAAAAAATCCTGAATGCTATTGGTAAAATTACGTTGACTGCAGGGATTCTTATTCCTATCATTTTGACTTATTTTTATAACGCAAACAGTAAATTCTTTCAAATTTTAAACGTATCTTTGACAGGAAGACTAAGTTTAGGACATAAGACATTATCTTTATATGGCGTACATATGTTTGGTCAAAGAATTGATTGGGAATTGCAACAAAGGGCTACGTCTGTTTTTGATAATTATTTATACGTTGATTCATCTTTTGTAAATATTTTGTTGCATTATGGAGTGATTCTACTAGTTGTTATTTGGTATAGTTTCTATCAACTAAATAAAAGAGGACACTTTAATACAGTTGAGATGCTTGTTTTTATTGTATTGATACTTCACTCAATGTTTGATCCACAATTTTTTGAATTAATGTACAATCCATTATTATTATTAATGGGTATTTCTTGGAGTAAGTATAGGTATAATTATCAGGATGTTTAAAGTTTTTGCGTTATATGTATCCTTGGTTCTAAATTGAGGCTAGTTAAGTGATTTTTGTGCCAAAAAAGTTTAATCTATTTCACATCATCATTTTTGGACAGACTAATTTTCGCCGTTTATAATAGTAGTTAAGTGAGGAATATGCCCCCCTATGAAGGTTCTTAAAAATTATGCATACAATCTTTCATATCAATTATTAGTAATTATTTTACCGATTATTACGACTCCATATGTTACCAGAGTATTTAGTTCTGATGATTTAGGAACTTATGGTTATTATAATTCTATTGTTACCTACTTTATCCTGTTGGCTACCTTGGGGGTAGCCAATTATGGTACAAAGGAAATTTCTGGTAATCGAAAAACAATTAGTAAAAATTTCTGGGGAATTTATACTTTACAACTTGGAGCAACCATCTTATCACTGACTCTCTATATTTTGCTTTGTCTCACTTTTTCGTTAATGCAAAACCCGGTAGCTTATATTTTAGGGTTAAGTTTACTTTCTAAAGGTTTAGATATTTCTTGGCTATTCCAAGGTTTAGAGGATTTTCGAAAAATTACAGTCAGAAATATTACAGTGAAACTAGTTGGCGTCATTGCTATTTTTCTATTTATAAAATCAGCTAGCGACCTATATTTATATGTGTTCTTGCTTACCATTTTTGAATTGTTGGGACAATTAAGTATGTGGTTGCCGGCAAGAGAGTTTATTGGGAAACCGCACTTTGATTGGGAATATGCTAAGCAGCATTTGAAGCCAGTTATCTTATTGTTTTTACCTCAGATTGCCATATCGCTCTATGTTACTTTGGATCGTACAATGCTGGGAGCTTTAGCTTCAACAAAAGATGTAGGAATATATGATCAAGCATTGAAACTTGTTAATATTTTATTGACTCTAGTGACTTCATTGGGAAGTGTCATGTTACCACGAGTTTCAAATCTTTTATCATCAGGAAATCATAAAGCAGTTAATAAAATGCATGAGATGTCATTTCTGATTTATAATTTGGTTATTTTCCCCATTATGGCAGGTATGTTAATTATAAACGATGATTTTGTTAACTTTTTTCTGGGAAAAGATTTTCAAGATGCACGCTATGCAATAGCTATTATGATTCTAAGAATGTTCTTTATTGGATGGACAAATATCATGGGGATTCAAATTTTGATTCCCCATAATAAAAATAGAGAGTTCATGCTTTCAACAACAATTCCTGCTATTGTTAGTGTCGGATTAAATCTTCTCTTGCTTCCAAAACTGGGCTATATAGGTGCAGCAATTGTATCTGTCTTAACAGAGTCGCTGGTTTGGGCTATACAGTTATTCTTTACTCGTTCTTATCTAAGAGAAGTTCCTATAATCGGATCAATGGCAAAAATTGTACTAGCATCTGCCATTATGTATGGCCTTTTGTTATGTTCAAAAACAGTTATACATTTTTCACCAACATCAAATGTTCTAGTATTTGCAATGTTTGGTGGAATCATTTATCTTTTTGCAATTCTATCTCTAAAAGTGGTAGATGTGAAAGAATTAAAACAAATTATTAGGAAAAACTAGAATGAGAAAAGTTCGAAATATCAACCTAGATTTACTAAAAGTGCTTGCCTGTGTTGGAGTTGTTTTACTTCATACAACAATGGGTGGATTTAAAGATACTGGTTCATGGAATCTTTTGACGTATTTATATTATTTGGGTACCTACTCTATTCCCTTGTTTTTTATGGTCAATGGTTATTTATTGTTAGGCAAGAGGGAAATAACTTCCCATTACATACTTCAGAAAGTCAAATGGATCCTAATAACAGTATCATCATGGAACATTATCGTTTGGCTCTTTAAAAGAGATTTTACAGTTAATCCAATTAAAAAAATTGTAGGCTCTCTGATACAAAAAGGGTATTTCTTTCAGTTTTGGTTTTTTGGCGCATTGATACTGATTTATTTATGCTTGCCTATTTTGAGTAAATTTTTAAATTCAAAAAGAAGATATTTATACATTTTAGCTTTATTGATTGTTATTGGTTTTATAGTTGAATTGGCAAATATTTTCTTTCAGAGGCCTCTACAAACTCATGTTATGCAAACTTTTAGATTATGGACATGGTTTTTCTATTATATTTTAGGTGGTTATATAGCACAATTCAATGTAGATAATCTCAAATATAGATTTAAAAATTGGATGAAAATAGTTAGCATGCTTTTAGTATTGATATCACCAATTATATTGTTTTTCTTAGCAAAGAATACTTACCATAATCTTTTTGCTGAATATTTTTATGATATTCTATTCGTGAAATTTACAAGCTTAGGAATTTTCCTGATGGTATTAACACTATCTTTGAATGAAAATGGGAGCAAATGGATTGTTTCTCTATCTAATCAAACAATGGGTGTTTTTGTAATACACACCTATGTTATGAAGATATGGGAAAAATTAATTGCTTTCAGTTTTACAGGTGCATATTTGTGGTTTGCTATATTTACTTTGAGTATTAGTTTTATTGTCATTGGAATATTAATGAGAATCCCATATCTCAATCGAATCGTCAAATTATAAAAAGGAGAACAAGATGTACGATTATCTAATCGTTGGTGCTGGGTTGTCTGGAGCAATTTTTGCTTATGAAGCAACCAAGCGTGGAAAAAAAGTAAAAGTTATTGATAAACGTGACCACATTGGTGGGAATATCTATTGTGAGAATGTAGAAGGTGTTAATGTTCATAAATATGGTGCTCATATCTTCCATACTTCTAATAAGAAAGTCTGGGATTATGTTAATCAATTTGCTGAATTTAACAACTACATCAACTCGCCTGTGGCTAATTACAAGGGTAGCCTTTATAATCTACCTTTCAATATGAATACTTTCTATGCTATGTGGGGGACAAAAACTCCTCAAGAGGTCAAAGATAAGATTGCTGAGCAAACGGCTCACATGAAGGACGTTGAACCTAAAAACTTGGAAGAACAGGCTGTCAAGTTGATCGGTCCAGATATTTATGAAAAGTTGATTAAAGGATACACTGAAAAGCAATGGGGACGTTCTGCGACTGACCTTCCACCGTTTATCATCAAACGTTTACCAGTTCGTTTGACTTTTGATAATAACTACTTCAATGACCGTTACCAAGGTATTCCAATTGGGGGTTACAACGTTATCATCGAGAATATGTTGAAGGATGTAGAAGTAGAACTTGGTGTTGACTTTTTTGCTAATCGTCAGGAATTAGAAGCTTCTGCTGAAAAAGTTGTCTTTACAGGGATGATTGACCAATACTTTGATTATAAACATGGCGAGTTAGAATACCGTAGTCTTCGTTTTGAGCACGAAGTTTTAGATGAAGAAAATTATCAAGGAAATGCAGTTGTAAACTATACAGAACGTGAAATTCCTTACACTCGTATCATTGAGCATAAGCACTTCGAGTATGGTACTCAGGACAAAACGGTTATTACTCGTGAATACCCAGCTGATTGGAAACGTGGAGATGAACCTTATTATCCAATCAATGATGAGAGAAACAATGCCATGTTTGCTAAATATCAAGAAGAAGCAGCGCAGAATGATAAGGTGATTTTCTGTGGTCGTTTGGCTGATTATAAATACTATGACATGCATGTGGTCATTGAACGTGCCCTAAATGTTGTAGAGGAAGAGTTTAAATGAGATAACGAAGGATAAAGTTGATCGATGAAATATTATCTAAAAGAAGAATTTCTGAAGGATTCTGGTGCACGAAATGCGGGGAATAAGGCTCGAAATGACGTCGAAGAAATAGTGGTTCGTGAGGGCTATAGTCCTTTGTTATTGATGGTAGATGATTGGTATCAAATGGGGACTATCAGAGCCCAACGACACAAGGCTAAAGCGCTATCCAAAGCTATTTCTAAGTTGAAGGACGGGGATCAGCTACTGATTCAATTTCCTATGCTTCATCATAGTTTCTTTACTACTCATTTGGTAAAGAGAATCCAACGTAAAGGAGTGAAGGTTCACTTTATTATCCATGATTTAGAAGTTTTGCGCTACGCGAATTTGGATACAGTACCCTTGAAGCATAAAATTCGTGTTCATCTGCAGGAGTCTAGTCTTTTGAAACAAGCTGATGGTCTTATTGCTCATAATCCGGTTATGAAATCAGTGCTTGTTGACAAGGGAATTTCTGAGAAAAAAATAGTTAGTTTAGGCATTTTTGACTATCTGATCCCGAATTATCAGGATAAAGAAGATTTATCTAAGGAAGGAGCTATTATTGTAGCTGGAAATTTAGCCAAAGAAAAAGCAGGTTACTTATATGAGTTACCTGCAAGACCGGCATATAACCTTTATGGTGTTGGTTTTGATGAGGCTAGAAAGCTATCCAATGAAACCTATTTTGGTTCATTTCTTCCAGATGAACTACCATCAGCATTAGAAGGAAGCTTTGGTTTGGTTTGGGATGGTGACAGTTCTAAAACTTGTAGCGGAGTGTTTGGTGAGTATTTGAGATACAATAATTCCCACAAGGCCTCCCTTTATTTGGCTTCTGGTTTCCCTATTATTGTCTGGGGGCAATCTGCTTTGGCTAATTTCGTCTTAGAAAAAGAGTGTGGAATTAGTATTGAGAGTTTACTTGACTTGGAAGAAGTATTGGAACATTTGTCTCAAGAAGAGTATCAGGGTTTGGTCAAAAATGCTAAGGCCGTAGGTCAAAAAATTCGTGAGGGTTCTTATCTTCTTTCCGCATTGCAAGCTTTCAATTAATGAATCTAAAAATGATTTAAATAGATGGATGAGGGAGTTACTGGATTCCCTCTTTTCTTATAGTTAAAAAGAGATTAAAAAATGAAATAAGATTCGATAGTTGTCAGAAAATAACAACTAAAAATGAAAATTCAGAAAAATATATTGACAATAGATTGCAAAGGGTCTATAATGGATAGAAAAACAAAGGAGAATACTATGAAAACAAGGAAAGTATTGGCTCTTGCGGGAGTAACTTTATTAGCAGCAGGTGTCTTAGCTGCTTGTTCTGGCTCAGGGTCTAGTGCAAAAGGTGAGAAAACTTTTTCTTATGTTTACGAAACAGATCCAGATAACCTGAACTACTTGACAACTGGTAAGGCAGCAACTACTGACATTACTAGTAATGTGATTGATGGATTGCTTGAAAATGACCGCTATGGTAACTTTGTGCCATCTATGGCTGAGGATTGGTCTGTATCTAAGGACGGCTTGACTTACACTTATACAATCCGTAAAGATGCCAAGTGGTACACATCTGAAGGAGAAGAGTATGCGTCTGTGAAAGCTCAAGACTTTGTAACAGGACTTAAGTATGCGACAGATAAGAAATCAGAAGCCCTTTACTTGGTACAGGATTCAATTAAAGGTTTGGATGCATACGCTAAAGGGGAAACTAAAGATTTCTCTCAAGTTGGGATTAAAGCGATTGACGATCAAACAGTTCAATACACTTTGAACAAACCTGAAAGTTTTTGGAATTCTAAAACAACAATGGGTGTCTTAGCACCAGTTAATGAAGAGTTTTTAAACTCTAAGGGGGATGATTTTGGGAAAGCAACAGATCCAAGCAGTATCCTTTATAACGGACCTTTCTTGTTGAAATCATTGGTCGCTAAATCTTCAGTAGAATTTCAAAAGAATCCAAACTACTGGGATAAGGACAATGTTCACATTGATAAGGTAAAACTTTCATTCTGGGATGGTCAAGATACAGGAAAACTTGCAGAAAACTTCAAAGATGGAAGCTTTACAATGGCTCGTCTCTTCCCGACAAGCGCAAGTTATCCTGAACTTGAAAAAGAGTTTAAAGACAACATCGTTTATACACCACAAGATTCTACTACTTATTTAGTAGGTACTAATATTGATCGCCAGTCTTATAAGTACACTTCTAAGACTACAGATGAACAAAAGACTTCAACCAAGAAAGCTCTTCTAAACAAAGATTTCCGTCAAGCTCTTGCCTTTGGTTTTGATAGAAAAGCCTATGCTTCTCAAGTGAATGGTGCGAATGGGGCAACTAAACTGCTTCGTAACTTGTTTGTTCCTCCTACATTTGTACAGGCAGATGGAAAGAACTTTGGCGAAATGGTCAAAGACAAATTGGTGACTTATGGTGACGAATGGAGCAACGTGAACTTGGATGATGCTCAGGATGGACTCTACAATCCTGAAAAAGCGATAGCAGAGTTTGCTAAAGCTAAGACAGCTCTCCAAGTAGAAGGCGTTCAATTCCCAATCCACTTGGATATGCCAGTTGACCAAACCAATACAACAAAAGTTCAACGTGTCCAATCTTTTAAACAATCACTTGAAGAAACATTAGGAACTGACAATGTCGTCATTGATATCCAACAACTTCAAAAAGATGAAGTTCTCAATGTTACCTACTTTGCTGAAACGGCTGCTGGACAAGATTGGGATGTCTCAGATAACGTTGGATGGGGACCAGACTACATTGACCCATCTACCTACCTTGATATTCTCAAACCATCTGTAGGGGAAAGTACAAAGACTTACCTAGGATTTGACTCTGGAACAAACAACGCTGCGGCTAAGCAAGTTGGTTTGGAAGACTACGAAAAAATGGTTGTGGAAGCTGGTGAAGAAGTGAATGACATTTCAAAACGTTATGAAAAATATGCTGCTGCCCAAGCTTGGTTGACCGACAGTGCCTTGCTAATCCCAACAACTTCTAAAACTGGTCGTCCAATGTTGTCTAAGATGGTACCATTCACACTTCCATTTGCTTATTCTGGAAACAAAGGAACAAGTGAAGCTCACTTGTATAAATACCTTGATGTACAAGATAAACCAGTAACAACAGAAGAATACCAAAAAGCCCAAGAAAAATGGATGAAAGAAAAAGAAGAGTCTAATAAAAAAGCTCAAGAAGAACTCGCAAAACATGTGAAGTAGATTTTAAACATCTATAGAAACAGAGTGATAGAGGATTTGGCATTCGATAGGAATGCTAAATCCTTTTTATTTTATGATAACTCCCTCTAAATGGCAGACTATAGTTTTGCCAAAATTAAGAAAAAATTAGCAATTTTCCTAGCTTTCCTATTGCTTTATCTGCCAATATTTGTTATATTAAAAGTGCAATTATTTTTTTATAAACGTTAAGCATTGCACTTTTCAGATAGAAAGGAGTATTTTTCGAACAAGAAATGTAAACGCTTACGAAGATTAGTGAAAGGAATCAGGAGTTAATGGATAAACGATTTTTTGAAAAACGATGTACATACAGCATTCGTAAATTTGCACTAGGTGCTGCTTCAGTTATGATTGGGGCTAGTTTTTTTGCTACTGCTCCAGTATTGGCTAACACACCAACAGTTGGCTCAACAGATAACTTGCCAAGTGAGCTGGCTGATTTGGATAAAAAAGCGAGCGATAATGGACGGGAGTTCGATAAAGAAGCTGCAGCAGCAAATCCAGGTTCTGCTGAAACAACGGATGGACCAAAAACTGAAGAAGAGTTACTAGCTCTTGAAAAGGAAAACAAAGAAACTACTGACAAGTTGCCGAAAGAATTAGAAGGTAAAGTTGAAAAAGCTACTGATAATGGTAAAGAGGTAAATAAAGATCAATTAGCCCAAGATACTGGTAGTCTAGTTCCTGAAGATGTTGCCAAAACAAAAAATGGAGAATTGAACTATGGCGCTACTGTTAAGATTAAGACTCCATCAGGAGAAGGTAGTGGTATTGTCATTGGTAAGGATCTTGTTTTGACTGTTTCTCACAACTTTATCAAGGATCAACAAGATGGAAATATCCGTAAAGTTGTGGATAATGATAAAGGAGATGGCGATATTTTTAGTATATCCTACCCTGGTTTAGATGATGTAAAATTTAGTAAAAAAGATGTGATTCACTGGGATAGAGATGGTTATCTAAAGGGCTATAAGAACGATTTGGCTCTTGTGAGATTGCGTACAGTTCTTGAAAATGCTCCTGTTGAAGTTACTGAAAAGCCAGTTGTTAAGAAAGTTGGGGATAAAGTCAATATGTTTGGCTATCCTGCTGGTAAGTTGGCGCCAGTTATTAACACTGCTGTGGATTTTGCTGAATCTTATGGTGAAGGTGTTCAAGGAGTTGGTTATCAAGGTGGACAACCAGGTGCTAGCGGTGGCGGTATCTTTGACACGGATGGTAAATTGATTGGGGTTCATCAAAATGGTGTGGTTGGAGTCCGTAGCGGAGGCATCCTTTTCTCTCCAGCTCAATTAAAATGGATTCAAGATCATATTAAGGGGATTTCTAGTGCAAAACCTGCTGATTTAGAGGAAACTGAAAAACCAGTTGAAGAAAAGCCAAAAGAAGATAAGCCGAAAGAAGAAAAACCAGTTGAAAACAAACCAGCTGAGAATAAACCAGCTGAAGCAGCAACGGGAGAAACTAGCGGCGCTACTGCCGAAGTGAAAAAAGAGTGGGACTCAGTAAGCCGTGTGAAAGGGAATGTTGAAGTCGTTGAAGAAGGCGGAGTACGCTACAACAAATTAACTTCAACAACAGCTAACGACAATGGAGCAAACGAAGCTTTATTTGAAAAAGCTGGATTACAGGCGGATGCGGAAGGAAATGTAAGCGTTGACTTAACGTTCAAGGCAAACACCCCTCCAGCTGAAACACGCTTTGGGGTATATCTAAAATATAAAGATAATGACAACAACATCTTTGTTGGGTATGACAAGGGCGGATGGTTCTGGCAATACAAAGGACCAAATGTAAACACTTGGTATAGTAAGACTCGTGTAGAAGCACCAAATGTAGGTGAAGAAAACCACCTATCTATCGTTTACAAAAAAGACGGTCAATTAAATGCTACAAATAATGGACAAAATTTATTTAGCACAGAAGTCGTTCCAGAAGTTGTCAAGAACGCTTTAGCTGATGTGAATAAAGTTTACCTCAAAGCTGGTACTTACGGTACAGAATTATCTTCTGTATCGATCAAAGCGGATAACCAAGATAACATCAAACCTGAAGAAGAAACTCCAGCTGTGGATGATGGGTTGCGTCGCAATGACCAAGATGTTCACTATGAAACTTTACAGTCAGAACAATTAAAAGCGATTATCGACACAGCGTTTCCACGTGTTAAAGAATATGAATTAGATGGAAAAACGTTAACAGGTCAAGTTCAAAAATTAGATAAAATGTCAATCAACGGTGTATTAGTCACTCCAGAAGTTCAATACCGTAAGATTGATGACACTACTGCAGAATATGTAATGAAAGTAAGAAACGATGATGAATTCATCAACGCTGAAATCACTGTAAAATTACAATTAGTCGGCAACGAAATGCACTTCGATGTGACAAAAGTAGTGAACAAAAACAATGTCGAAATGGGTAAACCAGTCGACAATGTTCGCAAATTAATCCAAACTATTGAATTCCCAGGAAACACACTTGTTTCTGTTGGTTCTAACAAACAAGGTGCAAAATTCGACGGAGCTCAAATGTCTACAAACACACATAACCGTGGAGACTATCATTTAGACTTGAAAGAAGGCAAGATGAATGAATATACTTACGGCTTCATGTATGGATTTGTTTCTTCTAATGAATTAGCAGCATCTGTTTGGAGTAACTCTCAATTTACTTATAGAGGAAATGACTTTGCACGTTTAACAACAGCGTTAGAACGTGTTGAAGGCGTAAACTACTTAGGTATTCAAAGCTCACCTTACTGGTACCAACGTGCTTATAAGAACTTAGTATTCCCAGAATACACATTAGAATTACCAAGTTCTAAAGTAGTCATTACAAAAGACTTAAACAAAGATAATGTGGTGGACTGGCAAGATGGTGCGATTGCATATCGTAATATCATGAACAATCCTAAAGGGGCAGAATCTGTTCCAGATTTAGTAGCGTATCGTATTGCGATGAACTTCGCATCTCAAGCGCAAAACCCATTCTTAATGACATTAGATGGTATTAAGAAGATTAACTTACACACAGATGGTTTAGGCCAATCAATCCTACTTAAAGGGTATGGTAGTGAAGGTCACGACTCAGGTCACTTAAACTATGCGGATATCGGTAAGAGAATCGGTGGCGTTGAAGACTTCAAGAAATTATTAGCAAGAGCAAAAGAATATGGAGCTAAAATCGGTATTCACGTTAATGCTTCTGAAACATATCCTGAATCTAAATATTTCAGCGAAGCTATTTTACGTAGAAACTCTGACGGAACATATATGTACGGTTGGAACTGGTTAGACCAAGGTATCAACATCGATGCAGAATATGATTTAGCTCATGGACGTTTGGATCGTTGGAAAGAATTAAGAGAAAAACTAGGTGCTGACTTAGACTTCATCTATGTGGACGTTTGGGGTAACGGACAATCAGGAGATAACACTGCTTGGCCAACTCACGTACTTGCTAAAGAATTAAACTCTCAAGGATGGCGTATGGCTATTGAGTGGGGCTTCGGTGCGGAATATGACTCAACATTCCAACACTGGGCAGCTGACTTAACTTACGGTGGATATACATTGAAAGGTATTAACTCAAATATCACTCGATTCATCCGTAACCACCAAAAAGACTCATGGGTAGGTGACTATCCAAGCTACGGTGGTGCCGCTAACTATCCATTACTAGGTGGATATAACATGAAAGACTTTGAAGGATGGCAAGGTCGAAGCGACTACGAAGGATATATTCGTAACCTCTTCGAAAATAACATTATGACGAAGTACTTCCAACACTACAAAGTATCTAAATGGGTAAACGGTAACCCAGTTGCAATGAGCGACAACGGTCAAAACTACAAGTGGACTCCAGAGATGGAAGTACATTTAACAAATGACAATGGGGATGAAGTGAAGATTGTTCGTCAATCAAACGACCCTAACAGCCCAGACTACCGCAAACGTGTAACAACATTAAACGGTCGTGTGATCGAAAATGGTGGAAGCTACTTAGTACCATGGAACTGGGATGAAAATGGGAAAGCTTTAACAGGCGACAAAGAAAAGATGTACTTCTACACAACTGAAGGTGGAACAACTGAATGGACTCTTCCAGAAGATTGGACTGGAGATAAAGTATACCTTTATCGTTTAACAGACCAAGGTAAGAAAGATGTTGTAGAATTAACAGTTGGCGCAGACCGTAAGATTCAAATTACGGGAGAAGCGAACCAACCATATGTACTTTACAAAGCTCCTCAAGGCAAGAAGACAATGGTATGGAGTGAAGGTCTACACATCTATGACCAAGGTTTCAACAGCGGAACATTAGATCATTGGGAAAAAACTGGTGACAGCGCTCATGCTGAAATCGTGAAATCTCAAGGAGCTAACGAAATGTTACGTATTCAAGGAAACACTGAACGTGTGACATTGAAACAACGCTTAACAGATTTAAAACCAAATACAAGATATGCTGTTTATGTAGGCGTGGATAATCGAAGCGATGCACGTGCAGATATCACAATCCGTGTAGGCGACAAAGTAATTTCTAACTACACAAACAAATCAATTGCGAAGAACTATGTACAAGCACATGCGCATAACACACTTAAGAAGAACGCAACTGTGGATAATACAAGTTACTTCCAAAATATGTATGTATACTTCACAACAGGCGAAGATGTTTCTAATGTGACATTAGAACTTGGACGTGATGCAGATGCAGCAGCAACTTACTTCGATGAAATTCGTGTATTTGAAAACCAATCTGTAATGTATAACGAAAAACACGATACAGGAAATGGTAAATTCAAACAAGACTTTGAAGAAGTGCCTCAAGGTATCTTCCCATTCGTAGTCGGCGATGTTGAAGGTGTACAAGATAACCGTACTCACTTATCTGAAAAACACGAACCATATACTCAACGTGGATGGAATGGTAAGAAAGTCAACGATGTTATCGAAGGAAATTGGTCATTGAAGACGAACGGTTTAACAGGAAATGACAAACTCGTTTACCAAACAATTCCACAAAACTTCCGCTTCGAAGAAGGTAAGACTTATAAAGTAACCTTCGATTATGAAGCAGGTTCACATGGAGCATACTCATTCGTAATCGGTAATGGCGAAAATACTCGTCGTAGTAAATTAACGAAATACGATTTAGAAAACACTTGGGAAAATTCATCAACTCCTAAGAAAGTAAGTTTCTATGTAACAGGTGAAAAGGGTGGAAATACTTGGATTGGTATTTATTCAAATGCGCGTGGTGCAGATACTAAAGGAGATTCAAACAATAACGAAATCAACTTCAAAGGTTATAAAGACTTCATGTTAGATAACCTTGAAATTGAAGAAATCAAGTTAACAGGTAAGATGCTCATCGATGAAGCATACGAAAAGAATACTCCAGTCGTAAATGGCAACTACAAACAAGATTCATTAAATGCTTATAAAGACGCTGTAGCAGCTTTATTAGAAGCAGACGATAATATTAGTGTGGATGATGCTAAAGCTCTTATAGAACGCGTTAACGAGGCTAAAGAAAAACTTGCTGTGAAACGTAGCGCTCCAGATTGGGACGATATCCATGATCTTGATGCTCCTTATGAAGAAGCAGATAATGTATGGTATGCATTTGATGGCAATACAAATACTTTATGGCATACACCTTATGGAGTGAATAGCTTAGGGAAACCGTTAACAGTAGAGTTCAATAATCCGATGGAATCAACTCGCTTTGAATATGTTCCTCGTCCTTCAGGTCCAAACGGACGTGTGATGAGCGGTAGCCTTACAGTGATTGATGAAAAAGGACAAGAACATAACTTTAGCTTTACTGGATGGGAAAATAATGCGAAAACAAAAGTGATTAACTTCGATGCTCCAATCAAAGTGAAGAAAGCAATCTTTACTGGTAACGAAACATACGGTGATCCTGGACATATTTCAGCAGCGGAATTACGCTTCGTCCTTCCAATTGAAGATGATAAACCATTAGATGAAGCTGCATACAATGCTGAAGTAGAACGTGTTCGTAAGATTGATCGTCAAGGTGCGAAAGAATACTTGGCAGCTGTTGAAGCGTACAAGAATGGTCTTGCAGAACATAACATATTAACTCCAAACGGACTTGATAAATTGGTAGAAGGCTTGAAAGAAATTAAAGAAACTGAAGAGCCAGCTCCAAACCCAGAGCCAGCTCCAACTCCAGCTCCAGCTCCAACTCCAACTCCAGCTCCAACTCCAACTCCAGCTCCAACACCAACACCAGAACCAGCTCCAAACCCAGAGCCAACCCCAGCTCCAACACCAACTCCAGAGCCAACCCCAACTCCAACTCCAGAACCAGTTCCAACTCCAGAGCCAACACCAACTCCAGAGCCTGAAGTACTAACAAGTAAGGGAGATCAAGAACCACCAGTAGTTGAAATTCCTGAATTTACAGGTGGTGTTAATGCGGCAGAAGCAGCTGTCAATGAAGTTCCGGAATACAAAGGTGGAGCCAATGCGGTAGAAGCCTTAGTTCATGAATTACCAGAATATAAAGGTGGCGCCAATGCGGTAGAAGCTTTAGTTCATGAATTACCAGAATATAAAGGTGGCGCTAATGCAGTAGAAGCAGCTGTCAATGAAGTTCCAGAATATAAAGGCGGAGCTAATGCAGTAGAAGCTTTGGTACATGAATTGCCAGAATACAAAGGTGGTGCGAATGCGGTAGAAGCTTTGGTAAACGAAAAGCCAGCCTACACAGGACTATTGGCTACAGCAGGCGATCAAGCAGCACCAACTATTGAAAAACCTGAGTATCAGATTAGTCAATTGGGCCAAGGTAAACTTGCAGAATCTAAAACTTCAGTTTCAACAGAAGATAAGAAGAGATTGCCAGAAACGGGAGAAAGCCAATCTGATACAGCTATCTTCCTAGCTAGCATCAGTCTCGCCTTATCTGCTGCTGTCCTTGCGACAAAACGAAAAGAAAATTAAAGAAGACTGAATTTTAGAACTTACAGGAACTAGAATTCAGACAGAAATAACTTAGTTGGAGAGAACCTCTAAGTTCTCTCCATTTTCAAATCAAAAATGAGACCGCTTACTGTAATAAGTGGGAGAAAGGAATAGGAGAAAGATGGATAGACATTTTTTTGAAAGACGTTGTCACTATAGTATTCGAAAATTTGCAATTGGTGCAGCCTCTGTAATGATAGGTGCTAGTATCTTTGGTGCAAATGTAGTGCAAGCTGCAGAGACAGTTGGAACACCTGAGAAAGAAGGAACAATCACACAAGCTCAGCCACTAGATAAGTTGCCGGACGATTTAGCAGCTGTTTTAAAGAAAGCTGAATCAGAGGCAAAGGCAGATGCAGGTCATGAAGAAAATCATGAAAATACTGCAGGAACAAGTCCTGCAGCAAGTGAAGAAACAAGCCCAGCAACAACTCCAGCAGCTCCCAAACCAGCTGAGACTCTGAAGCCGGTTGAAACACCAAAAGCAGATTCTAAACCTGTAGAACCAGCTACACCTACAATCAAACCAGTTGAAAAGCAAATTGAAGATAGAGAATATCGTAATCACTTAGAAGGTGTCACTGTTCAAGTAAACGATTCAGAAACTGGTACTCCTTATACTGCTGACAAGGCAGTGGACGGTAATCCTGATACTCGTTGGGCAACAAATCAAAATATTGACAAACCAACTTTCGAATTAACTCTTCCCAAGACTACACTTATTAGACATGTGGAAATTGATTGGGATCGTCGCGTTCGCAATGGTCAAAATGATCCAAATATCAAATCTTGGAGTCTCTACTATGCAGGTCAAGATGATGTAAATGCTAGTGGAGAAAAACAATGGAAACTAGCTCATACCAAGACTGGAGAACCTGTTTTAGATGAGAAAGTTGACTTAGCCAATAGTATTCAAGCTAAATATCTCAAGTTAGAAATCAATGACTATCAAGCGGGCACAATGGGCTGGAGAAACGTTGGTATTCAAGAAATTCGAGCTTATTCAAATATTCCTGATACAAGTAAGGTAACGGATATCCGTCAGGTTACAGAATTGACTATATCTAAAGACGGACAGTCTCTTGTCTTGCCAACTCTACCAGGAAAAGTCAGTCTTATCGGTAGCAACAAACAAGGTGTGATTGACCTTCAAAATCATATTTATAAACCTTTGACTGATCAACGCGTTAAGGTTATGGTAGAGCAAATTAAAGATTCACATACCTTTACTAAAGAATTTGAAGTAGTCATCAAGGGCCTACATCAGGACGAAGGTGTGGGTGTCAAACCAAAAGTAGCACCAGCTGTTCAACAATGGTATGGAAAAGAAGGTCAATCTTCTATCACTTCATATACAGTTCTTGCGACGGGGGATTCCGGCTTTGAACAAGCAGCAACCTTCTACCAGTCAGACCTTGCTAGCCGTGGATTGGAACTTGCGACAGGTGACAAGCAGGCTCAAAAACGAATTGAATTTAAAAAAGTTGAAAATAAGGGGTATGGTAAGGAAGGCTATGGCATCATGATTCAAGATGGTGTCATTACCATCGAAGCTGCAACGAACACAGGAGCCTTCTATGCTACTCGTACTCTTCTTCAAATGGGGGAAAGCAATCTCCAAAATGGAGAAATTCGTGATTTCCCAAGCTTCAGTCACCGTGGCTTTATGCTAGATACAGGTCGTAAATTTATTCCTTATGACACCCTTGTAGACATCATGCTTAACATGGCTTACTACAAGATGAACGACTTGCAGTTGCACCTTAATGATAACTATATCTTCCTAAAGGAACACTTGGCAGGTAAGAATCTAACACAAGAAGAAGAGCTTAAGTATGTTCTAGAACATGCTAAGACAGGTTTCCGTGTAGAGACAGATATTGTCGGTAAGAATGGTCAAAAATTAACATCAGACGAGCACTATACTAAAGAAGAGATGCAAAATCTGATTAAACTTGCTAAGGCCTTGCATATCAATCTAGTTCCAGAAATTGACACGCCAGGTCATGCTCTGTCATTTGTCAAAGTTCGTCCAGACCTCATGTATCAAGGTAGCCTGAGCGATTACAGAGGTAAACATAACGTAGAACGCGTAGCCATGCTCGACCTAGATAATAAATACGATGAAACACTGGCTTTTGTCAAATCAGTTTATGATAAACTTCTTGATGGTCCAGATGCACCACTTCATGGAGTATCTACTGTTCATATCGGAACGGATGAATACTACGGAAGTAGAGAAAGCTATCGTCGTTATGTCAATGACCTTATTAAATACATTAAAGGGAAAGGCTATACACCTCGTATTTGGGGATCGCTCAGTGCGAAACGAGGTAAAACAGCGGTTGATTGGAAAGATGTAGAAGTTGATATCTGGAGTATTGGCTGGCAGCAACCAAAAGAAGCTATTGCTCAGGGAGCTAAGATTATCAACATAACAGATATTCCAACCTATAGTGTACCAAATGGTGATAATCGTCAAACAGCTTATGGTGACTATGCTAACTATGAAACACAATATAATAGGTGGACACCAAATGATTTCCGAACAGGTCATGGTCCACTTCTAGAAGCATCCAATCCAAATGTAATTGGTGGTGGCCACGCAGTTTGGAATGACAATATTGATCTTCATGAGACAGGTTTGACATCTTATGATATCTTTAAACGCTTCTTTAAGAGCATGCAAACAACTGCAGAACGCACTTGGGGATCTGACCGTGCGGCTGCGACCTTTGCAGAACGTACCCTACCAACGAGCCCTTATGCACCACAGTCAAATCCTGATAGAGCGATTGATCAAAGTGATTTGTTTACCATCAATCCTGAAACAGTGAAGAACTATGCAAGCAAGAAGGTGAAGACAAGCGAGCAAGGATTGGCTTTTGAGAAAGATAGCAGTATTGAAGGCCTGGCAGGTGATGTCGGTCCAAGTCATGTCTTGAAGTTTGATGTAACTGTCACTGGAGACGGTGAACAAACCTTCTCAACAAGTGGAGACAACCGTATCTATCTAGCTGATAAAGACGGCTATCTTGCTTATCAATTTGAACAGTTCCATATCCAGTTCAAGAAAAAACTTGAAAAGAATAAACGTTATCAAATCTCTATCGTGACCAAACCACAATCAACGGAATTCTATGTGGATGGTGAGAAGATTGAACGTATCGCAAATCCAGCTCACCCTCGCTTTGCTCACAATAGCTTGGTTCTACCGCTTGAAAGCATCGGTGGGTTCAAAGGGATTTTACATAGTGCAGAGTTGTCAGATAAACCATTTGTAAATCCTCGTTTGATTCCAACAGATCATTTCACAGTTTCTGCAACTAGTCAAGAAACACCAGGAACAGCGACTGAAGGAGTTGTTGAAAAAGCCTTTGACAATGATCCAAATACCTTTTGGCATACTAAATGGACTGGTGATACTGCTCCGTACACTCTTTCTATGACCTTGAAAGAAGCAGAAAAAGTCAATGGTTTGACTTATCTTCCTCGGCCAGGTGGTGGAAATGGGGTCGTGACTCGCTACGAAATCTACGCACAAAAAGATGGCCAAATGGTCAAGGTTTCAGAAGGAAGCTGGGACAACAACGCTCAAGAAAAAACAGTTAACTTTGCAGCGGTTCATACCAACAAGATTGAGTTGAAAGTTCTATCAGGTGTTGGGGGCTTTGCAAGTGCAGCTGAAGTTCATCTATTGAAACCTATCAAAGAGGGACAAGAAACACCAGAACCAGAACAACCATCTACACCTGAAACTCCAAAAGTCGAGCAAACAGGTGATGGAACAGTTGAACTGGCGGATCAATTCACAGCAAGCAAACCAGCTAGCGAAGATAGTATTGCAGCTGCCAGCAAGAGCGCAGATTATCTCAAGAAAGAGTACAAGGTTTTCCCAACTCCACAAAAAGTGACTTATGGAGAAGGAGTAACAGCTCTTCGTAAGCAAGTCAATCTGGTAATGGGAGATCAACTCGATGTCTATACTCGTAATCGCTTGAAGAGTGTCTTACAGGACAATCAAGTATCCTACACTACTAGTCAATCAGCAGTTGCTGGCGCAACTAATATCTATCTTGGAGTACATGGACGAGGAACACAAGCAGAACAAAACTTATCTAACGTTTCAGCAGGTCTCTTTGATAAGATTGATGCCTATGCTTTGACCATCAAGGACAATTCAATTTCCATCGTCGGAAAAGACACAGATGCAGTCTTCTATGGTTTGACAACCTTGAAACATATGCTCAAGGAAAGTCAAGTTCCAGTTCTTCGCAATGTGACAGTGGAAGATTACGCTGAAATCAAGAACCGTGGTTTCATCGAAGGTTACTATGGAAATCCATGGTCTAATGCAGATCGTGCTGAACTCATGCGTTTTGGTGGCGATTTGAAATTGACCCAATACTTCTTCGCACCGAAAGATGATCCATACCACAACAAGAAATGGCGTGAACTTTACCCAGAAGAAAAACTAGCTGAAATTCGTGAACTTGCTCGCGTCGGAAATCAAAGTAAAACTCGCTATGTTTGGACCATCCATCCATTCATGAACAACCGTATCCGATTTGGTAATGAAGCGCATTACCAAGAAGACTTGGCAACCATCAAGGCTAAATTTACCCAGTTGATGAAAGTGGGTGTCCGTGAATTTGGTATTCTAGCCGATGATGCACCAAGCCCAGTTGGAGGCTACAATAGCTACAACCGCTTGATGCAGGATATGACCAACTGGTTGACAGAAATGCAAGGAACTTATAGCGGTCTTCGAAAAGAAATGATCTTTGTTCCAGGTCAGTATTGGGGTAATGGGCGTGAAGCAGAGTTGAAATCTCTAAATGAAAATCTCCCAAGTTCAACATCTATGACCTTGACGGGTGGTAAGATTTGGGGTGAAGTTTCTGAAGGTTTCTTATCAACTCTCAAGAACAATCTAACTGCAGGTGGTAAAACTTATCGTCCAGTATCACTTTGGGTGAACTGGCCAGTTACAGATAACTCTAAACAACACTTGATTCTAGGTGGTGGTGAGAAATTCCTTCATCCGAATGTAGATCCAAGCTTGCTATCCGGTATCATGTTGAACCCAATGCAACAGTCTGAACCATCTAAGATTGCCCTCTTCGCTGGAGCTCAGTATACATGGAAACAGTGGAAATCAGAAGAAGAAGCTAAGAAACTCAATGACATTGCCTTCAACTTTGTTGAAAATGGTCATTTTGAAGATAGCAAGGTGTCAGCAGCCTTCCGCGAACTCGGTAAGCATATGATCAACCAAAACATGGATGGTCGTGTCGTTAAACTAGAAGAATCAGTTGAATTGGCTCCAAAATTAACAGACTTCATGACTAAGCTCAAAGCGGGTCAGGATGTAACTGCAGAACGTGCAACTTTGCGTGCAGAATTTGCCAAGATTAAAGAAGCGGCTGAACTTTATAAAGCATCAGGTGATAAAAAAATGGTTGCACAGATCCACTATTGGTTGGATAATGCAATCGACCAAATGAATGCCCTTGATGCCTTCCTAACAGGAACAGAGGCTATGGCTACAAATGATGCAGCCAAACTTTGGGATAGCTACTATAAAGGTTTGAAATTGTACGATCAGTCTCAAACTCATACCTTCCATTATGTAGACCATCTTGAAAAGGCTGAATTGGGTGTTCAACATATCCGTCCATTTATCCTAGCTTTGAAAGAAGTTCTAGCGTCTGAAGTTCAAAAAGTCTTGCATCCAGATCAAATCATCAGCACCTTTATTACCAATCGAACAGGTGTAGAAGGTGGTTTGGCAGAAGTAACGGATGGTGACTTGGCAACTCATGCTTTGATTAAATCACCAAATAGTATCAAGACAGGTGATTATATCGGTATGAAATTTAACAAACCGGTAGATATCCAAACATTGACCTTTGCTATGGGAACTCAGGCAAATCCACGTGATACCTTTAGTAAGGCTGAAGTGCAGTATCAAGATGAAAAAGATAACTGGGTAAGTTTGAAAGAACCAACTTATGTTGGTAATGAGTCACTTGTTCAGTTTGAAAATCTTAACATCAAAGCTAAAGCAGTACGTATGATTGCTACAGAAGATCGTGATGACACCTGGTTTGCAGTTCGCGAGATTGCAGTAAATCGTCCAGTAGAGAACGCTCGTAAACAACAAACTGCTACAATTAGCCTCAGCTCAAATCTAGTTTATAAATTGAGAACATCAGCAAGTCAAATTACTGATGGTAAAGATAATACAGAAGCTATGATGGCAAATGCTGATGGCAGCAATACGACTCCAGTAGATGCCTGGGCACAACTTGACCTAGGTGAAGTCAAGTCAGTCACTAAAGTTCGTCTTCGTCAAGGAACTGGCGATAAACTTGCCGCAGGTGTACTTGAGTACTCTACAGATGGATCTGCATGGCAAGAGTTAGATCGCCTATCAGGAGAACAAACTAAGGAAGTGACTAGAGCTATCAATGCTCGTTACATCCGAGTACGCAATACCAAGGCAAGTGACCTTTGGTGGCGTATCCAAGACTTCTCTGTTGAGACACGCTCTGGAAATAGCGACTTAACAGACACCAACGTGGATGCTTTGAAAGAAACGCCAGTATTTGATAGCCTTGGTCGTTATGAACTTCAAATTCCAGCTGGAACTAAACTTCCTGCAAATAGCTATCTAGGAATGAAACTTGACCGTATCCATCAAGTCAAAAGCATCCAGCTCCAAGGTCAAACAAATCCAGCACTCAGTCTAGAGTATTCTGCAAATGCTCAAGAATGGACACCAGCTAGCCAGTTAACAGATAGAACTGTCGCAACCCACTTGGTACGTTATGTTCGTCTTGTTAATAAAACAGACCAAGAACAGGCTGTTCCATCAACTTCTCTCCTTGTAACGACTAAAGAAGTGCAACCAATCAAACTAGAATCTACAACTATGGGTATTCATCCAACATACGGAAGTAATGATGTTCGTAAGATTAATAACCTCGATCAATTGTTTGATGGTGTGTACAACAACTTCGTTGAGTTTTCAGACTATGCCCATAAAGATGGCCATGTAACCTTGAAACTTGGTAGCGAACGCACTATCAAGAAGATCAGAGCCTACATCCAAGACGGAACTCAAAACTATCTTCGTGATGGTAAAATCCAAGTCAGCAAAGACGGTAAAACTTGGACAGATGTTGTGACAGTGGGAGATGGTGTAGCCAATAGTACACACGATGATTCATTGACAGATGGTTGGACACATGATTCTAAGATGCCAGGAAATCGTTACATCGAGGGTGAATTGACGACACCAGTCAAAGCCAACTATATTCGTGTCCTCTATACAGCTGACTATGATGCTCGTTTTGTAGGATTTACAGAATTGGTGATCAATGATGGCGAATTTGTCAAACCAATTAATGATCCAACTGTAGAAGGAAACGGTGGCGAAAGCCGAGGGAACTTCTATACTAATCTCGTAGACGGAAAAGTGTTGACTAGCTACAAGGCGGAACAAGATAAGGGTGAATTGGTTTACCACTTGTCTGAACCAACCAATGCCAACCATCTTCGTCTCGTTTCAAGCCTTCCTGAAGGAGCGAAAGCACGAGTTCAAGCGAGAACACTTAAGGATGGACAAGAAAGTTGGACAGATCTTGGTGCCATTACATCTAGTTTCCAAACCTTTGCTATCCGAAATGGTGGTTCTCTTCTAGATGTTAAACTGGTCTGGGAAGGTGGCAAGGCTGAGTTTTATGAATTGGCGAGCTTCTATCAAGAATTGACAGAAGAACCTGTTCAATCAAGCAAGGGTGAAGAACCAGCACCAGTGCTTGAGGTACCTGAATTTACAGGTGGTGTCAATGCAGTTGAAGCTTTGGTACATGAGCTACCAGCCTACACAGGACCAGTATCAACCGTAGGTGACCAAGCTGCACCGACAGTAGAGAAACCAGAGTTTCAGGGTGGTGTGAATGCAGTTGAAGCTTTGGTACATGAGCTACCAGCTTATACAGGCCCATTGTCAACCGTAGGTGACCAAGCCGCTCCAACAGTAGAGAAACCAGAGTTCAAGGGTGGAGTCAACTCAGTTATGGCCTTGAAACATGATCTTCCAGAGTACACAGGTCCGGTATCAACCGTAGGCGACCAAGCCGCTCCAACAGTAGAGAAACCAGAGTTCCAAGGTGGAGTCAACTCAGTTATGGCCTTGAAACATGAACTACCAGCCTACACAGGTCCATTGTCAACCGTAGGTGACCAACCAGCACCGACAGTAGAAAAACCAGAATTTAAGCTAAGTTCGTTAGAAAAATCTCAGACTCCAGAAGCACCAGTTCAAGTTGCCAAGGAAGACAAGAGATTGCCAGAGACTGGTGAAAAACAGTCAGAAACAGCTATTTTCTTGGCAAGCGTTGGACTAGCCTTATCTGCTATCTTTGTAGCAAAAAGTAAAAAAGATTAGTTGTATATGACAATTAAACTCTTTCTTAATAGTATTCTAAATCAGTAGAGTGTATAGAACAAAAAACCTGAGAAGTACAATTGACCTTCTCAGGTTTTTATTATCTAATTATTGATTGAACAAAGAACAGATTGAAAAACCACCCAATTTTTGGGTGGTTAGTAATTTATTGTTGCGCTGGTTGAGGATTTTGGTTAGGCTGCCCTTGATTGGTACTTGGTTGTTGTGTCGCCGTATTCTCATTGGTTCCAGCATTGGGAGTAACTGTATTTGAATTTGGATTTGTGTTTGGTGTCGTTACACTTGACTGAGAGGTTGAAGTCTCTGGAGTCTGGCTTGCAGGAGCAGGTGTAGAACTTTGTTGAGTAGCAGGAGCAGTCCATGTAGGACGAGCTCCATTCTTAAAGACATATTCTCCACTCCTATATAAGCCCTCAGGCATAGTCCAATCTCCTGGGTGGTCATCTTCTGATAGGTAAGTCATCATTGAACGATAGACCGCAGAAGCAACTGTGAACCCATTGCCGATGACTGGAGTAAGACGGTTTGAGTAGCCTGTCCAAACAGCCATAGAATATTTGCGAGTATACCCAGCAAACATTTCATCTGGAGCAACAAGTTGACTGGTCTTAATATGATTTTCGATTTCTTCATCTGAATAGTTAGAGGTACCTGTCTTACCGGCTTGAGGGAGCCATGAAATATAGGCATTAAAACCACTTCCAGAGGTCAAGACTGTTTTCATCATTTCTGTCATCATGTAAGCAGTGGTCTCTTTCATAGCTCGGGTACCAGGGTCAGAAAATTCTTTTTCGCTACCATCACTAAAGACAACTTTATTAATGTACATCGGTTTGTGATAGATACCACCATTGGCAAATGCAGCATAAGCAACAGCCATTTTTTCGCTACTTGCGCCGTATTGCTTATTAGATTCAGTTGTGTTACTTGATATGGCGTTAGAATAATGCATATCTGGATAGTCAATTCCTAAACCATTTAAGAAGGTTTTTGCACGGTTTAATCCAACTTTGTTGAGTGTTTCTACAGCAGGAACATTGCGAGATTGCTGTAGTGCATATTGCAGGGTGATATTACCGAAGTATCCTCTATCCCAGTTGTAGACAGGGGTATTTGTTCCAGGATAATTATACGGGATATCGCGTACAATGGTAGCAGTTGAGTCATAGATATCAAATTCCAAAGCAGGAGCATAATCAGTGATGGGTTTCATTGTTGATCCCCAGTCACGATTGGTCTCCACAGCCTGGTTGGTGCCGAATGAAACATTACTTGCTTGATGACGAGCACCAAGTTGTGCAATAACGTTACCATTAGATACATCTACAATAGTCGAAGCTACTTGCATGTCATCATCAGGATAAGTGACATATTGGTCGGTGTTATAAACATCCCAGAGTCGTTGTTGGATATCTTTGTCCACATTTGTATAGACATCCATACCTGTAGTAAGAAGGTTGTAACCAGTTTCTTGTTCAACTTGGTCGATTACTTCTTTAAGGTAGTTGTCCATGTATGCAGGATAACTGTTACCGGATTTCAGGCTTTGTAGACCATCGGTAACAGGGGTATTAATAGCTTTTTCATACTCTTCTGCGCTGATGTATTTCTGCCCCTTCATTTCTGAAAGTACCAAGTTTCGACGCTCTAGAGCAGCTTCTGGATGAGAATAAGGATCATATTGATTTGGTGCTTGAGGCATTCCGGCTAGGAGTGCTAACTGTGGTAAGCTTAAATCCTTCAAGTCTTTTCCATAGTAATTTTGGGCTGCAGTTTGCATTCCATAGTTACCGTTAGACATGTAGACTTTGTTGATGTAGTAGGTCAGGATTTCTTGCTTGGTTGCTTTTTGCTCTAGTTGAACGGCTAGCCAAGCTTCTTGAGCTTTACGTGACAAAGTTTGATCGGCAGTTGAAGTAGAAAAATAAGTTAATTTGATCAATTGTTGAGTCAAGGTTGAGGCTCCCTGGAGGCCTCCTCCGCCTTGGAGGTTTCTCAATGCCGCACCCATGATACGAATGGTATCCACACCTCTATGATCAAAGAAACGGTGGTCTTCGATAGACACGATGGCCTTGACTAAGTCAGTAGGAATTTCATTTGCTTGAGCATTTACGCGACGTTCAGATCCAAGGTCAGCAATCAGTTCGTTTTTGTTGTCATAAATCTTGCTAGAGGTTGTCGCAACTAATTTACTTTCAGATAAGGCTGGAGCCTTGCTAACAAAGTAGAGGAAAACACCTCCACCTAATAGAAATAGTGCGATAAATAAGGTAAGGAACGTAATTCCGATATACTTTAAGAATCGCAGAATAGTTTGTTTGTTCATCTTGTTTTACCACCTAGTAAATGTTCTTTGATAATGTCGAGATAGGGAATTTGAGGGAAAACCCCTTGCTTTACTAAATATCCGTATTCTTGAATATATCCAAGTGGCATAGATTTTTGCCCCTTATCTTGATGATAAAAGCGAATCAAATCAAATGCCGGCAACAAATAAGTTTCCTGTTGAGAAGAAAAATGAAGCAGTACGAAGCAAATACCCTGCTGTTCTAGAACTTGTTCCATATGTTGAATCTGGTGAAGATGGAAGTTCTTCATTGGAATAGCATTCTTTTGTCGCGTTTCCTTGGCTTCAAAGTCAATGTAATGTCCTCTATACACGCCAGAGTAATCGGTTGTAGAAGCTTGTCTAAAATAGGCTTCTACAATTTTGGCTCTACTACGTTGAGGATAGTCTACTCGGACAATTTGAACAGGCGTGGGTTTTTTATGGATAACTGCCATACCATGCATCAGATAGTAGTCGTTTGTAGCGTTGATCATCTTTTCAAAAGTCATTCCTCGATTTGCGAAATTTTTGGGTTGAGAAATGGATGTTTGGTTTTTTTTTGATGAAATTTTATGAGGATAGTTGACCATATTTCTCCTTATTGGTACAATAACATCACTCTATTATACCATAAAAATAGAAAGAAAGGTGTAAAAATGACTACAGCTTTAATTATGGGATATTCTAATTTTGACTTGGGTGTCTTTAACGAAAAAGATATCAGGTTAAAAATTATAAAGAAAGCCATTCGCCGTGATTTAGAAAGTTTGGCTGAAGAAGGGATTAATTGGCTGGTCTTTACAGGGAACTTGGGATTTGAATCATGGGTGCTTGATGTTGCAAATGAAATGAAAGAAGAATATGATTTCAACCTAGCGACCATTTTTGATTTTGAAACACACGGGGAAAATTGGAATGAAGCGAATCAGCTTAAACTTAATCAATTTAAACAGGTAGATTTTGTCAAATATGCCTATCCTAAATATGAACATATGGGGCAACTACGAGACTACCAACGATTTTTACTGGAAAATACTGATTTAGCTTATTTTTTCTATGATCCAGAAAATGAGACCAAATTAAAATTTATGGATACCTTGATGAAAAATCAGGAAGGTTATCGCATAAAAAGGCTAACGTTTGAAGACTTAAATGAGCTAGCAGAAAATTTTTCTGAAAAGTAAGCCTTTGACCTTGATTTTTGTTTGCCTTTTTTTATATAATAATACTATTAGAAACCGAGAATGGAGAGAGAGATGGCAAGTATTATTTTTTCAGCAAAAGATATTTTTGAGCAAGAGTTTGGACGTGAAGTCCGTGGATATAGTAAGGTTGAAGTTGATGAATTTTTGGACGATGTCATCAAGGACTATGAAACTTATGCTGCCTTAGTCAAGTCTCTCCGTCAAGAAATTGCAGAGTTGAAGGAAGAATTGTCTCGCAAGCCTGAATCTGCATCTGTTCAAGCAGAACCGCTTGAAATGACAGCAACAACTTCTATGACGAATTTTGATATTTTGAAACGACTAAATCGTCTTGAGAAAGAAGTATTTGGTAAACAAATTTTGGATAACTCTGATTTATAAGAGCTTATTTGAAAAGTGCAATTTTTGGATAATCGCGTGAGGAGAATTTCTTTTCATGAGGAAAGTCCATGCTAGCACAGGCTGTGATGCCTGTAGTGTTTGTGCTAGGCGAAACCATAAGCCTAGGGACGAGAAATCGTTACGGCAGTTGAAATGGCTAAGTCCTTGGATAAGCCAGAGTAGGCTTGAAAGTGCCACAGTGACGGAGTCTTTCTGGAAACAGAGAGAGTGGAACGCGGTAAACCCCTCAAGCTAGCAACCCAAATTTCGGTCGGGGCATGGAGTACACGGAAACGAACGTAGTACTCTGACTGCTATCAGCTGTAAGCTGTTAGTGGTAGACAGATGATTATCGAAGGAAGTGGTCCTAGTCACTTCTGGAACAAAACATGGCTTATAGAAAATTGCATATAGGTTGGGGCTGAGAAAATTTTCTCAACCTCATTTTTTAAAGTGGACATATAGAAAGGTCTTATAAGACTGAAAATGAAAAAAGAATTTAATTTAATCGCGACTGCTGCAGCGGGTCTTGAGGCTGTTGTGGGACGTGAATTGCGAGAGTTGGGCTACGATTGTCAGGTTGAAAATGGACGTGTTCGTTTTCAAGGAGACGTGAGAGCCATTATCGAAACCAACCTCTGGCTTCGGGCAGCAGATCGTATCAAGATTATCGTAGGAACGTTCCCAGCTAAGACTTTTGAGGAGCTCTTTCAAGGAGTTTTCGCTCTAGATTGGGAAAATTATATACCACTTGGAGCTCGATTCCCGATTTCAAAAGCCAAATGTGTGAAATCTAAGCTACACAATGAACCCAGTGTACAGGCTATTTCAAAGAAGGCCGTTGTTAAGAAGTTGCAGAGACACTATGTCCGTCCAGAAGGTGTCCCCTTGATGGAAACTGGTCCTGAGTTTAAGATTGAGGTTTCTATTCTGAAAGATGTCGCAACTGTCATGATTGATACGACCGGGTCTAGCCTCTTTAAACGTGGCTATCGTACTGAAAAAGGTGGGGCTCCTATCAAGGAAAACATGGCAGCAGCTATTTTGCAACTCTCTAACTGGTATCCAGACAAGCCCTTGATTGATCCGACCTGTGGTTCGGGGACTTTCTGTATCGAGGCAGTTATGATTGCTAGAAAGATGGCGCCTGGTCTTCGTCGCTCCTTTGCCTTTGAGGAATGGAACTGGATTAGCGATCGCTTGATTCAAGAAGTTCGCACAGAAGCAGCCAAAAAAGTAGATCGTGAGCTTGAGCTAGATATCATGGGCTGCGATATCGATGCACGTATGGTGGAAATTGCTAAGGCCAATGCTCAAGTAGCAGGTGTTGCAGGAGATATTACCTTTAAGCAGATGCGCGTGCAGGATTTGCGTTCCGATAAAATCAATGGAGTGATTATCTCTAACCCACCTTATGGGGAACGCTTGTCAGATGATGCAGGAGTTACCAAACTCTATGCTGAGATGGGGCAAGTATTTGCACCGCTGAAAACGTGGAGCAAATTTATCCTAACTAGTGATGAAGCCTTTGAGACCAAGTACGGCAGTCAGGCGGACAAGAAGCGCAAGTTGTACAATGGAACTTTAAAAGTTGATTTGTATCAATATTTCGGTCAGCGTGTTAAACGTCAGGAAGTAAAGTAGGAAGGAAAACTCATGAGTAAGAAAAGACATGATCGTCATATAACAGAACATCAAGAAGCGCAATTTGATTTTGATGATGCCAAAGAGCTAACGGTTGGAGAAGCCATGCTAAAAAATGAAGAGGTGGAAGCAGGTGTATTGCCTGGAGATTCTATCTTGGACAAGTATGTGAAACAACATAAAGATGAAATTGAGGCAGATAAGTTTGAAACGCGTCAGTTTAGCAAGGATGATTTAGTTGAAAAAGAAGAGATGGAAGAGATAGAGGAGACTCAGACTCTGGATAATTTACTTCAAGAGCTTCGTGAGGAAACAGGAGTAACTTCTCCAGCTCCAGAAGATGAGTTGAGTCAGTTTGATGATTTAGAATTAACACGAGTTTCAGAAACTCCTCTTGTTGAAGCCTTTGAGACTGAAGATATCCCAACACTTTATCGAGTGACAGATAGTGAAGATGGAAATAGTAAGAAGAAATGGGTGCTTTACGGTATTCTAGCAGCCTTAGTGGTTCTTATCCTTGGAACTGGTTATTATGTTTATCGTCAAGTGGATCGTTCGACCAAGGAAATCCAAACTTCTCAATCAACTACAAATACGCAGTCAGATGTGGAAGAATTCAATAATTTATATGATGCCTTCTATACAGATAGCAACAAAACGGCTTTGAAGAATAGCCAGTTTGATAAACTGAGTCAACTGAAAACCTTGCTTGATAAGCTAGAAGGTAGTCGCGAATATACGCTTGCAAAATCTAAGTATGATAGCCTAGCAACTCAAATCAAGGCTATTCAAGATGTAAATGCTCAGTTTGAGAAGCCAGCTATTGTTGATGGTGTTTTGGACACTAACGCTAAAGCTAAATCGGATGCTAAATTTACAGATATTAAAACTGGAAATACGGAGCTTGATAAATTACTAGATAAGGCTATTAGTCTAGGTAAGAGTCAACAAACAGCTCCTTCAAGTTCTAGCTCAAGCTCAAGTCAAGAAAGTTCAAGTTCATCAACAGAGAGCACTACAGACAACACTAGTCCATCTTCAAACGCCTCAACAAATAGTTCAGTTTCTGCACGTGATGATAGCCATGGCGGTTTATCAAGTTCTGGAGTTGACCTCCAGAGAGCTTCGAGTCGTGTGCCGTTCAATCAATCAGCTGTTGATGATAGCAATAATTCTGCCTGGGATTTCGCGGATGGTGTCTTGGAAAAAATCCTAGCGACTTCACGCTCACGTGGTTATATCACTGGTAACCAATATATCCTTGAACGTGTTAATATCGTTAATGGCAATGGTTATTACAACCTCTACAAGCCAGATGGAACCTATCTCTTTACCCTTAACTGTAAGACAGGATACTTTGTTGGAAATGGTTCTGGACATGCGGATGCTTTGGACTACTAAGCAGTCGTTACAAAATTCTTTCTTTTCAAAAGTAAAAATGATAAAATAAAACAAATTAAACAAGAGGAGTGTCAAATGACAAAAGCTAACTTTGGTGTCGTAGGTATGGCCGTAATGGGTCGTAACCTTGCCCTTAATATTGAATCTCGTGGTTACACAGTTGCTATTTACAACCGTAGTAAAGAAAAAACTGAAGATGTAATTGCTTGCCATCCTGAAAAGAACTTTGTACCAAGCTATGACGTTGAAAGTTTTGTAAACTCAATCGAAAAACCTCGTCGTATCATGCTCATGGTTCAAGCTGGACCTGGTACAGATGCTACAATTCAAGCCCTTCTTCCACACCTTGACAAGGGTGATATCTTGATCGACGGAGGAAACACTTTCTACAAAGATACAATCCGTCGTAATGAAGAACTGGCAAACTCAGGTATCAACTTTATCGGTACTGGGGTTTCTGGTGGTGAAAAAGGTGCCCTTGAAGGTCCTTCTATCATGCCTGGTGGACAAAAAGAGGCCTACGAATTGGTTGCGGATGTTCTTGAAGAAATCTCAGCTAAAGCACCAGAAGATGGCAAACCATGTGTGACTTACATCGGTCCTGATGGAGCTGGTCACTATGTGAAAATGGTCCACAACGGTATCGAGTATGGTGACATGCAATTGATTGCAGAAAGCTATGACTTGATGCAACACTTGCTAGGCCTTTCTGCAGAAGATATGGCTGAAATCTTTACTGAGTGGAACAAGGGTGAATTGGACAGCTACTTGATCGAAATCACAGCTGATATCTTGAGTCGTAAAGACGATGAAGGCCAAGATGGACCAATCGTAGACTACATCCTTGATGCTGCAGGTAATAAGGGAACTGGTAAATGGACTAGCCAATCATCTCTTGACCTTGGTGTGCCATTGTCACTCATCACTGAGTCAGTATTTGCACGTTACATTTCAACTTACAAAGAAGAACGTGTGCATGCAAGCAAGGTTCTTCCAAAACCAGCTGCCTTCAAATTTGAAGGAGACAAGGCTGAGTTGATTGAAAAAATCCGTCAAGCCCTTTACTTCTCAAAAATCATTTCATACGCACAAGGTTTTGCGCAATTGCGTGTAGCTTCTAAAGAAAACAACTGGAACTTGCCATTTGCAGATATCGCATCTATCTGGCGCGATGGCTGTATCATCCGTTCTCGTTTCTTGCAAAAGATTACAGATGCTTACAACCGTGATGCAGACCTTGCTAACCTTCTTTTGGATGAGTACTTCCTGGATGTTACTACTAAGTATCAACAAGCAGTGCGTGATATCGTAGCTCTTGCTGTTCAAGCTGGTGTGCCAGTGCCAACTTTCTCAGCAGCTATTACTTACTTTGATAGCTACCGTTCAGCTGACCTTCCAGCTAACTTGATCCAAGCGCAACGTGACTACTTTGGTGCCCACACTTACCAACGTAAAGACAAAGAAGGAACCTTCCACTACTCTTGGTATGACGAAAAATAAGTAGGTCTGCCATGGGGAAACGGATTTTATTACTTGAGAAAGAACGAAATCTAGCTCATTTTTTAAGTTTGGAACTCCAAAAAGAGCAATACCGAGTTGATCAGGTTGAGGAGGGGCAAAAAGCCCTCTCCGTTGCTCTTCAGACAGACTATGACTTGATTTTATTGAATGCTCATCTGGGGGATATGACGGCCCAGGATTTTGCAGACAAGCTGAGTCGGACTAAGCCAGCCTCAGTCATCATGGTCTTGGACCATCGCGAAGACTTGCAAGATCAGATTGAGATAATCCAACGCTTTGCCGTTTCTTACATCTATAAGCCGGTTATTATTGATAATTTGGTGGCTCGTATTTCAGCGATTTTCCGAGGTCGGGACTTTATCGACCAGCATTGTAGTCAGATGAAGGTTCCAACGTCTTATCGCAATCTGCGTATGGATGTAGAGCATCACACAGTTTATCGTGGCGAGGAAATGATTGCTCTGACTCGTCGTGAGTATGACCTTTTGGCTACTCTTATGGGAAGCAAGAAAGTCCTGACTCGTGAGCAGTTGTTGGAAAGTGTCTGGAAGTATGAAAGTGCGACCGAAACCAATATCGTGGATGTCTATATCCGTTATCTACGTAGCAAGCTTGATGTAAAAGGTCAAAAAAGCTACATTAAAACCGTTCGTGGTGTTGGTTACACCATGCAAGAATAGAGAGCAGTTGCGGTTATGTAACTGCTTTTTTTGAGGGAGTTCTCTATATATTGACATGCGGTTTGGTCTTTGCTATAATCAGTTATGGAGGATAGGTCTAATGAAAATAATAAAAAAATTGATGCAAATCGCATTAGCAGTCTTTTTCTTCGGTTTGCTAGCAACAAGTGCAGTATTGGCGGATGATGCTGATTCAGAAGGCTGGCAATTTGTCCAAGAAAATGGTAGAACCTACTACAAGAAGGGGGACCTAAAAGAAACCTACTGGCGAGTGATTGATGGGAAGTACTATTATTTTGATCCTTTATCTGGAGAGATGGTGGTCGGCTGGCAATATATTCCGTTTCCATCTAAAGGTAGTACAATTGGTCCTTATCCTAATGGTATAAGATTAGAAGGTTCCCCAATGCCAGAATGGTACTACTTTGACAAAAATGGAGTGCTACAAGAGTTTGTTGGTTGGGAAGCATTAGAGGTTAAAACTAAAGACAGCGTTGGAAGAAAGTATGGGGAAAAACGTACAAATCCGGAAGATAAAGAAGAGAAGAGTTTTTACACGAACTATTACTTTAATCAAGATCATTCTTTAAAGACAGGTTGGCTTTATGACCAGTCTAACTGGTATTATCTAGCTAAAACAGAAATTAATGGAGAAGACTATATTGGTGGTGAAATACGTACAGGTTGGATAAATGATGGTTCAGCTTGGTACTATCTAGATCCAACAACTGGTATCATGCAAACTGGTTGGAAACAACTTGGCAATAAATGGTACTACCTCCGTTCATCAGGAGCTATGACAACTGGCTGGTATCAGGAAGGCTCAACTTGGTACTATTTAGATGCTGAAAATGGCGATATGAAAACAGACTGGCAATATCTTGGTAACAAGTGGTACTATCTCCGTTCATCAGGAGCTATGGCAACTGGTTGGGTGAAAGATGGTTCAACTTGGTACTACCTAAATGCAAGTAATGGAGATATGAAGACAGGTTGGTTCCAGGTCAATGGCAAATGGTACTATGCTTATAGCTCAGGTGCTTTGGCAGTGAATACCACTGTAGATGGCTACTACGTCAACTATAACGGCGAATGGGTCCAATAATGAAAGAGGCGATTGTGAAGGAAACAATCGCTTTTTTTGTGAAAATATAATAAAATAGATAGGAAAGAATAAATATTTGTATGAAAAAATGAGACGGCTTTTTCGTCTAGTAAAAGGAAAAAATGATAAAAAAAATTGGTGTCGGTCAGGCACATAGTAAGATAATTTTAATAGGGGAGCATGCAGTCGTTTACGGTTATCCTGCCATTTCCCTGCCTCTTTTGGAGGTGGAGGTGACTTGTAAGGTAGTTCCTGCAGCGAGTCCTTGGCGTCTTTATGAGGAGGATACCTTGTCCATGGCAGTTTATGCTTCGTTGGAGTATTTGGATATCAAAGAAGCCTGCATTCGCTGCGAGATTGACTCGGCTATCCCTGAAAAACGGGGAATGGGTTCGTCAGCTGCTATCAGCATAGCGGCTATTCGTGCGGTATTTGACTACTATCAAGCCGACCTGCCTCATGATGTACTAGAAATCTTGGTCAATCGGGCGGAGATGATTGCCCATATGAATCCAAGTGGTTTAGATGCTAAGACCTGTCTCAGTGACCAGCCTATTCGATTTATTAAGAATGTAGGATTTACAGAGCTTGAGATGGATTTATCTGCCTATTTGGTGATTGCCGATACGGGTGTTTATGGCCATACTCGTGAAGCCATCCAAGTGGTTCAAAGTAAGGGCAAGGATGCCCTACCGTTTTTACATGCCTTGGGAGAATTGACCCAGCAGGCAGAAGAAGCGATTTCACAAAAAGATGCTGAAGGGCTGGGACAAATCCTTAGTCAAGCGCATTTACATTTAAAAGAAATTGGTGTTAGTAGCCCTGAGGCAGATCATCTGGTAGAAACGGCTCTTAACCATGGTGCTCTGGGTGCCAAGATGAGTGGTGGTGGGCTTGGAGGCTGTATCATAGCCTTGGCAGACAATTTGACACAAGCTCAAGAATTAGCAGAAAAATTAGAAGAGAAAGGAGCTGTTCAGACATGGATAGAGAGCCTGTAACAGTACGTTCCTACGCAAATATTGCTATTATC
Source organism: Streptococcus vulneris (assembly GCF_019218685.1). Taxonomy (NCBI): domain Bacteria; kingdom Bacillati; phylum Bacillota; class Bacilli; order Lactobacillales; family Streptococcaceae; genus Streptococcus; species Streptococcus vulneris. The sequence continues at coordinate 45,590 of NZ_JAHUZC010000004.1, read as the reverse complement.
AAATATTGGGGAAAGAAAAAAGAAAAAGAGATGGTGCCTGCTACTAGCAGTATTTCTCTGACTTTGGAAAATATGTATACAGAGACGACTTTGTCGCCGCTACCGATGGACGCGACTGCTGATGCATTTTATATCAATGGTCAGCTACAAAATGAGGCTGAGCATGCTAAGATGAGTAAGATTATTGACCGCTACCGTCCAGCTGGGGAAGGCTTTGTTCGTATTGACACTCAAAACAATATGCCTACGGCAGCGGGCTTATCCTCAAGTTCTAGCGGTTTGTCCGCCTTAGTCAAGGCTTGTAATGCTTATTTCAAGCTTGGTTTGGATAGAAGTCAGTTGGCGCAGGAGGCTAAGTTTGCATCAGGTTCTTCTTCTCGGAGTTTTTATGGACCACTAGGTGCTTGGGATAAGGATAGCGGAGAAATTTACCCTGTAGAAACAGACTTGAAACTAGCTATGATTATGTTGGTGCTGGAGGACAAGAAAAAACCAATTTCTAGCCGTGATGGGATGAAACTTTGTGTGGAAACCTCGACGACCTTTGACGACTGGGTTCGTCAGTCTGAGAAGGATTATCAGAATATGCTGGTTTATCTCAAAGAGAATGATTTTGCCAAGGTTGGGGAGTTAACAGAGGAAAATGCCCTTGCTATGCACGCTACAACCAAAACAGCATCACCAGCTTTCTCTTATCTGAACGATGCATCTTATGAAGCCATGGACTTTGTCCGCCAGCTCCGTGAGCAAGGAGAAGCCTGCTACTTTACTATGGATGCCGGTCCCAATGTCAAGGTCCTCTGTCAGGAGAAAGACTTGGAGCATTTATCAGAAATTTTTGGTCAACATTATCGCTTGATTGTGTCAAAAACAAAGGATTTGAGTCAAGATGATTGCTGTTAAAACTTGCGGAAAGCTCTATTGGGCAGGTGAATATGCTATTTTAGAGCCAGGGCAGTTGGCCTTGATAAAGGCCATTCCCATCTATATGAAGGGCGAGATTGCTTTTTCTGATAGTTACCGTATCTACTCAGATATGTTTGATTTCGTAGTGGACTTGACACCAAATCCTGACTACAGCTTGATTCAAGAAACGATTGCTTTAGTGCAAGATTTCCTCGTTTATCGTGGGCAGACCTTGCGACCTTTTTCTCTAGAAATCCGTGGAAAAATGGAACGAGAAGGGAAAAAGTTTGGTTTAGGCTCTAGTGGCAGTGTCGTTGTCTTGGTTGTCAAGACTTTGCTGGCTCTGTATAATCTTTCGGTTGATCAGACTCTCTTATTCAAGCTAGCCAGTGCTGTTTTGCTCAAGCGAGGAGACAATGGTTCTATGGGTGACCTCGCCTGTATTGTAGCAGAGGATTTGGTTCTTTACCAGTCATTTGATCGCCGGAGGGTGGCTGCTTGGTTGGAAGAAGAAAACTTAGCGACTGTTTTAGAGCGTGATTGGGGCTTTTCAATTTCACAAGTGAAACCAGCCCTAGAATGTGATTTCCTAGTGGGATGGACCAAGGAAGTGGCTGTATCGAGTGATATGGTTCAACAAATCAAGCAAAATATCAATCAGAATTTTTTAAGTTCCTCAAAAGAAACGGTGGTTTCTTTGGTAGAAGCTTTGGAGCAGGGGGAATCAGAAAAAATTATCGAGCAAGTAGAAGTAGCCAGCAAGCTCTTAGAAAGCTTGAGCGCAGATATTTACACGCCTTCGCTTAGACAGTTGAAGACAGCTAGTCAAGATTTGCAGGTTGTTGCCAAGAGTAGCGGTGCTGGTGGTGGTGATTGTGGTATTGCCTTGAGTTTTGATGAGCAATCAACTGAAACTCTAAAAAACCGTTGGGCCGATCTGGGGATTGAGCTCTTATACCAAGAAAGGATAGGACATGACGACAAATCGTAAGGATGAGCACATCCGCTATGCCCTTGAGCAGAAAAGTTCCTATAATAGCTTTGATGAGGTGGAGTTGATTCATTCTTCCTTGCCTCTTTACGACCTGGATGAAATCGATCTGTCGACAGAGTTTGCTGGTCGAAAGTGGGATTTTCCTTTTTATATCAATGCCATGACGGGTGGAAGCGATAAGGGGAGAGAAATCAATCAAAAGCTGGCTCAAGTGGCGGAAGCCTGTGGTATTTTATTTGTAACAGGTTCTTATAGCGCAGCCCTCAAGGATCCATCAGATGACTCTTTTTCTGTCAAGTCTAGTCATCCAAATCTCCTTCTTGGAACCAATATTGGATTGGATAAGCCGATTGAGTTGGGACTTCAGACTGTAGAAGAGATGCATCCTCTTCTCTTGCAAGTGCATGTCAATGTTATGCAGGAATTACTGATGCCAGAGGGGGAAAGGAAGTTCAGATGCTGGCAATCGCATCTAGCAGACTATAGCAAGCAAATTCCTGTTCCCATTGTCCTCAAGGAAGTGGGCTTTGGAATGGATGTGAAGACCATTGAAAGAGCCTATGAATTGGGTGTTCGTACAGTGGATCTATCAGGTCGTGGTGGTACCAGCTTTGCCTATATCGAAAACCGTCGCAGTGGTCAACGTGATTACCTCAATCAATGGGGCCAGTCTACCATGCAAGTCCTTCTCAATGCCCAAGACTGGAAAGACAAGGTTGAACTCTTGGTTAGTGGAGGTGTTCGCAATCCGCTGGATATGATTAAGTGCTTGGTCTTTGGGGCTAAGGCTGTAGGACTGTCTCGAACAATTCTGGAATTGATTGAAAACTACACAGTCGAAGAAGTGATTGGTATTGTCCAAGGCTGGAAAGACGATCTGCGTTTGATTATGTGTGCCCTTAATTGTGCCACCATAGCAGATCTGCAAAAAGTAGACTATCTTCTTTATGGAAAATTAAAAGAAGCAAAGGATCAGATGAAAAAGGCGTAACCACCGCCTTTTTTCCATCTTTAGACTGAGGTGACTTTTTTGAATTGTGATAAAATAGAAGGGAGAGGATGAACCTATGAGAAAATTTAAAATCTTTTTATTTATCGAAGCCTGTCTTTTGACAGGAGCTCTGATTTTGATGGTTTCAGAGCATTTTTCGCGTTTTCTGCTGATTCTATTCCTCTTTTTGCTTTTGATTCGTTATTACACTGGTAAAGAGGGCAATAATCTTCTTTTAGTGGTGGCAACCATTCTCTTCTTTTTCATCGTCATGCTCAACCCTTTTGTGATTCTAGCTATTTTTGTTGCGGTCATCTATAGCCTCTTTCTTCTTTATCCGATGATGAACCAGGAAAAAGAGCAGACCAATTTGGTTTTTGAAGAAGTGGTGACGGTTAAGAAGGAGAAAAATCGTTGGTTTGGAAATCTCCATCATTTTTCAAGTTACCAGACTTGCCAGTTTGATGATATCAATCTCTTTCGCCTCATGGGTAAGGACACTATTCATCTGGAGAGGGTGATTCTAACCAATCATGACAATGTCATTATCCTCAGAAAGATGGTAGGAACGACCAAAATCATTGTACCTGTAGATGTGGAAGTCAGTCTCAGCGTTAACTGTCTCTATGGTGATTTGACTTTTTTCAACCAGCCCAAGCGAGCCCTCCGCAATGAACACTGTCATCAAGAAACAAGAGACTATCTCAAGAGTAATAAGAGTGTCAAGATTTTCTTGACCACTATGATTGGAGATGTGGAGGTGATCAGAGGATGAAAAAACAAGCCTATGTAATCATTGCTCTCCTCTCCGTCCTGTTTGTCTTATTTTTCTCTCACAGCTTGCTGGAAATCCTTGATTTTGACTGGTCTATTTTCTTACATGATGTCGAAAAAACAGAAAAATTTGTCTTTTTATTGTTGGTATTCAGCATGTCCATGACCTTTCTCTTAGTCCTGTTTTGGAGAGGTGTTGAAGAGCTTTCTCTAAGAAAAATGCAGACTAATCTTAAGCGTTTGTTGGCAGGGCAAGAAGTGGTTCAGATTGCAGATCCAGATTTGGATGCCAGTTTCAAGTCCTTGTCAGGTAAACTTAACCTTTTGACAGAAGCTCTTCAAAAAGCAGAAAATCAGAGTCTTGCTCAGGAAGAGGAAATCATCGAGAAAGAACGGAAGCGGATTGCTCGGGATTTGCACGATACAGTCAGTCAGGAGTTGTTTGCGGCCCACATGATTTTGTCAGGTATCAGCCAGCAGTCTTTGAAATTGGATAGAGAAAAGATGCAGACCCAGTTGCAGAGCGTCACAGCTATTTTAGAAACAGCCCAGAAGGATTTACGGGTCTTGCTCTTGCATTTGCGACCAGTTGAACTGGAGCAGAAGAGTCTGGTTGAGGGAATTCAAATCCTCTTAAAAGAGCTTGAGGAGAAGAGTGATCTCAAGGTTAGTTTCAAGCAAAACGTGACGAAATTGCCTAAGAAAATCGAGGAGCATATTTTCCGTATCCTGCAAGAGTTAATCAGCAATACCCTCCGCCATGCCCAGGCCTCTTGTCTGGATGTCTATCTCTATCAGACAGATGTTGAATTGCAACTGAAGGTGGTGGATAATGGGATTGGTTTCCAGTTGGGGAGTTTAGATGACCTGAGTTATGGACTCCGCAATATCAAGGAGCGGGTTGAAGATATGGCAGGGACGGTTCAGTTATTAACAGCTCCCAAGCAAGGGCTGGCAGTTGATATCCGTATCCCCTGTTAGGTAAGGAATGATAAAGGAGTAAAGATGAAAATTTTACTAGTAGATGACCACGAAATGGTCCGATTGGGCTTGAAAAGTTACTTTGACCTCCAAGATGATGTAGAAGTAGTGGGCGAGGCGGCAAACGGATCTCAAGGCATTGAGTTGGCATTGGAATTGCGTCCGGATGTTATTGTCATGGATATCGTCATGCCTGAGATGAATGGGATTGATGCGACCTTGGCCATCCTCAAAGAATGGCCTGAAGCCAAGATTTTGATTGTGAGCTCTTATTTGGACAATGAAAAAATCATGCCTGTCTTAAATGCCGGTGCTCGGGGCTATATGCTCAAGACTTCTAGTGCAGACGAATTGCTCCATGCTGTCCGTAAGGTAGCTGCTGGCGAGTTGGCTATTGAGCAAGAGGTCAGCAAGAAGGTCGAGTACCACCGCAATCACATAGAACTACATGAGGACTTGACTGCGCGTGAGCGAGATGTTCTCCAACTCATCGCCAAGGGCTACGAAAATCAGCGTATCGCAGACGAACTGTTTATCTCTCTCAAGACGGTCAAGACGCACGTGTCTAACATTCTTGCCAAACTTGAGGTTAGCGATCGTACCCAGGCTGCAGTCTATGCCTTTCAGCACCACTTGGTGGGGCATGAGGAGTTTTAGATGAGTCTAACAGATTTACTTGAGGAGCTAGAAGCAGCAAAAAATCCTAAAAAAGCAGGGCCTATGGAGGCCTATATGCGCCATCAATTTTCCTTTCTAGGCGTTGCGGCGCCAGAAAGAAATAAACTCTATAAAAAATACTTTCCAGAAGCGAAAAAAACAAAGATTATCGATTGGGATTTTGTAGATACTTGCTGGGAAAAAGAGTCTAGAGAATACCAGTATGTGGCCGCCAATTATTTGAAAGCCATGCAGTCTTATCTAAAGGACAGCGATTTGCTTAAGCTAGAGCAGTTGGTTGTCACCAAGTCTTGGTGGGATACGGTGGATATCCTAGATCGAGTAGTAGGGAGTTTGGTGTATGAGAAGCAGGAACTGGAAAAAATAATCCTCCAATGGAGCCTGTCAGACAATATCTGGTTGAGACGCGTTGCTATTGACCACCAGTTGTTAAGAAAAGAGAAGACCAATGTTCAATTACTGGAAAAGATTCTGCTTCATAATTTGAATCAAACAGAATTCTTTATCAATAAAGCCATTGGCTGGGCTCTAAGAGACTACTCCAAAACCAATCCAATTTGGGTAGCAGGCTTTATTGAGAAAAACAAGGAAAGAATGGCTGACCTTAGTATCAAAGAAGCAAGCAAGTACCTCTAGCGTCATTGAAAAGCGCATTCATTACTTGAAAAAAATCGCTCGTTTATGTTATAATAGACTGTATTTAAAAAATTTTAAGGAGAAATGACAGAATGTCTGTATCATTTGAAAACAAAGAAACAAACCGCGGAGTCTTGACTTTCACTATCTCTCAAGACCAAATCAAACCAGAATTGGATCGTGTCTTCAACTCAGTGAAGAAATCTCTTAATGTTCCAGGTTTCCGTAAAGGTCACCTTCCACGCCCTATCTTCGACAAAAAATTTGGTGAAGAGTCACTTTACCAAGACGTTATGAACGCTCTTTTGCCAAACGCTTATGAAGCAGCTGTAAAAGAAGCTGGTCTTGAAGTCGTTGCTCAACCAAAAATTGACGTAATTTCAATGGAAAAAGGTCAAGACTGGGTTATCACTGCTGAAGTGGTTACAAAACCTGAAGTAAAATTGGGTGACTACAAAAACCTTGAAGTATCAGTTGATCTAGAAAAAGAAGTAACTGATGCTGACGTTGAAGAGCGTATCGAACGCGAACGCAACAACTTGGCTGAATTGGTTATCAAAGAAGCTGCTGCTGAAAACGGCGACACTGTTGTCATCGACTTCGTTGGTTCTATCGATGGTGTTGAATTTGATGGCGGAAAAGGGGAAAACTTCTCACTTGGACTTGGTTCAGGTCAATTCATCCCTGGTTTCGAAGACCAATTGGTAGGTCACTCAGCTGGTGAAACTGTTGATGTTATCGTAACATTCCCAGAGGACTACCAAGCAGAAGACCTTGCAGGTAAAGAAGCTAAATTCGTAACAACTATCCACGAAGTAAAAGCTAAAGAAGTTCCAGCTCTTGACGACGAGCTTGCAAAAGACATCGACGAAGAAGTTGAAACACTTGCTGAATTGAAAGAAAAATACCGCAAGGAATTGGCTGCAGCTAAAGAAGAAGCATACAAGGATGCAGTTGAAGGTGTAGCAATTGATAAAGCTGTAGAAAACGCTGAAATCGTAGAACTTCCAGAAGAAATGATCCATGAAGAAGTTCACCGTTCAGTAAACGAATTCCTTGGAAACTTGCAACGTCAAGGTATCAACCCTGACATGTATTTCCAAATCACTGGAACTACTCAAGAAGATCTTCACAAACAATACGAGGGAGAAGCTGAGTCACGTACTAAGACTAACCTTGTTATCGAAGCAGTTGCCAAAGCTGAAGGATTTGATGCTTCAGAAGAAGAAATCCAAAAAGAAATCGAGCAATTGGCTGCAGATTACAACATGGAAGTTGCACAAGTACAAAGCTTGCTTTCAGCTGATATGTTGAAACACGACATCACAATTAAAAAAGCTGTTGAATTGATTACAAGCACAGCAACAGTTAAATAATCTTATACTCTTCGAAAATCTCTTCAAACCACGTCAGCGTCGCCTTACCGTACTCAAGTACAGCTTGTGGCTAGCTTCCTAGTTTGCTCTTTGATTTTCATTGAGTATTAATAAACAAAAATCCCACCTGAATTGGTGGGTTTTCTTATGCACTATTTTCCAAAAATCTCTTTGAGGTCTGCGTCTGTAATCCCAATCATGGCTGGGATGCTGTCCCAGTTTTCTTCGGTTAGGATGTAGGATGGTTCAGAGGTACTTGATGTGGCAGTTTCAGAGATAGATTGTTTATTTTCCTCAATATTTTCAATTAAATCACTGAAGCGTTCGATCAGATAGGTTTTTCGGGCAGTTCCGATGTGTTGGGTAGCATAGTCGAAGGCTTGTAATTCGCCTAGTAAGATAAGCTTGCTTTTGGCGCGTGTAATGGCTGTATAGATGAGATTGCGCTCCAGCATACGCCTACTAGCACTAGTGATAGGTAGGATGACAACAGGGAACTCACTTCCCTGGGACTTATGGATACTCATGGCATAGGCCAAGCGAATTTTGTACCATTCGTTACGTGGGTAAGAGACCTCGTTGCCATCAAAATCAATGACAATTTCGTCTTGTTTCGACTCGGTGTATTTACCAGGAATCAGGTCTGTGATAGTTCCTAAATCTCCATTAAAGACATTGATTTCAGCATCATTGACCAAGTGAATGACCTTGTCGCCCTTACGATAGTGGCACTGGGGAGCTTCAAAACTGAGTTGGTCTTTTTGTGGTGGATTAAGGATGTCTTGCATGAGTTGGTTGATGGCATCAATCCCTGCTGTTCCTCGGTACATGGGCGCCAGAACTTGGATATCACGGGCAGGGATACCACTTCTTAGGGCAGCGCCTAAGATTTTCTCAATCGTAGCAGGAATATGTCCGCTAGCAATTTCAAAGTAGGAACGGTCTGCTTTTTTCTGGGTGAAATCAGCTGGCAAGATACCCTGTCTAATCTGACTAGCTAGGGTGACGATGGTTGATTCTTCGCTTTGCCGGTAAATTTTTTCCAAGCGAGTCTGAGGAATCAAGGGAATATGAAGCAGATCCGCTAGAACCTGTCCAGGGCTGACAGACGGTAGCTGATCGCTGTCGCCTACGATTAGAATCTTACTGTTAGAAGAGATATTGGAAAAGAGTTGATTGGCCAGCCAAGTATCCACCATAGAAAATTCATCCACGATAATAAAGTCGGAATCCAGATAATCTTCCAGATGACTGGTGTCATCGTCACCTGTCATTCCTAAATGACGGTGTATGGTCGCGCTAGGCAAGCCTGTCAATTCATTCATGCGCCGAGCGGCTCGACCAGTTGGAGCGGCAAGAAGAATAGGTAAGTTGCTTTTTTTCCTGAGGTCAAGTCCTTCTAAAATGGCATAAACAGCGATAATCCCATTGATAACAGTCGTCTTACCAGTACCGGGTCCACCTGTTAGGATAAAGACCTTGTTCTGGATAGCGTCACAGATAGCTTGTTTTTGAATGCTATCATACTCAATCTCCAGATCTTCTTCGACAGTAGCGATATGTTTTTGAATGGTTTCTAAATCATGACTCTTCTGTTTTCCTTTTTCAAGGATACGAACCAAGTGACTGCGGATGCCTTCCTCAGCGAAAAAGAGACTGTTATCAAAGATTTTTGTATCAATCTGCTGAACCTTGTCTTCTTCAATCAGGTAGGAGAGTTCTTGGGCTACTTGGCTGGGGTCCAGTTCCACGGGACGAGAAGATTCAAGGAGAGTAAGGGTTTGTTCTAGCAAATCCCGTGCTTCAATATAGGTGTCCCCTGTTTCCATACAGGCCTGAAAAAGACTATGAACTAGACCGGCGCGGAAGCGTTCAGGGGCTTGACTTTCGATGCCTAGTTCTTCCGCTAATTGGTCAGCAATAGTAAAGCCTAAACCCTTGATATCCTCAACTAGTTGGTAGGGATAATTTTCAACCACATCAAGGGTTTTTTCCTTATAAAAGTCTTGAATCTGAAAGGCTAGTTTGTTGGGAATGCCGTAGTTGGCAAGTTTGGCCAAAACCATCTCGGTTCCGTAGTTGAGGCGGAGAGTGGAGACGAAAGCCTCGCGATTTTTTGAAGATAGTCCTGCAATGCCTTCTAGCTTTTCTGGGTGTTGCAGAATTTCGTCAATGGTATTGTCGCCATAGGTATCCACGATTTTCTGAGCTGTCTTAAGACCAATCCCCTTGAAATGGCTACTTGAAAAGTACTTGACCAATCCCTTGCTAGTTGGTTTTGCGCGTTCATATCGGCTGATTTGCAGTTGTTCTCCATACTTGGAGTGCTGGACAATTTGTCCCCAAAAAGTATAGTCTTCTCCCTCAATCACATCAGCCATGGTGCCCGTGACAATGATTTCAAAATCATCAAAATCCTCTGCGTCTGTATCGTCGATTTCTAGGAGAAGGATGCGATAAAAATTGCTGGGATTTTCAAAAATAATCCGTTCAATGGTTCCTGAAAAATAAACTTCCATAAAATTCCTTTGTATGAATAGGTGAGAGTTAACTTTGTATCTGTTTTAATCGAATTGGTACTAAAGAATCATCTTCTCACGATAGAAGAAGAGGCTGAGATTCTTTATTCTCGGCCTCTTAGGTCTCTTAAAATGTTCCGATACGGGTGATTGGCCAGAAGCGGAATTTAGCTTCCCCTGTGATATCTTTTGCTTTAAAAGTACCTACGTGACGACTGTCACTTGAAACCAAGCGGTCATCTCCGAGGAGAAGGTATTCTCCTTCTGGGACAGTAAAGCTAAAGTTGGTGTTGTAATTGACATCAACTGTGAAGGCTTGGGCTTTTTGAGCAATACTTCTAAAGAAGGTTCCTTTATTTCCTTCAAATCCCTTGCCTGAGTAGGTGCTTTGGAGTTTGTCATCCTTGAAGCGTTTGATATAGTCAGCTAGATAAGGTTCATCTGTCTCTTTGTCATTGATGTAAAGTTTATCATTTTCGTAACGGATGGTATCGCCAGGCATTCCGATGACACGTTTGACAATGTCCTTATTGCCATCTTCCTCATGGGCAACCACGATATCAAATCGGTCAATAGGGAGGTGTTTGACAACAAAGAGGATTTCGCCATCCGCTAGGGTAGGATCCATGGAATGCCCTTCTACGCGAACATTGCTCCAAAAAAAGATACGACTTAAAGCTAGTAATGACAGAATTAGGAGGAACAATCCCCACTCTTTTAAGAAATTTTTAAATGAATTCATAACTTACCTTTCTAAGCGTTTTTTCGCTTTTTCAGTATTTTTAAAGTGCAATTTGGCGCAGAAGTTGAGTCCCTGCATACCATAGGCTTGCAAAATCTGGCTAGCCACCTTATCAGAAGCCGTTCCAGCTCCACTTGGAAGTTGATAGCCCAGCTCTCGTCCTAGATTTTCAAGATTTTCTAGAAAGAGATCACGCGCAATGATGGAAGAAACTGCGACAGCCAAGTATTTGCCCTCAGCCTTTTCTTCTAAGCTGATAGGATTGCTGAAACGATTGGCCTCTTGTGCCAAGTACTTGTCATAATTTTTAGCACTGGTAAAGGCATCAATCACAATTTTCTCAGGCTGAATGCCTTTTTGAAGAAGGAGATAGATAGCCTGATTATGGAGGGCTACCTTAACAGAAACAGCATTGTAGCGGTCTCCGATGACCTCGTTGTACTTACTTGGTGAGAGAAGCAGTGCCTGGTGCTGAATTTTTTCTTTGAGAATAGGGGCAATCTGACGGATCTTTTGGTCGGTCAGAGTCTTAGAATCCCCCACACCGAGTTTTCTCAAGAAGGCATGCTGGTCAGGTGTGACAAAGGAAGCCACAACTGCAAGCCCACCAAAGTAGGAACCATTCCCTACCTCATCTGTCCCAATCAAAGGGAGATTTTGTCCGCTGGTTTCCTCTACAACTTGATAGCCAAAGAAACAGGCGTACTTCTCAGCTCCTTCACCCTGAAGCAAGACCTTTCCAGAAGTATAGATAGAAACCGTTGCTTGAGGTAGTCTCAAAAAGTAGCGAATATAGGGATTTTTACTGGGAGCCAGACTGGTTTGGTAGTGTTCAAGAAAAGCCTGAATCTCCTTTTCACTTGGTGTGAGTGTTATACTTGCCATAGTTTCTATTGTACCATAAAAGCAGGCAAATTTGTAAAAACTGACAAAATTAGCGAATTTTGGTATAATATCGTGAGGTGAATTTTATGGCAAATCTAAATCGATTCAAATTTACATTCGGGAAAAAATCATTAACCTTGACGAGCGAACATGATAACCTTTTTATGGAGGAAATCGCCAAGGTTGCGACAGAAAAATACCAAGCAATTAAAGAACAAATGCCTAGCGCAGATGATGAAACAATCGCTCTTTTGTTGGCAGTCAACTGTTTGTCAACTCAACTCAGCCGTGAGATTGAATTTGATGATAAGGAGCAAGAATTAGAAGAACTCCGTCACAAACTTGTGACTTGCAAGCAAGAACAGAGCAAGATTGAGGATTCCTTATGATTTCATTTCTTCTTCTATTGGTCTTGGCTTGGGGATTTTATATCGGCTATCGGAGAGGCCTGCTCTTACAGGTTTATTACCTGATTTCAGCCATGGCATCGGCTTTTGTGGCTGGCCAGTTTTATAAGGGACTTGGAGAGAAATTTCATTTGCTGCTCCCTTATGCAAATCCGCAGGAAGGTCAGGGAACTTTCTTTTTCCCATCGGATCAACTCTTTCAGTTGGATAAGGTCTTTTACGCAGGGATCGGCTACTTGCTTGTATTTGGGATTGTCTATAGCATCGGTCGTTTGCTTGGTCTCCTTTTGCACTTACTTCCTAGTAAAAAACTGGGTGGTAAGTTGTTCCAAGTTTCAGCAGGGATCTTGTCCATGTTGGTGACCTTATTTGTCTTGCAAATGGCCTTGACCATCTTGGCGACCATCCCCATGGCAGTTATACAAAATCCTCTTGAAAAGAGTATCGTCGCAAAACACATCATCCAGAGCATACCAGTAACAACCAGTTGGCTCAAACAAATCTGGGTGACAAATTTAATCGGATAAAAAGGGCAGGAGTTTTCCTAGCCCTTTGTTTACAGATTGACTCGAATCTATCAGAATGTAAAAAGCTAATACTCTTCGAAAATCTCTTCAAACCACGTCAGCTTCCATCTGCAACCTCAAAACACTGTTTTGAGCAACCTGCGGCTAGCTTCCTAGTTTGCTCTTTGATTTTCATTGAGTATACCACACCTAGACATTCAAAGACAAGGAAATAAAGATGAATAAGAAAATATTAGAAACATTAGAGTTCAATAAGGTCAAAGCCTTGTTTGAACCCCATTTGTTGACTGAGCAGGGCTTGGAGCAATTGAGACAGCTTGCTCCAACTGCCAAAGCGGATAAAATCAAACAGGCTTTTGCTGAAATGAAGGAAATGCAGGCTCTCTTTGTCGAGCAACCGCATTTTACCATTCTTGCAACTAAAGAAATCGCAGGAGTTTGCAAGCGGTTGGAGATGGGAGCGGACCTCAATATCGAGGAGTTCCTACTCTTGAAGCGCGTGCTTCTTGCTAGCCGAGAACTGCAAAGTTTTTATTCTAATCTGGAAAATGTCAGCTTGGAAGAATTAGCCCTATGGTTTGAGAAATTACACGATTTTCCGCAATTACAAGGAAATCTCCAAGCCTTTAATGATGCAGGTTTCATTGAAAATTTTGCCAGTGAAGAATTGGCGCGCATCCGTCGAAAAATCCATGATAGCGAGAGTCAGGTACGCGATGTTTTACAGGATCTGCTCAAACAAAAAGCCCAGATGTTGACAGAAGGAATCGTTGCCAGCAGAAATGGGCGTCAGGTTTTACCTGTCAAAAACACCTACCGCAATAAGATTGCTGGTGTCGTTCATGATATTTCTGCTAGTGGAAATACCGTCTATATCGAACCCCGTGAGGTGGTCAAACTGAGCGAAGGAATTGCCAGTTTGCGAGCAGATGAGCGCTATGAAATGCTTCGCATTCTCCAAGAAATTTCTGAGCGTGTTCGCCCTCATGCGGCTGAGATTGCCAATGATGCTTGGATTATCGGCCATCTAGACTTGATTCGTGCCAAGGTCCGCTTTATCCAAGAAAGACAAGCAGTCGTACCTCAGCTGTCAGAAAATCAAGAGATTCAACTGCTCCATGTCTGCCATCCTTTGGTCAAAAATGCCGTCGCAAATGATGTCCATTTTGGTCAAGATTTAACAGCGATTGTCATTACAGGTCCCAATACAGGTGGGAAGACTATAATGCTTAAAACTCTGGGCTTGACACAGGTTATGGCTCAGTCAGGTTTGCCGATTTTAGCTGATAAGGGAAGTCGTGTGGGTGTTTTTGAAGAAATCTTTGCCGATATTGGAGATGAGCAGTCTATTGAGCAGAGCTTGTCTACCTTTTCTAGCCATATGACCAATATTGTGGATATTCTTGGCAAGGTCAACCATCATTCGCTTTTGCTCTTGGATGAGTTGGGGGCTGGTACAGACCCCCAAGAGGGAGCAGCTCTTGCCATGGCTATTCTGGAGGACCTTCGTCTACGTCAAGTCAAGACCATGGCGACTACCCACTATCCAGAACTCAAGGCCTACGGTATTGAGACAGCCTTTGTGCAAAATGCCAGCATGGAGTTTGATACTGCAACTCTACGCCCGGCCTATCGCTTTATGCAGGGTGTGCCTGGTCGAAGCAATGCTTTTGAAATTGCTAAACGTTTAGGACTATCTGAAGTCATCGTGGGAGATGCCAGTCAGCAGGTCGATCAGGACAATGATGTCAATCGGATCATTGAGCAACTGGAAGAGCAGACGCTGGAAAGCCGCAAACGCTTGGACAATATCCGTGAGGTGGAGCAAGAAAATCTCAAGATGAACCGTGCGCTTAAAAAACTTTACAATGAGCTTAATCGTGAAAAGGAAACCGAGCTTAACAAGGCGCGTGAACAGGCTGCTGAGATTGTAGACATGGCCCTAAGTGAAAGTGACCAGATCCTTAAAAATCTCCACAGTAAATCCCAACTCAAGCCCCATGAAATTATTGAAGCCAAGGCTAAGTTGAAAAAATTGGCTCCTGAAAAAGTAGATTTGTCTAAAAACAAGGTCCTTCAAAAAGCCAAGAAAAAACGAGCTCCAAAGGTAGGAGATGATATCGTGGTTCTCAGTTATGGCCAGCGTGGTACCTTGACCAGTCAACTCAAGGATGATCGCTGGGAAGCCCAAGTCGGTTTGATTAAGATGACCCTGGAAGAGAAAGAATTTGACCTTGTTCAAGCCCAGCAAGAAAAGCAAGTCAAGAAGAAACAAGTCAATGTTGTGAAACGAACTTCTGGGCGTGGCCCACAAGCTAGACTGGACCTTCGAGGCAAACGTTACGAAGAAGCCATGAATGAGTTAGATGCCTTCATCGACCAAGCCCTGCTTAATAATATGGCTCAAGTTGACATCATCCATGGTATCGGAACAGGTGTCATCCGTGAAGGTGTCACCAAATACCTACAAAGAAACAAACATGTCAAGAGTTTCGGCTATGCCCCACAAAATGCTGGAGGCAGTGGTGCGACTATTGTGACTTTTAAAGGATAAGGAATATCTCGGAATTCATAAAGTAAAAACTGTTGAATTAAGTTTTACTAATAAACACATTGACAAAAGCCAACATTTTTTGTAAAATAAGAATCAATTAAATACCAACACCGAATGAAGTTTAATAGAAGTGGGGAATCGTTTGATTTTCCATGACTGTAAATGGACGGAACTCTGGAGAGACCGTAAAGGCACCGAAGGGGCAAGGCAGGCAACTGCTCAAACTCTCAGGTAAAAGGACAGAGCTAGGATAGACCGCTTTTTGGCATTTATCTAAGCATTCCAGAGTACATGTATCTTGCATGTGCTCTTTCTTTTGGGGTTGAAAAGATAGGAGAAGGAAATGTTAGAATTGCTTAAATCAATTGATGCTTTTGCTTGGGGCCCACCCCTCTTGATTTTATTGGTCGGAACAGGAATTTACCTAACTGCCCGTCTAGGCTTCTTGCAGGTTTTGCGTCTGCCCAAGGCCTTCCAGCTTATTTTTACCAAGGATAAGGGGCATGGAGATGTATCCAGCTTTGCGGCCTTGTGTACAGCCCTAGCAGCGACAGTTGGTACGGGAAATATTATCGGGGTGGCGACAGCTATCAAGGTCGGTGGACCAGGAGCTCTCTTTTGGATGTGGATGGCGGCTTTCTTTGGGATGGCTACCAAGTATGCGGAAGGTTTATTAGCTATTAAATACAGGACTAAAGACGATAACGGTGCTGTTGCAGGAGGTCCCATGCACTATATACTTTTGGGTATGGGAGAAAAGTGGAGACCACTTGCCATCTTTTTTGCTATCGCAGGTGTTTTAGTAGCTTTGTTAGGAATCGGAACCTTCACCCAAGTCAACTCGATTACAGAA
The DNA here is from genome assembly GCF_019218685.1 of Streptococcus vulneris. Taxonomy (NCBI): domain Bacteria; kingdom Bacillati; phylum Bacillota; class Bacilli; order Lactobacillales; family Streptococcaceae; genus Streptococcus; species Streptococcus vulneris. The sequence continues at coordinate 29,767 of NZ_JAHUZC010000004.1, read as the reverse complement.
TCTATCCAGAATACAACGACTATTTCGCCAGTCATCACAGCTCTTGTTTTGTCTGTCTTTGTAGCAATTGCAGTCTTTGGTGGACTCAAGTCTATTTCAAAGGTTTCAACTACTGTTGTTCCTTTTATGGCCATCATCTATATTTTGGGAACTCTTACAGTTATTTTCTTTAATATTGGAAAAATTCCTGCCACAATCGCTTTAATCTTGACATCAGCTTTTAGTCCTGTTGCTGCGGTAGGTGGATTTGCCGGTGCTAGCATTCGGATGGCTATTCAAAATGGTGTGGCGCGTGGTGTGTTCTCAAACGAATCTGGTCTGGGTTCTGCTCCAATTGCAGCAGCTGCAGCTAAGACAAACGAACCAGTAGAGCAAGGTTTGATTTCCATGACAGGAACCTTTATTGATACACTCATTATCTGTACTTTGACAGGTTTGACCATCTTGGTAACTGGTGTTTGGAGTGGTGATTTGAATGGAGTGGCATTGACTCAGTCAGCCTTCTCAACAGTCTTTTCACATTTTGGGCCTTCCCTCTTGACCATCTTCCTTGTACTCTTTGCCTTTACGACGATTTTAGGCTGGAACTACTACGGAGAACGTTGTTTTGAATTTCTCTTTGGTGTTCGTTTTATCTGGCTCTACCGTGTGGTCTTTGTGCTTATGGTCTTGTTGGGAGGATTTATCGAGTTGGATATGGTTTGGATTATCGCAGATATCGTGAATGCCTTAATGGCTCTGCCAAACTTGATTGCCCTCTTAGTTTTATCACCAGTCGTCATTGCTGAGACTAAAAAGTATTTTAATAAATAATGAAATCACACATTGCGTGTGATTTTTTGCATTCATAAAGAATTTTTATCGGTGCAATTTAAAATATATATTATACATGGTATAGAATCTGTGATAGACTAGGTTTCAACAAAATGAAAAGAGGTTTTATGATGACAACATTTACAATCCATACAGTAGAATCAGCACCAGCAGAAGTGAAAGAAGTTCTTGAAACGGTGCAAAAAGATAACAATGGCTATATTCCCAACCTAATCGGTCTCTTGGCAAATGCGCCTACCGCCCTTGAAGCATACCGAACTGTCGGAGCTATCAACCGTCGTAACAGCTTGACACCTGTTGAGCGCGAAGTGGTGCAAATCACGGCAGCCGTGACTAATGGTTGTGCTTTCTGCGTCGCAGGTCACACAGCCTTTTCCATCAAACAAATCCAGATGAATGATGACCTGCTTCAAGCTCTTCGCAATCGTACTCCAATCGAAACAGATCCTAAATTGGACACCCTAGCTAAGTTTACTTTGGCAGTTATCAATACCAAGGGTCGTGTAGGAGATGAAGCCTTAGCTGAGTTTTTAGAAGCTGGATACACTCAACAAAATGCCTTGGATGTGGTTCTTGGTGTCAGCCTAGCAAGCCTCTGTAACTATGCTAACAACCTAGCCAATACACCAATTAACCCAGAATTGCAACCTTATGCTTAATTCATATCTGAGTAAAAAATGAAGTCTGAAATTAACGGACTTCGTTTTTTATTCCCTCATTTAAGCGCTTTTATGCTATACTGAAACTAATATGATTATTGGAGGTTAGGATGAAAAAACTCCCTTTGGTATTTTCTGGTTGTTTGCTAGGTTTGGCAGGAGCTGGAAATCTCGTTTTAGATACGTTGCCGGTTCTGTCCCATCTTTTTAGTCTGACAGGTTTGATTTTGTGGATTTACTTTCTGCTTTTGCATCTCTTTAATTGGAAAGAAACCAAGCAAGAATTGACCAAGCCTCCTCTTTTGTCAGGGATGGCCACTTTTCCTATGGCTGGGATGATTTTATCTACTTATGTCTTTAGAGTCTTCCCTCATCTTCCTTTGGTAGCGCAAGGGCTCTGGTGGTTTTCATTTCTCTTGGATGTGGCTCTGATTGCTGGCTTCACTATCAAATTTGCCTATCCGGGGCGGAGGGTTCATGCGACTCCAAGCTGGACGGTTCTCTATGTGGGGATAGCAGTGGCAGCATTGACTTATCCTCTGGTAGGCATCATAGAAATTGCCTATGCGACCTTGAGTTTTGGTTTTCTCCTAACCTTCTATCTCTACCCGCTTATTTATAGCGATTTAAAGAAACATCCGCTCCCACTAGCCTTGCTTGGGCAAGAAGGGATCTACTGTGCTCCCTTCTCTCTACTCTTGGCTTCTCTAGTCCGAGTTGGAGGAGCCAGCCTACCAACTTGGGTCTTAATCGTCATGATTTTGGCTTCTCAATCCTTCTTTTTCTTTGTTTTGACTCGTCTGCCCAATATTTTAAAACAAGGCTTTCAACCAGCCTTCTCAGCTCTCACCTTCCCAACCATTATCACAGCTACCTCTCTCAAGATGGCTCAGGGAATCTTGAAACTTCCATTTTTGGATTATTTGGTATTGGCTGAAACTATTATATGCCTAACTATTTTATTCTTTGTATTAGGTGCTTATCTAATTTGGTTACGAAAAAAGGTCTAGCTAGAAATAGCTAAACCTTATTTTTTATGGTTTGATAACTTCAGCTCCACCCATGTATGGACGAAGTGCTTCTGGGATGGTCACAGAACCATCTTCATTTTGGTAGTTTTCAAGAATAGCAGCCACTGTACGTCCAACTGCAAGTCCAGAACCGTTCAAGGTATGGAGCAATTTCACCTTGCCATCTGCTTCATCACGGTAACGGATTTGGGCACGACGGGCTTGGAAATCTTCTGTGTTTGAACAGCTTGAGATTTCACGGTAGGTATTTTGGGCTGGAATCCAAACTTCCAAGTCGTAAGTTTTCGCAGCTGAGAAGCCCATATCTCCTGTAGAGAGAGCAACGACACGGTATGGAAGGTTAAGTTTTTGAAGGATATTTTCAGCATTGGCTGTCATTTTTTCCAATTCTTCGTAAGATTCTTCTGGTTTGGCAAATTTAACCATTTCAACTTTGTGGAATTGGTGCAAACGAATCAAGCCACGAGTATCACGACCAGCTGAACCAGCCTCAGAACGGAATGAAGGACTCATAGCAGTAAAGTAGATTGGTAGGTCTTTACCGTCAAGGATTTCATCACGGTAGTAGTTTGTCAGAGGAACTTCTGCTGTAGGAATAAGGACATAATTGCTGTCGCTGAGTTCAAAAGTATCTTCCTTGAATTTTGGATATTGACCAGTTCCAAACATAGAATCATGGTTAACCATGTAAGGCGTGATGACTTCAGTATAGCCTTCTTTGCCATGTTCATCCAACATAAAGTTGTAGATGGCACGTTCCAAACGAGCACCGAGTCCTTTATAGAAGAGGAAACGAGCACCTGTTACCTTACCACCGCGTTCCCAGTCAAGGATACCAAGGTCTTCACCAAGATCCCAGTGAGCTTTTGGCTCGAAATCGAACTCGCGTGGAGTACCCCAACGGCGAACTTCCACATTGTCATCTTCGTCAGCCCCAACAGGAACGCTGTCAGCTGGGATGTTTGGAAGAGTAGTGGTAAATTCTGTTAATTTAGCATCGATTTCTGCCAATTCAGCATCCAAAGCTTTGACTTCAGCAGATAGGGTTTGCATAGCAGCAATCTTGTCATCTGCATTTTCCTTGTTGCGCTTAGCTTGGGCAATCTCAGCTGAAACTGTGTTGCGTTCTGCTTTTAAAGTTTCAACCTTGACCAAGATGTCACGACGTTTAGCATCGATTTCTTTCATCTCGTTCAAGACAGCAGCATCTACACCACGTGTAGCCAATTTTTCTGCGACAGCATCAAAGTCTATACGAATGCGTTTGATATCTAACATAAGAACTCCTTTATGAAAAAAGCACACCTGACAAAGCGTTGGAGTGGCAGGGCCACGGTTCCATCCAACTTCACAGGTGTGCACTTGATTGTGTATGTAATTGTTACTAACGGTAGAATTTCACTTATCCCTCCTATCTGCTCGCAGCATCCGCAGACTTTCTGAAAGAAGAAGATAACCTACTTATCCGTTGCTATGATTATACTAAAGTTTCTACTTTTTTGCAAATAGATTTTTAAATTTTTGACCAATGGTCTGAATCAGAGTCGGAAGCTTGACGACCTTTTCGTTGCCCAGTTTTTCACGAGCAATTTTGAGAATGGCACCTGAGTCTTTTGAAGCAAAGAGGAATTTTCCTCTGTCTGTAAAGACTTCGAAGTGGCGACTAATTTTGCGACCAGAGACATTAGCTCCAATCTGGTTGATATGTTTCCAAGGAATCTGGATAAATTGTTCAACATTGACATCTGGGTAAAATTCCAGAGCCTGATCTCCGACAAGGAATTTCCCAACTTTCCCAGCTATAGAGAGATAGGAAGTTCCTGTCGTATTGAGAAGCACTGTTTTGTTAAGAGATTGGGCCATGATTAATCTTCCTTGTTTTCACCGAAAAAGGCATTGTAGAGGGCTTTAATAGCTGCTTTCTCTTGGTCCTTATGGACAACAAACATAATAGATACTTCACTAGAACCTTGAGACATCATCTGGATGTTGATCTTATTTTCAGATAGAGCACGTGTCGCAGTAGCAGTGACACCGATATGGCTCTTCATCTTTTCTCCAACAATCATAATGATTGAAAGGTCGTGCTCGATTTCTGCATGGTCTACTTCAGCCTTTTGAACCAACTGACGAAGGATTTCTTCTTCCTTGATAGGAGTTAGTTCGCGAGAACGGAGGATGATTGAAAGATCGTCGATACCTGTTGGCATATGTTCCCAACCGATGTTAAGATCTTCAAGGATTTGAAGAACCTTGCGTCCAAATCCAACCTCACGGTTCATGAGGTATTTAGACATGTTGATGCTGACAAAGCCTGAGTCACCAGCAATTCCCACAACTGGAAATTCATCACTACTGTGTTTTAGAACGATACGAGTACCTGGATGATCAGGATTGTTGGTATTCTTGATAACCAGAGGAATTTTTCCACGGTAGGCAGGTAGAAGGGCTTCGTCATGAAGAACTGAGAATCCTGCATAGGCTAACTCACGCATTTCACGATAGGTCAACTCAGGGATTGAGTGTGGTTGGTGAATAATACCAGGGTGGGCTGCAAAGATACCATCAACGTCTGTAAAGTTTTCATAGAGGTCTGCCTTAACACCGGCAGCAATGATAGAACCTGTAATGTCTGATCCTCCACGTGAGAAGGTACAGATTTGATTTTCTTTGGTAACTCCAAAGAAACCAGGAATGACAAGGACTTCATTGGCGTTTGTCAATTCTTCAATCTTGTCATAACTTGATGGAATGATGCGAGCGTGACCAGGTTCACTTGTAACCACAATACCAGCTTCTCTAGGGTGCACATAGCGTGCATCGATCCCGTTTTGATTAAAGTAGGCAGCAATCAATTTAGCATTGTTATTTTCACCTGCTGCTAGGAAAGTATCGTAGAGAAATTCATTTTCATCAATAGGAAGAGTGGCTAAGGCGCGAATACTTTTAGAAATTTTTTCTAGAACGGCTGGTTTCAGTCCTAATTCACTCACCATAGCAGCATAGCGGTCGATAATCCAATTCTGACTCTTACTAATATCGTTACCAGCGACATAATCGCGATAGTATTTAATTAAGGCATCCGTAACCTTAGTATCCTCTGCATTGCGTTTACCAGGCGCAGAAACGACTACAAAACGACGCTCTGAATCGCTTTTGACGATGTTTAAAACTTTTTCTAATTGACTAGCTGAGGCAAGAGAGCTACCTCCAAATTTAACAACCTTCATAAGAACTCCTAAAGTAAGTATTTTATACGATTATAGCAGAAAGAAAGGCTTTTTTCAATGAAGAAAATAAAATGCGTTCTGGTATAAAGCGAGCCTTTCTAATCGGCTGAGACACTTTCAGTCGATTTTTTCTTGCTTTCTATTCCTAAAAAAGATATACTTTGAAAATAAAATAATTTAAATCGCTTATAAAATAAAAAGGAGTCCTGATGGAACACATTATTTATCAGCTTGAAGAGGACTTGGCAATCCTTACCTTGAATCGTCCTGAGGTCGCGAATGGTTTTCATATCCCCATGTGTGAGGAGATTTTAGAAGCTCTGATTTTGGCAGAAGAGGATCCGGCTGTGCATTTTGTCTTGATCAATGCGAATGGCAAAGTTTTTTCAGTTGGGGGAGATTTAGTAGAGATGAAGCGGGCAGTGGATGAGGATGATATTCCATCATTGACGAAAATCGCAGAATTGGTCAATACTATTTCTTATAAAATCAAGCAAATTTCTAAACCTGTCTTGATGGAAGTTGGTGGCGCTGTTGCAGGCGCCGCAGCAAATATGGCTGTTGCGGCAGATTTCTGCATTGCTACGGATAAGGCTAAATTTATCCAAGCCTTTGTTGGAGTTGGCTTGGCTCCAGATGCAGGAGGAATTCATCTCTTGAGTCGCAGTATTGGTGTGACACGTGCTGCTCAATTAGCTATGACAGGTGAGGCTTTGACCGCAGAAAAAGCTCTAGAGTGGGGCCTGGTTTACCGCGTTTCTGAAGCTGATAAACTTGAAAAGACGAGAGAACAGCTTCTTAAAAAATTAAGACGTGGCTCAAGTAATTCCTATGCTGCCATCAAGAAGTTGGTTTGGGAAAGCCAATTTAAAGATTGGCAAGATTATGCTACTTTAGAACTGAACCTACAGGAATCACTAGCGAAAACAGAGGATTTCAAAGAGGGAGTTCGGGCTCATTCGGAAAGAAGACGACCTAAATTTACAGGAAAATAAAAAAATACTTGCACCATTCTTTGAACTTTGATATAATTCTTTTGTCAAATGTTTTGATTCTAAAAGTTTTTTTGAAAAGGAGGGAAGGAAAGATTGGACTACCAACGAATTAATGAATATTTAACGTCTATATTTAACAATGTCCTCGTTATTGAGGAAGTTAGCTTGAGGGGTAGTCGTTTCAAGGATATCTCCATCAAAGAAATGCATACGATTGATGTGATTGGAAAAGTTCCAGATGTGACACCAAGTCAAGTGTCAAAAGAGTTGATGGTGACTCTTGGGACAGTTACGACTAGTTTGAATAATCTCGAACGCAAGGGTTACATTGAACGCATTCGTTCAGAACATGATCGACGTGTGGTACATCTGCATTTGACAAAGAAAGGTCGCTTGGTTCATAGGCTACATAAACGCTTCCACAAGGCCATGGTTGAAAAAATCATTGATGGTATGAGTAAGCAAGAAATTGAGGTTATGAGCAAAGGTTTGACTAATCTTTATCAATTTTTGGAGGATTTGAGATAATGGCTTTTGCAAAAATAAGCCAGGTTGCTCATTATGTGCCAGAGCAAGTGGTTACAAATCATGATTTGGCTCAGATTATGGATACCAATGATGAGTGGATTTCAAGTCGGACGGGAATACGACAAAGGCATATTTCAAGAACAGAATCTACTAGTGATTTGGCTACAGAAGTTGCCAAGAAACTGATGGAAAAAGCTGGAATCACAGGAGGGGAGTTGGATTTTATCATCCTAGCTACCATTACTCCAGATTCGATGATGCCCTCTACAGCTGCTCGTGTTCAAGCTAATATTGGTGCTAATAAGGCCTTTGCTTTTGACCTAACAGCAGCTTGCAGTGGATTTGTATTTGCTCTTTCAACTGCTGAAAAGTTTATCGCTTCTGGTCGCTTTCAAAAAGGCTTGGTGATTGGTAGTGAGACCCTCTCAAAAGCAGTCGATTGGTCAGACCGATCAACAGCTGTTTTATTTGGAGATGGTGCTGGTGGTGTCTTGTTAGAAGCTAGCGAGCAAGAGCATTTCTTGGCAGAGAGTCTCAATAGTGATGGGAGTCGTAGCGAGTGTCTAACTTATGGACATTCAGGCTTGCATTCTCCGTTTTCAGATCAAGAAAGTGCAGATTCATTTTTGAAGATGGATGGGCGTGCAGTCTTTGATTTTGCTATTCGGGACGTAGCCAAGTCTATCAAGCAGACTATTGATGAATCTCCTATAGAGGCGACAGACTTGGATTATCTGCTACTTCATCAGGCTAATGACCGTATTTTGGATAAGATGGCTAAAAAAATTGGTGTCGACCGAGATAAACTTCCAGCCAATATGATGGAATATGGCAATACCAGTGCAGCCAGTATCCCGATTTTACTTTCAGAGTGTGTAGAACAAGGTCTCATCCGTTTAGATGGTAGCCAGACTGTTCTACTATCAGGCTTCGGTGGAGGCTTGACATGGGGCACGCTCATTCTTACAATTTAGGTAATCATGTGGTGAACACATTGTTATAAAAAAACTATTTATTTTAAAGGAGTCCTATCATGGCAGTATTTGAAAAAGTACAAGAAATTATCGTTGAAGAACTTGGAAAAGACGCATCAGAAGTAACACTTGAATCCACTTTTGATGATTTGGACGCAGATTCATTGGACTTGTTCCAAGTAATCTCAGAAATCGAAGATGCTTTTGATATCCAAATCGAAGCAGAAGATGACTTGAAAACAGTTGGTGACTTGGTTGCCTACGTTGAAGAGCAAACAAAATAAACAGAATATAAATAGAAGGAGTAGGGAAACCCGCTCCCTCTTGTTTAGGCAATAGTTTGATTTTCAAATTATGACGGTATCGAACTATTACGTAAGCAAGAAACGATGGAGGCACTATGAAAACGCGTATTACAGAATTATTGAACATTGATTATCCTATTTTCCAAGGAGGAATGGCCTGGGTTGCTGATGGAGATTTGGCAGGAGCTGTTTCCAAGGCTGGAGGACTAGGGATTATCGGTGGGGGGAATGCCCCTAAAGAAGTTGTCAAGGCAAATATTGATAAAATCAAATCATTGACTGATAAACCCTTTGGTGTCAACATCATGCTCTTGTCTCCCTTTGTGGAAGATATTGTAGACCTCGTTATCGAGGAAGGGGTTAAGGTAGTTACAACAGGCGCAGGAAATCCAAGCAAATACATGGAACGTTTCCATGAAGCTGGTATTACGGTTATTCCTGTTGTGCCAAGTGTTGCCCTAGCGAAACGCATGGAAAAAATCGGTGCGGATGCCGTTATTGCAGAAGGAATGGAAGCTGGGGGGCATATCGGTAAATTAACAACCATGACCTTGGTGCGCCAGGTTGCTGCTGCTGTATCTATTCCTGTTATTGCTGCAGGAGGGATTGCGGATGGTGAAGGTGCTGCTGCTGGTTTTATGCTAGGTGCAGAAGCTATTCAGGTTGGAACTCGCTTTGTCGTTGCAAAAGAGTCTAATGCCCATCCAAATTATAAGGCGAAAATTTTAAAAGCTAGAGATATTGATACTACGATTTCAGCTCAACACTTTGGACATGCTGTTCGTGCGATTAAAAATCAGTTGACTCGTGATTTTGAACAAGCTGAAAAAGATGCCTTTAAACAAGAAAATCCAGATTTGGAAATTTTTGAACAAATGGGAGCAGGTGCTCTAGCCAAAGCGGTTGTTCACGGAGATGTGGATGGAGGCTCTGTCATGGCAGGTCAAATTGCAGGCCTTGTTTCCAAAGAAGAAACCGTTGAAGAAATCCTAAAAGATTTGTATTACGGGGCAGCTAAGAAAATTCAAGAAGAAGCCTCTCGTTGGGCAGGAGTTGTAAGAAATGACTAAAACAGCCTTTTTATTTGCTGGTCAAGGTGCCCAGTATCTAGGTATGGGCCGTGATCTCTATGATCACTACCCTATTGTCAAAGAAACGATTGATCAAGCGAGTCAGGTACTCGGTTATGATTTGCGTTATCTCATTGATAGGGAAGAAGAAAAACTTAATCAGACTCGCTATACGCAACCAGCTATTTTAGCAACTTCAGTTGCTATTTATCGTTTATTGCAAGAAAAGGGCTATCAGCCTGATATGGTTTCTGGTTTGTCTCTTGGAGAATACTCTGCCTTGGTGGCCAGCGGTGCCTTGGATTTTGAAGATGCGATTGCCTTGGTAGCTAAGCGTGGATCCTATATGGAAGAAGCGGCCCCTGCTGGTTCTGGCAAGATGGTAGCAGTTCTCAATACGCCAGTAGAGGTCATTGAAGAAGTCTGTCGAAAAGCTTCTGAACTTGGAGTAGTTACCCCAGCCAACTATAATACACCTGCACAAATCGTGATTGGTGGAGAAGTGGTTGCAGTTGACCGAGCTGTCGAACTCTTGCAGGAAGCAGGTGCCAAACGCTTGATTCCTCTCAAGGTGTCAGGTCCCTTTCATACTGCTCTCCTTGAGCTTGCTAGCCAGAAACTAGCTGAAACTCTGGCTCAGGTAAGTTTTTCAGATTTTACTTGTCCCCTAGTTGGCAATACAGAAGCTGCAGTTATGCAAAAAGAAGACATTGCTCAACTCTTGACGCGTCAGGTCAAGGAACCAGTTCGTTTCTATGAAAGTATTGCAGTTATGCAAGAAGCAGGAGTAACCAACTTTATCGAGATTGGACCAGGGAAAGTCTTGTCAGGCTTTGTCAAAAAAATTGATAAAACGGCTAAACTAGCTAATGTTGAAGATCGGGCTAGTTTGGAAACTTTGCTAGAAAACAAGTAATCCCTTCTCCCATAAATACAAGAGGAAACAGGAGAAAAGAATGCAACTAAAAAATAAAAATATCTTTATTACAGGTTCGAGTCGTGGGATTGGTCTTGCCATAGCCCACAAGTTTGCTCAGGCAGGAGCCAACATTGCCTTAAACAGTCGTGGGGCAATCTCAGAAGAATTGCTCGCTGAGTTTTCAAACTATGGTGTCAAGGTGGTTCCCATTTCAGGAGATGTATCAGATTTTACAGACGCTAAACGTATGGTTGATCAAGCTATTGCAGAGCTGGGTTCAGTAGATGTTTTGATCAACAATGCAGGGATTACCCAAGATACCCTTATGCTCAAGATGACAGAAGCAGATTTTGAAAAAGTGCTCAAGGTTAACTTGACTGGTGCTTTTAACATGACACAATCAGTCTTGAAACCGATGATAAAAGCCAGAGAAGGTGCTATCATTAATATGTCTAGTGTTGTTGGCTTGATGGGAAATATCGGTCAAGCTAACTATGCAGCTTCTAAGGCTGGTTTGATTGGTTTTACCAAGTCTGTGGCTCGTGAAGTGGCCAATCGCAATATCAGGGTTAATGCTATTGCACCTGGAATGATTGAGTCCGATATGACAGCTGTTCTATCAGACAAGGTAAAAGATGCCATGCTGGCACAAATTCCTATGAAAGAATTTGGGCAGGCAGAGCAGGTTGCAGATTTAACAGTATTTTTAGCAGGCCAAGATTATCTAACTGGTCAAGTGGTTGCCATTGATGGTGGCTTAAGTATGTAGCAGAAGCTAGAGGTAAAAAAGATGAAACTAAATCGCGTAGTAGTAACAGGTTATGGAGTAACATCTCCAATCGGAAATACACCAGAAGAATTTTGGAATAGTTTGACAACTGGAAAAATCGGAATTGGTCCAATTACAAAATTTGATCATAGTGACTTTGATGTGCATAATGCAGCAGAAATCCAAGATTTTCCTTTTGATAAATACTTTGTTAAGAAAGATACCAATCGTTTTGATAACTATTCTTTATATGCCTTGTATGCGGCTCAAGAAGCTGTCAATCATGCAGGTCTTGATGTAGAGGCCCTTGATAAAGATCGTTTTGGTGTTATCGTGGCCTCTGGTATTGGTGGAATCAAGGAAATTGAAGATCAAGTGCTTCGCCTAAATGAAAAAGGGCCAAAACGTGTGAAACCATTGACTCTTCCAAAAGCCTTGCCAAATATGGCTTCAGGAAATGTTGCTATGCGTTTTGGAGCAAACGGTGTTTGTAAATCCATCAATACTGCCTGTGCTTCATCAAATGACGCGATTGGGGATGCCTTCCGCTCAATTAAATTTGGTTTCCAAGACGTTATGTTGGTAGGTGGTTCAGAAGCCTCTATCACACCTTTTGCTATCGCTGGTTTCCAAGCCCTGACAGCTCTCTCTACTACAGAGGATCCAGCTCGCGCTTCTATTCCATTTGATAAGGACCGTAACGGTTTTGTTATGGGAGAAGGTTCAGGGATGTTGGTTCTTGAAAGCCTTGAGCACGCCGAAAAACGTGGTGCTACTATTCTTGCTGAGGTGGTTGGTTACGGAAATACCTGTGATGCCTACCATATGACTTCTCCTCATCCAGAGGGGCAAGGAGCTATCAAGGCCATCAAACTAGCCTTGGAAGAAGCAGAGATTTCTCCAGAGCAAGTAGCCTATGTCAATGCTCACGGAACGTCAACTCCTGCTAATGAAAAAGGAGAAAGTGGTGCGATCGTGGCTGTTCTTGGTAAGGAAGTACCTGTATCATCAACCAAGTCTTTCACAGGACATTTGCTGGGTGCTGCAGGTGCAGTAGAAGCTATCGTCACAATCGAAGCCATGCGTCATAACTTTGTTCCAATGACAGCTGGGACAAGTGAAATATCAGACTATATCGAAGCCAATGTCGTTTATGGACAAGGCTTGGAGCAAGAAATTCCATACGCTATTTCAAATACTTTTGGTTTTGGTGGCCATAATGCAGTTCTTGCTTTCAAACGTTGGGAGAATAAATAAGTATGAATTTAAACGATATTAAAGACTTGATGGCCCAATTTGACCAATCAAGTTTGAGAGAATTTTCTTATAAGAATGGGACGGATGAGTTACAGTTTAGCAAGAATGAAGCTAGACTGGTGTCTGAAGTTGCAGCTCAAGTCGCTCCAGGGCCCGTTCTAGCAACAGTAAGTCCAGTAGCTACTTCATCTGCTTCAACAGAAACTGTAGCAGAAGAGTTTCCAGCTCCAGCTGAAACAAGTGTGGCTGCTGAGGGAGATGTTGTAGAGAGCCCACTTGTTGGGGTGGCTTACTTGGCTGCTGGTCCTGATAAACCTGCCTTTGTAACAGTGGGTGATAGTGTTAAAAAAGGTCAAACATTGGTAATTATCGAAGCCATGAAAGTCATGAATGAAATCCCAGCTCCTAAGGATGGTGTGGTAACGGAAATTCTCGTTTCTAACGAAGAAATGGTTGAGTTTGGTAAAGGATTGGTACGTATCAAATGATCGATATTCAAGGAATCAAAGAAGCCCTTCCCCATCGTTATCCTATGTTACTAGTGGATCGTGTCTTGGAAGTGAGCGAGGATACCATTGTTGCCATCAAAAATGTGACCATCAATGAGCCCTTCTTCAACGGTCATTTTCCTCAATACCCTGTCATGCCAGGTGTTCTGATTATGGAAGCCTTGGCGCAAACAGCTGGTGTCTTGGAGTTATCAAAACCTGAAAATAAAGGTAAACTAGTCTTTTACGCTGGTATGGACAAGGTTAAGTTCAAGAAGCAAGTTGTACCAGGCGACCAATTAGTTATGACGGCAACGTTTGTAAAACGCCGTGGTACCATTGCTGTGGTTGAAGCAAAAGCTGAAGTGGATGGCAAGCTTGCGGCCAGTGGTACTCTTACCTTTGCAATTGGGAACTAAGGAGGTTCTCCATGTTTCGAAAAATTTTAATTGCCAATCGTGGTGAAATTGCGGTTCGTATTATCCGTGCGGCGCGTGAATTGGGGATTGCAACGGTGGCGGTTTATTCAACTGCTGATAAGGAAGCCCTTCATACGCTTTTGGCAGATGAAGCGGTTTGTATCGGTCCTGGTAAGCCTACAGAGTCTTATCTCAATATAAATGCGGTTCTATCAGCTGCAGTCTTGACTGAGGCAGAAGCCATTCACCCCGGTTTTGGATTTCTCAGTGAAAATTCCAAATTTGCAACTATGTGCGAAGAGGTGGGGATCAAGTTTATCGGTCCATCTGGTCATGTCATGGATATGATGGGGGATAAGATCAATGCGCGCGCTCAGATGATCAAAGCAGGTGTGCCTGTCATTCCAGGTTCGGATGGAGAAGTGCATAACTCTGAGGAAGCCTTGATTGTTGCTGAAAAAATTGGCTACCCTGTTATGCTCAAGGCTTCAGCAGGTGGAGGTGGTAAAGGGATTCGTAAGGTTGAAAAACCAGAAGACCTCGTTTCCGCCTTTGATACTGCTTCAAGTGAAGCCAAGGCCAATTATGGCAATGGTGCCATGTACATAGAACGGGTCATCTATCCAGCTCGTCACATCGAGGTTCAAATCCTAGGAGATGAGCATGGACATGTGATTCACTTGGGGGAACGGGATTGTTCTCTTCAACGGAATAATCAAAAGGTTTTGGAAGAAAGTCCTTCGATTGCAATTGGCAAAACGCTACGCAATGAAATTGGTTCTGCTGCTGTTCGAGCAGCAGAGTCTGTTGGTTATGAAAATGCAGGGACCATTGAATTTCTTCTTGATGAAGCAAGTGGCAATTTCTACTTTATGGAAATGAATACACGTGTTCAGGTAGAGCATCCAGTAACAGAGTTTGTATCAGGTGTGGATATCGTTAAGGAACAAATTCGCATTGCGGCAGGTCAGCCTCTGTCTGTTAAGCAAGAAGATATTGTCCTACGCGGGCATGCTATCGAGTGTCGTATCAATGCAGAAAATCCAGCCTTCAACTTTGCTCCAAGTCCAGGTAAGATTACTAATCTCCATCTGCCAAGTGGTGGAGTTGGCTTGCGCGTGGATTCAGCAGTTTATCCAGGTTATACCATTCCGCCTTATTATGATAGTATGATTGCCAAAATCATCGTACACGGTGAAAACCGTTTTGATGCCTTGATGAAAATGCAACGTGCCCTCTATGAATTAGAGATTGAAGGGGTGCAGACCAATGCAGATTTCCAGCTTGACCTCATTTCAGATCGCAATGTCATTGCTGGGGATTATGATACTTCCTTCTTGATGGAAACCTTCTTACCCAAGTATCAAGAAAAAGAATAAAATGACTTCAAGAGTTTAAACCGAAAAGGGGAATCAATGGCTCTATTTAGTAAAAAAGATAAGTATATTCGAATTAATCCCAATCGTTCGGTTAGGGAAAAACCTCAAGCCAAGCCAGAGGTTCCAGATGAATTATTTTCCCAGTGTCCAGGCTGTAAGCATACCATCTATCAGAAGGATCTGGGAAGTGAACGTATCTGTCCACATTGTAGCTATACCTTTCGTATTTCTGCCCAAGAACGCTTGGCTTTGACGATTGATATGGGAACCTTCAAGGAATTGTTTACAGGGATTGAGAGCAAGGATCCCTTGCATTTCCCTGGTTATCAAAAGAAACTAGCAACCATGCGTGAAAAAACAGGTCTGGACGAAGCCGTTGTGACAGGAACTGCTCTTATTAAAGGTCAGACTGTGGCTCTTGGGATTATGGATTCCAATTTTATCATGGCTTCTATGGGGACGGTTGTAGGGGAGAAAATCACTCGCTTGTTTGAGTATGCGACTGTTGAACAGTTGCCAGTTGTTCTCTTCACAGCGTCTGGTGGAGCCCGTATGCAGGAAGGAATCATGAGTCTCATGCAGATGGCCAAGATTTCTGCAGCAGTTAAACGCCATTCAAATGCAGGTCTCTTTTATCTGACCACTTTGACAGATCCAACGACAGGTGGTGTGACAGCTTCTTTCGCTATGGAAGGCGATATTATTCTGGCTGAACCACAGAGTTTGGTCGGTTTTGCTGGGCGTCGTGTCATTGAAAATACGGTTCGTGAAAGCTTGCCTGAGGATTTCCAAAAGGCAGAATTCCTATTGGAACATGGCTTTGTGGATGCTATTGTCAAAAGAAGAGACTTGCCAGATACGATTGCTAGCCTAGTCAGATTGCACGGAGGGAGTCCTAGATGAATATTGCAAAAATAGTCAGAGAAGCGCGTGAGCAGAGTCGCTTGACAAGTTTGGACTTTGCGACAGGCATTTTTGATGACTTTATCCAATTACACGGTGACCGTTCTTTTCGTGATGATGGTGCAGTTGTTGGTGGTATCGGCTGGCTTGGAGACCAAGCTGTAACAGTGGTTGGTATCCAAAAAGGCAAGAGTTTACAAGATAACCTCAAGCGGAATTTTGGTCAACCGCATCCAGAAGGCTACCGCAAGGCCCTACGTTTGATGAAACAGGCTGAAAAATTTGGCCGTCCAGTTGTGACCTTTATCAATACAGCAGGTGCCTATCCTGGTGTCGGCGCGGAAGAACGCGGTCAAGGGGAAGCTATTGCTCGCAATCTCATGGAAATGAGTGACCTGAAAGTTCCGATTATTGCTATTATTATCGGTGAAGGTGGTTCAGGTGGGGCTCTGGCTCTAGCAGTTGCAGACCGTGTCTGGATGCTGGAAAATTCTATCTATGCCATTCTCAGCCCAGAAGGCTTTGCTTCCATTTTATGGAAGGACGGAACTCGTGCCATGGAAGCAGCAGAGTTGATGAAAATCACCTCACATGAACTGCTAGAAATGGACGTGGTGGACAAAGTGATTTCTGAAGCAGGACTTTCTAGTAAAGAACTGATTAAGAGTGTCAAAAAAGAACTCCAAGCCGAACTAGCCATGCTTTCACAAAAACCATTAGAAGAGTTGTTGGAAGAGCGCTATCAACGGTTTAGAAAATACTAATACTTCAGAATACGCAAAAACTAGAACTGATTGCCAGTTCTAGTTTTTATGTGCTTCTTATACTCAATGAAAATCAAAGAGCAAACTAGGAAACTAGCCGCAGGTTGCTCAAAACACCGTTTTGAGGTTGTGGATAGAACTGACGAAGTCAGTAACACATATACGGCAAGTCGACGTTGACGCGGTTTGAAGAGATTTTCGAAGAGTATTACTCTGTGCAGAGGGGAAAGTTAAAAGGTGCTTGGAAGACCAAACACCTATTTGATTATTCATTTTCTTCAGTTACAAATTGACTAAGCAGTCCGTTGATAAAGCGGGCTGATTTTTGATCTGAAAAATTCTTAGCAAGTTCAATGGCTTCATTGACTGCTACCAGCTGAGGTGTATCAAATGATGTGATTTCAAAGATTCCCAAGCGTAGTAAGTTTTTTTCGATCAAGGTCAATCGTTCAACTGTCCAGCCTGACTTGAGGTGCTGGTTGATTTGTTTATCCAATTCGTCTTTTTGAGCTTGAACGCCAGAAACCAAGTTTAGAAGAAAGGCAGGGATTTGCACATCTGCATCTTCACGGTCATGCGTGTAGGCAAAGTGACAAGCTGTTTCCATATCTGTGCCGAATTCAAGGCTCATGAGAGCTTGAAAAGCGCATTTTCGAAGTTCACGTCTAGATTCTAATAATGGACTAGTCATTGAGGAAGTCCTCGTTAAATAGATCTTTCAACTCAGGTTTTGGTGTTTTGTCTGGAACGATTCCTGCAACATGGATGTTAACAGCAACAAGTTCCACATCAGCCATATCACGGACAGCATCTTTGACTGCTTTTTGAATAGCAAGAGCCACTTTTGGTACCTTCACACCGTACTCAAGATAGAGATAGATGTCAGCAGTTAGTTCTTCGTTGCTTTCTTTTAAGTAGACGCCACGACCAAGAGAGAGTTTTGATAGGGTATCAGATACGGATTTATTTGAAAATGAGTGGACACCATCAACTTTAGCAGTTGCGATGGCAATGATTTTTTCAAGTACACGTGGAGCGATAACGATTTCGCCAAATTGTTCTTCAATTCCCATAGAATGACCTCTTTCTAGAGATTAGGCACGAGAAACGTAAGTTCCTTCTGCAGTGTTGATGATCAATTTTTGTCCAGCTTCGATGAAGTCAGGAACGTTGACAACAAGTCCAGTTTCCATAGTTGCTGGTTTACCAGAACCTGTGACAGTAGCACCTTTGATAGATGGTTGTGTTTCAGCAACTGTCAATTCAACAGTAGTTGGTACAGTTACACCGATTACTTCAGTTCCGTAGAATTGGATTTTCACATCAGAGTTTTCAAGGATGTAAAGCAATTCATTTTCAACGTTTACGACTGGAATTTCGTATTGGTCGTAAGTTTCAGTGTTCATGAAGTAGGTAGTTTCATCCATTTTGTACAAGTATTGAGCTGGAACAGTTTCGATAATAGCTTGTTCGAATTTTTCTTCTGGACGGTAGCTTGTGTCAAAAGTAGAACCAGTACGGACATCACGCAATTTCATACGCATGATCGTGTTCCCTTTACCTGGTTTGTGGTGGCTAGCTTCCAAAACGCGGATCAATTTTCCGTCTGCAGTTTCAAATGTCATACCAGCTTTCAATTTGCTTGCTTCAATCATGTTTTTACCTCTTTAATAAATATTATTACTCTTCATTTTACCATAAAATCTTCTGGAAATAAAGCCAAAATAGTTAATGAGATTTGGTAGGGGAGAAAAAACCAACCTCATGGCTGGTTTCTTTTACATATTAATTTTCTTTCAATTTCGCTAATTCCTGTGCAAGCAGTTTAAGGGCAACTTGTGGGTTAGCTTGTCCTTTGGTTGCTTTCATAAGGAATCCTGTAAAGGCCTTGTCCGCGTTACGTTTGCCTGACTTGAAGTCGGCAACGGCAGCTTCGTTATCCGCAAATACTTGGTGGATAATTGGAATCAAGACAGCTGGATCTGAGATTTGAACCATACCTGCTTTCTCCACGTATTCACGCGCGCCACCGCCATTTTTAGCTAGGTGGACAAAGACTTTCTTGGTCGTAGCTGAGCTCTTCAAGAAGGATATGGGATTGAGGCTATTGAAAAGGTAGATCTCTTAATTTGAATGATTATTAAACTATATTATAACCTTTAAAAATCATCTAAGATATACTTGTCGTTATTTACTAGCAGTTATCTTCTTTATGGAATGGTGTTCAATGAGCCACCCTACAATCCACCCCGTCGCTAGCAAGTAATTTTCAAAAGCACCGATAGCATTTACAGGAGAATGGTACTCCATAAAATTGACTAAGTGATTTGTTCCTATTCCAATCCCACCAAAGATGAGAGCGAGAAGCACGATTCGTAGATAAAACCAATCGTACTTAATATTGACACCGAGAATAAGAATTAATACAGCTAGGTTCCATATTCCAATTTCTCGTTGCCAACCAGCAGAGATTCCGTACCCGGAGTGACTTCCCATGTATGATGGAAAGAAAATTTGTAGTATAGAAGCACCTAACATAGCGATGATGACTAAAATAAATAGCAATCGTAAAAATTTGTTCATTTTTTCTTCTTTCTAAAGTACTAAAGTAGAAAAAGGTATATAAAAAGTCTGCTATTAATCTTCTTTCAACTTAGCCAATTCCTGGGCAAGCAGCTTAAGAGCGACTTGTGGGTTGGCTTGGCCTTTGGTTGCTTTCATAAGGAATCCTGTGAAGGCCTTGTCTGCGTTACGTTTGCCTGACTTGAAGTCGGCAACTGCAGCTTCGTTATCGGCAAAGACTTGGTGGATAATTGGAATCAAGACAGCTGGATCTGAGATTTGAACCATACCTGCTTTTTCCACGTATTCACGCGCGCCACCGCCATTTTTAGCCAGGTGGACAAAGACTTTCTTGGCAATCTTAGATGAAATAGTACCGTCTTCGATGATGGCAATCATTTCAACCAAGTTTTCTGGTGTCAATTCGATTTGTTCCAGTGTCTTACCTTCAGCGTTCAAGAATTGAGCAACTTCTCCTTGGAGCCAGTTAGAGACTTGTTTAGCATCGCCACCGAGGGCAACAGCTTTTTCAAAGAAATCAGAAGTGACTTTATTTGCAGTCAATTGACTAGCATCATAGTCTGACAAGCCAAGGTCGGCCACATAGCGTGCACGGCGTTCTTTTGGAAACTCTGGCAACTCTGTACGCATTTCCTCAATCCACTCGTCTGAGATTTCAAAGAGAGGTAGGTCTGGTTCTGGGAAGTAGCGGTAGTCTGCAGCACCTTCCTTGACACGCATGAGAATGGTTGCTTTGTTGGCTTCATCGTAACGGCGTGTCTCTTGGCGGATTTGACCACCTGAGCGAAGGATTTCAGCTTGACGTTGGACTTCATATTCAAGCCCCTTGCGGACATTTGAGAAGGAATTCAAGTTCTTCAACTCAGTCTTGGTACCGAATTTCTCTTGACCATAAGGACGAAGAGAGATGTTGGCATCCACACGCATGGAACCTTCTTCCATCTTAACGTCAGAAATACCAGCGTACTGGATAACTTCCTTGAGAGCAGTTAGGTAAGCGTAGGCTTCTTCGGGCGAACGCATGTCTGCTTCGGATACAATCTCAATCAATGGCACCCCTTGACGGTTGAGGTCAACATAAGAGTAGCCATCTGTACCATGGGTATTTTTACCTGCATCTTCTTCCAAGTGAGCGCGTTCGATACCGATTTTCTTGGTCATACCGTCTTCTAGCTCAACTTCAATCCATCCATTGTAACCAATTGGCTCATCAAACTGAGAAATTTGGTAGGCTTTTGGATTATCAGGGTAGAAGTAGTTTTTGCGGTCAAAGTGCATCTTTTTGTGGATGTCCATATTGAGGGCAAGAGCAGCCTTGATACCAGCATCAACAACACCTTTATTGAGAACTGGCAGAACTCCTGGGAAAGACCAGTCAATCACGTTAGTGTTGGCGTTTTGGTCATTTCCAAAGTGGGCAGAAGTAGGTGAGAAGATTTTTGAATTGGTGTTGAGCTCTACGTGGACTTCAAGTCCAATGACTGTTTCAAAGTTCATTAGTTATCACCTCCAAAAATCACGGGTTGTTGTTTGTGGTAGTCTGTTGTTGCTTCAAAAGCAGCAGCAGCTTGGTAAATGGTTTCCTCAGAGTATTTAGGACCAATCAATTGTAGACCGACAGGTAGACCTTGAGAGAATCCAGCAGGAATCGAAATTCCTGGGAGACCAGCCAAGTTGACTGGGATGGTCAAAAGGTCAGCCAAGTACATGGCAACTGGGTCGTGGTTGAGAGAATCCAAGTCATAGGCAACACTTGGAGCAGTTGGACCCAAAATCAAGTCGTAATCCGCGAAGACTTTTTCGAAATCTTGAATGATGAGGGTACGGACCTGACCAGCTTTCTTGTAGTAAGCATCGTAATAACCTGATGAAAGGCTGAAAGTACCTAGCATGATACGACGTTTCACTTCTTCACCAAAACCTTGGCTACGGCTGTTTACATAGATTTCATCAAGGTTGGTTGCATCTTCTGCGCGGTAGCCGTAACGGATACCGTCAAAGCGTTGCAAGTTTGATGAAGCTTCTGATGAAGCGATGATGTAGTATACAGCAACACCGTATTTAGAGTGAGGAAGGCTGACTTCTTCGACGATGGCACCCAGTTTTTCAAAGTGCTTAGCCGCATTCAGAATGTTTTCTTTAACCTCTGGGTCAATTCCTTCGCCAAGATATTCTTTAGGCAAAGCAATTTTCATGCCCTTGATGTCTTGACCGATTTTTGAGGTAAAGTCGGCAATGCGGACAGGAGCAGAAGTGGAATCTTTAGCATCTTCGCTAGCAATAGCGTTGAGCAAGAGGGCGTTTTCCTTAACAGTTGGTGCAAAAGGTCCGATTTGATCTAATGAGCTACCGAAGGCAATGAGACCGAAACGAGAAACTGTTCCGTAGGTTGGTTTGAGACCAACGATTCCGTTGAAGGCAGCAGGTTGGCGGATAGAACCACCAGTATCAGAACCAAGTGACAAGCGGACTTGACCAGAAGCTACAGCTGCGGCAGAACCACTTGATGAACCACCAGGAACCTTGTTTTGGTCCCAAGCATTTTTAGTTGCTCCGTAGTGTGAAGTTTCCCCTGAACCACCCATAGCAAATTCGTCCATGTTGGTTTTCCCTACGACAATCATGCCTTTAGCTTTTGCATTGGAAACAGCTGTCGCATCAAAGATTGGCTCGTAGTTGTAGAGCATTTTTGAGGCAGCAGTTGTGAGGATACCGTCTGTAGAGATATTATCCTTAACAGCAAGCGGAATTCCTGAAAGGACATTATCAGCGTCAATTCCAGTTTCATCAATAGCCTTAGCTTGCGCAAGGGCTTGCTCTTCAGCGATGGTAACAAAAGCGTTGATAGCTGTCTCGCGCGATTGGATATCTTCAAGTGTTGCTTGGGTCAATTCAGTTGCAGAAATTTCCTTAGAAACAAGGAGATTGTGCAAGTCTTCAATAGTTTTGTTATTAAAAGTCATTAGGCATCTCCTCCATCGTCTAGGATAGCTGGTACCTTGATATAGTAGTTGTCTTTTTCAGGTACGTTTTTAAACAAGCGATCACGGTCTGTTCCTTCTTCGGCCACATCAGGGCGGAGTACGGTCTTGCGGTCAGCCATGGTTGTAGTAGGTGCGACACCAGTTGTGTCAACTTCGCCCAGCAACTCAACCATGTCAACAATCTTAGACAAGGTAGTCGCAAAGGCAGCAGTTTCTTCTTCAGAGAATCTTAATTTTGAAAGATTGGCAACGTGTGTTACCTCTTCTTGCGTAATTTTCATCTTGCATCCTTTCGTGAAATGATGATTTTTAGTCTGTTCTATTTTACCATATTTTCCTATAAATAAGGGAGGGGGAAGTGAAAAGAAATAGAAATTGAAAAAAATGCTAAAATCCGATATAATGGAGTGTTGAAAGGAATGGTAAAATCCAATGTAGAAATCATTCTTAGATATCGAAACAAGAAAAATAGAGAATCAAAGAAAGAGAACTTATGAATATTCAAGAAGAAATTAAGAAACGTCGTACCTTTGCCATCATCTCTCACCCAGACGCGGGGAAAACAACCATTACTGAGCAATTGCTTTACTTTGGAGGTGAGATTCGTGAGGCTGGTACGGTAAAAGGAAAGAAAACAGGGACTTTTGCCAAGTCTGACTGGATGGATATCGAGAAACAGCGTGGGATTTCGGTTACTTCATCTGTTATGCAATTTGACTACGATGGCAAGCGCGTGAATATCCTAGACACACCAGGACACGAGGACTTCTCAGAAGATACCTATCGTACCTTGATGGCGGTGGATGCTGCGGTTATGGTCGTGGACTCTGCCAAGGGTATCGAGGCCCAAACCAAGAAATTGTTTGAGGTTGTGAAACACCGTGGCATTCCAGTCTTTACCTTTATGAATAAGCTGGACCGTGACGGTCGTGAGCCACTGGACCTCTTGCAAGAATTAGAAGAAGTCTTGGGTATTGCGAGCTACCCGATGAACTGGCCAATCGGGATGGGGAAAGCCTTTGAGGGTTTGTATGACCTCTATAACCAACGCTTGGAGCTCTATAAAGGGGATGAGCGTTTTGCCAGTCTAGAGGATGGAGACAAGCTTTTTGGTAGCAATCCTTTCTATGAGCAAGTCAAAGACGACATTGAACTTTTAAATGAAGCTGGGAATGAGTTTTCGGAGGAAGCAATCCTTGCTGGAGAATTGACGCCTGTCTTCTTCGGTTCAGCTCTTACTAATTTTGGTGTGCAGACCTTCCTTGAAACCTTCCTTAAGTTTGCTCCAGAACCACATGGACACAAGAAAACAGATGGCGAAATTGTGGATCCTTACGACAAGGATTTCTCAGGATTTGTCTTTAAAATCCAAGCCAACATGGACCCTCGCCACCGTGACCGCATTGCCTTTGTCCGTATCGTATCAGGGGAATTTGAGCGTGGCATGAGTGTCAACTTGCCTCGTACTGGTAAGGGTGCCAAACTGTCTAATGTTACCCAGTTTATGGCGGAAAGTCGTGAGAATGTGACTAATGCCGTGGCAGGAGATATCATCGGGGTTTACGATACAGGTACTTATCAAGTTGGGGATACCTTGACAGTTGGAAAAAACAAGTTTGAGTTTGAACCACTGCCAACCTTCACTCCTGAAATTTTCATGAAAGTTTCTGCCAAGAATGTCATGAAGCAAAAATCTTTCCACAAGGGAATCGAGCAATTGGTGCAAGAAGGAGCTATTCAGCTTTATAAGAATTACCAAACAGGCGAGTATATGCTAGGCGCTGTAGGTCAACTCCAGTTTGAAGTCTTTAAACACCGCATGGAAGGCGAGTACAATGCGGAAGTAGTCATGAGCCCAATGGGTAAAAAGACCGTTCGTTGGATCAAGCCTGAGGACTTGGATGAACGGATGTCATCAAGCCGAAATATCTTGGCTAAAGACCGTTTTGACCAACCAGTCTTCCTCTTTGAAAATGACTTTGCCCTCCGCTGGTTTGCGGACAAGTATCCAGATGTAGAGTTGGAAGAGAAGATGTAACTCAGTACCAACAATTGGAACTAAAGTTCCTAATTGTTGGACGCTAGTCGCTATTTGGCGAACTAGCTAACTGCCTTACTAACTACGTTTGGCAAATGAAATCGATTTGCCAAACTCCGTGTCGTAGTGTAACAATCGTTTTACCTAAATGCTTTACTAGGAAAAATCCACGAATGGTATCGATTCGTGGGCTTTTCTGTCGTGACGGGGAGATAATGGCCTAGCTAACTAGAAAAAACATCAATAGAATGCCCATGATTATAACCTAATTGTGGGCATTTTTGATAGGAGTTACAGAGGAGAATCGAGTTGATTCGAAGCGATTTTTTATGAAAATCTATTGTCACAAGACCTACCTAGATAGTATTTTTGCATTACATTATGGATTTATCAATGAAACATGAATAGTCAAGTTTTTATATTTTGTTTATATAATATGTTGAAAATCCGAACGTTATATACTTTTTACAACTAAAATAAATTTAGCTATATATATTTTAAAAAGTTATTTGAGGCTTTTTATACAAAGGTATTAGATGTTGTTAGAAAACTTATAAATGGTTCGATATTTCAAAATATTTGAATGGTAATATTATATAAAAATATATCAAATTTCTTGACAAGCGTTTGCATTTAAAGTATACTTTAAAGGTATGATTAAAATAGGGTGGATTGTCCACTTTTGGTATGTAGGGAAAGGGTAAAACATGTTTTTTAGACGTCAAAAAGGTGAGTATAGAGAAACCGATCGAGTGACGCGGTATAAGTTAATCAAATCAGGAAAACATTGGTTGAGAGCTTCAACCTCTCTTTTTGGTTTATTCAAGGTCTTGCGGGGTGGTGTAGATACGACTCAAGTCATGACAGAAGTAGTAGAGGATAAAGTGAATCCTTCTATTACAGGTCTGGATATTATCAAGGGACTTGCCGCCACAGGAGCAGTTTTAGGTGGTAGTGTTGCTACTCAAACAAAAGTATTTGCAAATGAAACAGTAGCAGTGGAAAAAACACTGGAAAATCCAGATCTTTTAGTTACAAATGATACAGTAGTTTTGGGTACGACATCTCTAAGTAACTCGGAAAATTCTGCTAGCTTGTCTACTTCTATAAGTGAAAGCGCTTCGATTTCAGAATCAGCTTCTACTAGCACCTCAGCTAGTACCTCAGCCAGCACTTCAGCAAGTGCTTCCGCTAGTACGTCAGTTAGTGCCTCAGCTAGCACATCATCTTCAGCTAGCACTAGCACTTCAGATTCTGCAAGTATGTCAACTAGTTTGAATCAATCTACTAGCCAAACAAGTAGCGTGTCAACATCTGTAGGAGCTTCTTCAGAAAAAACTGTATCTGAAATTCAAGATGATAAGAAAGCATCGACTCAAAATGAATCAAAGGTTGACAAGATTGATTCATCAATTTTGAAGCCTACTGCTATTGAGTCAAATGCTGTTAAAACGAATTCAGATACAACAAGTTTAGTTGGTGCGACAGCTGCAACCTTGTCATCTGTAGAAGCTTCTGTAAAGAAAAATGAAGAAAATCGTAAGAAGTTAACCAAGCTTTCAGCTGAAATGGGTGAATACTTAGCGAAGGCTGCTGGTTTACCAAACACTGATTCTGCAATTACTAAGGTAAATGCAGCAGTGACAGCCATTGAAAAAGCTTTGGCAAATCCAACGAGTGACTGGACAGCGGTGGTGCAAAAAGCTACCTTGGCTCGTAATTCTATTGTTAATGCTGTTTTAAGAGCGCAATCAGGTACGCGCGATGCACGAAATGGGCAACCAATGTTACGCGATGCTTCTCTAAGAGCAAGTTGGGCTTCTCCTCAGACTGACAGTCGTATGACGGTAAGTAGTCCTGACGTTACTTTTGATAAGGCTACTGGTATCGCGACGTACACTATGAATGTTCAGGCTAATAGTCCTTTGAGAAATGTAGGTGTTAGGGTAAATGTCGGCCAAGGAGGTCATGTCCAAAGTGCAACATTTAATGACAATCAGATGACTCCAACCTTTACTCAGGGTTCTGAAATTGTTTATAATTACAGACATGGACAACATGGAAACTTAAGTGGTACGATTGTAGTCAAAGTTAAATACGATAACAATGTGCCGACTGCGGCTGCAGATATGCAGGTGCAGGTCAGCTCAGCACCTATCGGGCAAAATACTCAAGGGAATGCTTCTAGAGTTCAATCGGCAAGTGTTCCAACAGGGTATACTGCATCAAAACCGACACCTGCACCTTCTGTAAATAAATCAGGTCCAATTATCCAGAATAATAATGGAACTCATTTCGATGTTTATAATGATGATTATTTCGTTCATAATCTTCCTATTTTAAAAAATGGAGCTAGTATCCGCCAATACGGAATTATCAAGCAGGATGCCATTCCTGGAGTCACTTATGGCGGACAATTGATGGGTCAAGAAATAAATCGACCCAATCCGAGATATAATCCTTATGTGCCTAGTACTGGAAGCCCATGGTTAAATCAAAATGAGGAAATTAAAAATATTGGAACAGGTATTTCTGGTACTGTAGGTAACGGAGAGGCGTCCGCTGTAGTAGGAAAAACCTATAGCTATCGTATTGGTGCAGCTGATTGGGGAAATAAATCATCTGAGACAACTCTTACCTACACCATCAAAGGTTTCAACGAACGCCATGATGTTCAGAGTGGGAATACTGTCTTAGTTAAGGATTTGGAGCATTTAACACCGCAAGAAATTGCAGAAGTTTATAATAACTTTATTAATAATGCAGCCAATAAACGAGATTTATTAACTAATCAAGACCTTACTAAAGATGCATCAAAAGCAAACGTAACTTCGGACGCAAATGGTACCGTTTTAACCTTCCCAGGAACGAAAGCTAAGATTGAAGTTTCAACAAATGGTACGATCACAGTGACTTATCGTGATGGTAGCACAAGTACTATCAATGCTTCCTTAGAAAAATACAATCCAATTGCCAAAGTCCCTAAAGTCTATACTTACATAGGTGAGCAAGCTGATGACTTAGCGAATGCAAGTAACTTTATCCAGCGTGCTAATGGTAAAGAATTTCCTACTGGAACAAGAATTACTTGGAAACAAGGGGCAGGAATTAATACATCAGAGACAGGTTCTAAACAAGCAGTTGCCCATATCGAATATCCAAATGGTGGAAGCGAAGATGTTACTGTAGATTATGAAGTTCTGGCGACAATTAAATCTAAAGATCCAGTAAATGATATTCAAGGAACAGCTCCTCATAAGGGAACAGTTTGGCATAATTATGTTGATAGAGAGGGAACTGTCGGATATCCAAGTGGTGCAAGCCAAGCTTGGAGTAAAGATGGTCAAGTAGTTTCTAGCTCGCCTATCAATACAAATGAGACAGGGAGACATACCTACCAAGTGACCTTTACCTATCCTGTAGGTCGTATGGGGGAAAATGACTCTAATAAATTAAGTCATACAGTTGATGTTGTCCATGATGTCTATAAGTTTGAATCAAATCGTTCTTATATCTTTACTCAAAATAAGACAGATGATCCAGCTTATAAAAAAGCTGTAGCAAATCCTAAAGAAGCCGTTACAAAAGTATCTGGAAGCCCAGATTTTAACACGACAAATACTAATTACAAGTGGGTTGATGGTGCGCCGTCACTCACTGAGGTAGGAGTCTTTACTAAGGAAGTAGAAGTAGAACTACCTGCAGATTCAACAGGGGTCAGAGTTAAACAGAATGTCCCTGTTACTGTGAAAGTAAATCCACAAGCCCCTGAAATTGCAGCTGATTCAGTGAATGAAAAAGGTGGTTTGCCAAATCGTTCGATTGTGGTAAATAACGTAACACCAGGAGCAACAGTCACTTTAACGATTGCAGGTCAAACAGTTAAAAAACAAGCAACAGGAACAAGTCTGACATTTGAACCGTCTGATTTGAAACGCGTTACGGATGCCAATAATGGACTCTTACCTACAGGAAATGTAACGGTTAAACAAGAGAAAGTTGTAACGACTCCTGGAGGAACAGAGACCCTTACTTCTGTCACAACTACTAAGACAATTACTAACGAAAATGTAGTTCCAAATCCTGAATTTGAAATCTATGTCAAGAATAATGGTAAGTGGGAAAAACTTTCTCCGAAAAATAATGTCCGTCCTGGTACGAGTGGATACGAGATTTTTGCAGGAGATGAAGTTAAAGTTGTCTTGAAAGGTTCAGATAATAGTGGCAAACTTAGAGACTTGAAACTTTATGATGGTGTTTCTGATAAAGATAGAATATTCTCAGGCAACTATTCTTCGAATGATAGCGCGCCAGGATTTAAGAATAAACCAACGAATGCTCCTGCTACTTTAGAGTATACAGCGACTTATAATCCTAATTAGGAATATGCAGACGGGAATAAATGGACACTTGGCGTAAAAGCTGTAGACCTGTCTAATAATGAAGCACGTACTCCAGCAGCAGTTGTTGCGCAAGGTAAATTGAATGAAAGATTCCCTGGTAAGAAGCCGTCAGTAGTCTTCCAAGTTGAACATCCAAACGCTCTGAACCAGCGTGAGAAAGATAAAATCTTGGCTGCTGTGAAAACAGCAAATCCAGAGATTGCAAACCGTATTAGAAGTTATTCTATTGCAGAAAACGGAACGGTGACTATCACTTATAAAGATGGAACGGTGAATACGGTAACGCCAGATATATCTGATTCAGATTACCGTGCATCAGTGTCCGCGTCGACAAGTGCAAGTCAAAGTGCCTCAGCCTCGGCATCAACGAGCGCAGTAGCAAGTGCTTCAGCGTCAACTAGTGCAGTAGCTTCAGCCTCAGCGTCAACGAGCGCAGTAGCTTCAGCTTCAGCGTCAACAAGTGCGGTAGCAAGTGCCTCAGCGTCAACAAGTGCAGTAGCAAGTGCTTCAGCATCAACAAGTGCAGTAGCAAGCGCCTCAGCGTCAACCAGTGCGGTAGCTTCAGCCTCAGCATCGACTAGCGCGGTAGCCTCAGCTTCAGCATCAACAAGTGCAGTAGCAAGCGCCTCAGCATCAACAAGCGCAGTCGCTTCAGCTTCAGCGTCAACCAGTGCGGTGGCTTCAGCTTCAGCATCTACTAGTGCAGTAGCATCAGCTTCAGCGTCAACCAGCGCGGTGGCTTCAGCTTCAGCGTCAACAAGTGCGGTGGCAAGTGCTTCAGCGTCAACTAGCGCAGTAGCATCAGCTTCAGCGTCAACAAGTGCAGTAGCTTCAGCTTCAGCCTCAACGAGTGCAGTCGCATCAGCTTCAGCATCAACAAGTGCAGTCGCCTCAGCTTCAGCGTCAACAAGTGCGGTGGCAAGTGCTTCAGCGTCAACAAGTGCGGTGGCAAGTGCTTCAGCGTCAACTAGCGCAGTAGCCTCAGCCTCAGCGTCAACAAGTGCAGTCGCATCAGCTTCAGCATCGACTAGCGCAGTAGCTTCAGCCTCAGCATCAACCAGTGCGGTGGCTTCAGCTTCAGCATCTACTAGTGCAGTAGCAAGCGCCTCAGCATCGACAAGTGCGGTAGCAAGTGCTTCAGCATCGACTAGCGCAGTGGCTTCAGCCTCAGCATCAACCAGTGCGGTGGCTTCAGCTTCAGCATCTACTAGTGCAGTAGCAAGCGCCTCAGCATC
>NZ_JAHUZC010000047.1:0-301 GCF_019218685.1 Streptococcus vulneris | reverse complement strand
CCAGTCCCGCCATGCCGCGCGGCAGCGGTTCCCGGTCGGATGGGCGGGCGGACGCGGCGGTGGCCGGCAGCGCCCCGCGCAGTCTGGGCCAGGCGGCCATCGACAAGGCCAGCGCCAGCGCGCCCAGCGCCATCCAGCATTGCGCCGCCGTGGCGCCGGCCGCCATCAGGGCCAGGCAGGCCAGCCCGGTCGCCGCGATGCCGGCGCCCACGCCCGCATAGACCACGGCGGACGCGGCCGGCTCGATCGGGTCGCCCGCCCGCGCGGGCCGCCATGAGGCCACGCAGATGAAGCCCAGCGC
>NZ_JAHUZC010000046.1:0-322 GCF_019218685.1 Streptococcus vulneris | reverse complement strand
GTATATGAATAAAGAATTCCAAAGGTAACTGCTGCCCACGCGGCAGGTGTGCAGATGCGCTGGCATGGCCGCGATCAAGCGCACCGGGCCCACGCGGACTCGCCGCCTTGCTCGGTATCATCACCAGGTTTTCACGGATCGGCCGCGTTCAAGGCCAGAAGGACTTTCGATGAAAAATGCGTTCCGCTCGCGCTCTTGTCTGCCGTCCTGCTGACGGCCTGCGGTCCCAACAAGATCGTCGCCGACCTGCCGTCGCCTGACGGCAAGTACCACGTCGAGGTCCGCCTCTGCCCGCAGCCCGGCTCGCTGACCTGGACCGAGA
>NZ_JAHUZC010000045.1:0-325 GCF_019218685.1 Streptococcus vulneris | reverse complement strand
CCAAGGCCTTGATCGCAGAGCATGCAGGGAAGACACGGACTGTAGGGACTTATCAGTCGGGTGATTTCGCCAAACTCAAGTCTGTTCAACGCTTTGCGATAGCCTATCAACAGGCGAGTAAGCAGATGGAGAGTCGTGTTGAACGAGTGAAGGCTGCCCAGGAGCGGGACAAGGCTCGTTTTGAGGCCTTGGCTGCAGAGGATCGAGCCAAGAACGGTTGGAAAGACCTGGCAATTGGTGTGGTGACCGTTGCGATTGGTGCTTTAGCGATTTGGGCAACTATGGGGGCAGCGACACCCTTGGTTGTTGGGGCTGGCTTAACCGC
>NZ_JAHUZC010000044.1:0-326 GCF_019218685.1 Streptococcus vulneris | reverse complement strand
GCCTGACGCTGACCGGTCGCCTGGGCTTTCCGGCCTACCGCAGCAAGGCCATCGGCGCCAACTACGACATGCTGGTGAGCGACAGCGGCTTGACCCTGGGCCTGGCCGCCAGCTATGCCAAGAGCGAGCCGGGCCGCGACCTGGCGCTGCTGAACGTCGCCAGCGACGTGCAGGCCTACTCGGTCACCCTCACCTATCCGCTGATCCGCACGCGCCTGGAGAACCTGCGCGCCTTCGGCATGCTGGACGTGCGCAACGTCGCCACCGACATCACCGACGCGCCGTTCACGCGCGACCGCCTGCGCGTGCTGCGCCTGGGCCTGAGC
>NZ_JAHUZC010000043.1:0-332 GCF_019218685.1 Streptococcus vulneris | reverse complement strand
GCACCAGGCAGCGATGGAAGGCTATCTGTATTTCTACCCGCTGCTGGTCATGGACCTGACGCGGCGTCAGGCCGCCCATCCCTCGCAGAACACGCCGCCCAACGCCTACGCCTTCGTGCGCAGCCTGCCCCAGGCCGGCGCCGCCGCCCCCTGGGCCAATCCCGACATGTTGCGCGGCACGGCCTGGCTGGACCTGAGTGCCGGCCCCGTGGTGCTGTCCGTGCCCGACACCGGCGGCCGGCTGTATACGCTGACGCTGGTGGACCTGTGGAACGACGCTTTCGCCGTCCTGGGCAAGCGCAGCACCGGCACCGCCAAGGGCAACACCGTGC
>NZ_JAHUZC010000042.1:0-333 GCF_019218685.1 Streptococcus vulneris | reverse complement strand
CGTCCTGCACCGCCGCGCCGATCGCCAGCACGTCCAGGTCGGTGAACAGCACGCCGTTGGCGGCGCCGAAATATTCATCGCCAACGTTGCGGCCGCCGATGATGGTGGCCTGGTTGTCGGCGGTGAAGGACTTGTTGTGCATGCGCCGGTTGAGCCGGCTGAAGTCGGTCAGGTAGCCCAGCGTCTTGGGCCAGCGCAGCGCGAAGGGGTTGTACAGCCGCACTTCGATGTTGGGATGTCCGTCCAGCGCGGCCAGCTCGCGGTCCAGGCCCGAGGTGCCGTTGTCGTCCAGCAGCAGGCGCACGCGCACGCCACGATCGGCGGCTTCGTGCA
>NZ_JAHUZC010000041.1:0-373 GCF_019218685.1 Streptococcus vulneris | reverse complement strand
CAGCCAGGGCGCCGAGGTCATCGCCGACGGCAACGTGCATGTGTACGGCCCGCTGCGCGGCAAGGCCATGGCGGGCGCGCGCGGCGATGCCACGGCCCGCATCTTCACCACGCACCTGGACGCCGAGCTGCTGGCCGTGGCCGGCGTGTATCGCGTGGTCGAGGACAAGCTCGACCGCTCGCTGCACAACCAGCCGGCGCTGATCCGGCTGGACGGCGACACGCTGCGCATCGAGGCCCTGAAGGCCTGACGCAACACCCGATTCGCGCAAGAGCGCAAATCAACTACACACATTCTGTAAGAAGCCTTACACGGGCTTTTTGCTTTACGATAACGCGATTTATTCGAACATAAGGGTTTGATCGTCATGACA
>NZ_JAHUZC010000040.1:0-374 GCF_019218685.1 Streptococcus vulneris | reverse complement strand
GTTGACGCTGAAGCTGAGGCTACCGCACTTGTCGATGCTGAGGCGCTTGCTACTGCACTAGTAGATGCTGAAGCTGATGCCACTGCACTAGTAGATGCTGAAGCTGAAGCTACTGCACTAGTAGATGCTGAAGCACTTGCCACCGCACTTGTTGACGCTGAAGCTGAGGCTACCGCACTTGTCGATGCTGAGGCTGAGGCTACTGCACTAGTAGATGCTGAAGCTGAGGCTACCGCACTTGTCGATGCTGAGGCGCTTGCTACTGCACTAGTAGATGCTGAAGCTGAAGCTACTGCACTAGTAGATGCTGAAGCACTTGCCACCGCACTTGTTGACGCTGAAGCTGAGGCTACCGCACTTGTCGATGCTGAGGC
>NZ_JAHUZC010000003.1:0-177543 GCF_019218685.1 Streptococcus vulneris | reverse complement strand
CTAGGGAGTTTAGCTCAGCTGGGAGAGCATCTGCCTTACAAGCAGAGGGTCAGCGGTTCGATCCCGTTAACTCCCATAGGTCCCGTAGTGTAGCGGTTATCACGTCGCCCTGTCACGGCGAAGATCGCGGGTTCGATTCCCGTCGGGACCGTTTAAGATAACGGAAGTTATTTTAGACTCGTTAGCTCAGTTGGTAGAGCAATTGACTTTTAATCAATGGGTCACTGGTTCGAGCCCAGTACGGGTCATATATGCGGGTTTGGCGGAATTGGCAGACGCACCAGATTTAGGATCTGGCGCTTAACGGCGTGGGGGTTCAAGTCCCTTAACCCGCATTAAGATATAATAAATGAGCCGGCTTAGCTCAGTTGGTAGAGCATCTGATTTGTAATCAGAGGGTCGCGTGTTCAAGTCATGTAGCCGGCATTTTTAGATAGAAGAAAACAGTGCGAACGTAGTTCAGTGGTAGAACACCACCTTGCCAAGGTGGGGGTCGCGGGTTCGAATCCCGTCGTTCGCTTAGAGAGGCCGGGGTGGCGGAACTGGCAGACGCACAGGACTTAAAATCCTGCGATTGGTAACGATCGTACCGGTTCGATTCCGGTCCTCGGCATAATATAATGAGCACCCTTAGCTCAACTGGATAGAGTACCTGACTACGAATCAGGCGGTTAGAGGTTCGACTCCTCTAGGGTGCATTTTTCTATTTAACTCGGGAAGTAGCTCAGCTTGGTAGAGTACTTGGTTTGGGACCAAGGTGTCGCAGGTTCGAATCCTGTCTTCCCGATACATGGCGGTGTAGCTCAGCTGGCTAGAGCGTCCGGTTCATACCCGGGAGGTCGGGGGTTCGATCCCCTTCGCCGCTATATTGATCTTGTTGGACCTTTAGCTCAGCTGGTTAGAGCTCTCGGCTCATAACCGAGTGGTCGTAGGTTCAAGTCCTACAAGGTCCATTTAAATAATATGGAGGATTACCCAAGTCCGGCTGAAGGGAACGGTCTTGAAAACCGTCAGGCGTGTAAAAGCGTGCGTGGGTTCGAATCCCACATCCTCCTTTTGTATTAACGCGGGATGGAGCAGCTCGGTAGCTCGTCGGGCTCATAACCCGAAGGTCGTAGGTTCAAATCCTGCTCCCGCAATAAGGCTCGGTAGCTCAGTTGGTAGAGCAATGGATTGAAGCTCCATGTGTCGGCGGTTCGATTCCGTCTCGCGCCATTTTTATTAATAGTATGTATGCGGGTGTAGTTTAGTGGTAAAACTACAGCCTTCCAAGCTGTTGTCGCGAGTTCGATTCTCGTCACCCGCTTTGAACTTTGTTCAAATTACATTACCAAGTTTTTAACTTGGGCGCGTAGCTCAGGTGGTTAGAGCGCACGCCTGATAAGCGTGAGGTCGGTGGTTCGAGTCCACTCGTGCCCATTAATAGGAGAATTACTCAAGAGGCTGAAGAGGACGGTTTGCTAAATCGTTAGGTCGGGTAACTGGCGCAAGGGTTCGAATCCCTTATTCTCCGTTTGTATGAGGGTTTATAACCCTCTTTTTTTATATTTTTAAGAATAGTAGAATAAAAACTTCAGATTTGTAAAACTTAATTGGATTACTTATCTGAAGTTTTTTTGGGCTCTTTGTCAACTGTAGTTGGCTGCAGAAAAGCTAAAATCTTTATATATTGTCGATTTTATGGTTGTGCTAGTTTATTATTACTTCCAACTCTTGAGTGAAATTTCTCCGCTATTGAGCCAGATTTCTTTTCCGTTATCACATTGAACTAAAAGTTTGCCATTTTCTGAGATATCTTTAGCCAGTCCCTTGTGGTCTTTTTGATCTAGTGTAAAAGTAACTTCTTTTCCTAGAACGAATGACTGTTTTTTGTATAGGTATAATAGTTCTTCTGCTGGTGTTTCGAAGAAAGTGCGCCAGATTTCTATGATTAATTCATTTCTGGTAATAGGTGCTGGTGTTTTAAATAAACTAGCAGCTTTTTCTTTTAATTCTTGAGGGAAGTCTTTAATAGCAAAGTTGATTCCTACTCCAATAATGATATCTGTGACTAAGCCAGTTTCTACAGACGTCATTGCCTCAGTAAGGATTCCTCCAATTTTATGATTGTTTAGGTAGATATCATTGACCCATTTTATGTCGACATCTATTAATGTTAGGTTCTTAATGGCTTTGTAGATAGCTCCTGCTACAAGTAGTGTGTAGGATGGTAATTGGTCATAGGGGAGATTGGGTTTAAGATGGAGTGTCATATAAATACCACCTTGGGGTGAGTAGAAAGAACGTTGAAAACGACCTCGTCCTGCTGTTTGATAGGAAGCTAGATAGAGAGTGTTTGCTTCATCCCCTAAATCAATTGCTTCTTTTGCATCCAGTTGTGTTGATTTTGTTTCGGGTTTAAAACTGATTTTAATTGGAAGATTTTCTTCTAGAATCTCTGGAATAATAAGGTCTCCATTTATCAGTTTATATCCTTTGTTTTTGATGCTATCAATTTCAATACCTTCTTGTTCTAGACGCTTAATGGCTTTCCAAATTGATGTTCGGGTCAGTGATAGTTCTTCTGCAATCTTTTCTCCGCTGATATAGTCGGTTTCTTTAGCTAGAATTTGGTAGACGGCTTGGTAGGATTTCATAGTGTTTCCTTTCTTTAGGAATAGTATGTGATTTGAATCTAGTTTGGCTAGTTGCTTAATTACTACTATTTTAACATATGCCTAGTATTTACGGTATGATTTTCTTAGAGTAAATGTAGTCATTAAGCTTGAATTTTGAAATCTCAGTATTTTTGCTCCCTTTTTTACTTAGGAAGCGTTTCCTTTGTTTTCAAATTGCTAAAAAAGTGGTACAATATAGGATAGCTTACTATTATCTGAATCAGTTGATTTGGAGAGAAAGGATTCATTTTGAAATCAATAGGCTTTATTGAAAAGCTGAAAGGGTTGTCTAGTAAAGAGCTGATTTTATTGGGAATTATCTTGAGTATCTTTTTACCCTTTTATCTTTTTGTAGTTGTATTCTGTTTATATATTATTAGTTTGATTTTTACAGGAGACATGAAAAGTATTCTTCAGAAAATGGGGGAGCATCCGATGCTGCTTCTTTTTCTTGGCTATAGTACTGTTATATCCATTTTTGCACAAAATTGGATGGGTCTTGTGGCTTCAGTAGGAATTTTTCTATTTACTGTTTTCTTTTTGCACTATCAGTCGATTTTATCACATAAATTCTTTCGATTGATTTTGCAGCTCGTCTTGTTTGGTAGCGTGTTGTCAGCTGCTTTTGCGAGTTTAGAACATTTCCAAATTGTGAAGAAATTCAACTATGCTTTTCTTTCACCCAATATGCAGGTCTGGCATCAGAATCGGGCAGAAGTGACCTTTTTTAATCCTAATTATTATGGAATTATTTGTTGTTTCTGTATCATGATTGCCTTCTATCTGTTTACAACGACCAAATTGAATTGGTTGAAAGTATTCTGTGCGTTTGCAGGCTTTGTGAATCTCTTTGGTTTGAACTTTACTCAAAATCGAACTGCCTTTCCTGCTATTATCGCTGGAGCAATCATCTATCTCTTTACGACCATTAAAAACTGGAAGGCCTTTTGGCTTAGTATTGGGGTCTTTGCGATTGGCTTGAGCTTCCTCTTTTCCAGTGATTTGGGAGTTCGGATGGGGACTTTAGACTCTTCTATGGAAGAACGAATTTCTATCTGGGATGCTGGGATGGCCTTATTTAAGCAAAATCCTTTCTGGGGTGAAGGGCCATTGACTTACATGCACTCGTATCCTCGGATAAATGCTCCTTATCATGAACATGCTCACAGTCTTTATATTGATACGATTCTGAGTTACGGAATTGTGGGGACTATTTTATTAGTTTTGTCTTCTGTTGCTCCTGTTCGCTTGATGATGGATATGAGCCAGGAGTCGGGGAAACGTCCGATTATTGGTCTTTATCTATCTTTCCTTACAGTGGTTGCTGTGCACGGAATCTTTGACTTGGCCCTCTTCTGGATTCAGTCAGGTTTCATTTTCTTGCTAGTTATGTGCAGTATTCCATTGGAGCATCGAACGTTGGTATCGGACATGACGGATTAAGTTTATAAGATTGAAATCTTCTACCTTGAGTAGGAGATTTTTTACTGAGAAAAAATAGTTCTAAATCGAAATAGTTGACAATTGAAATAATAAGTATTATAATGTTTTTTATTCGTATCGATATAGAAATAAATTGGAGGTTTCATGAAATATTGTCATTTGGTAGCCCATCATATTCGTTTGTTGAATGGGCGGATTTTTCAAAAGTTACTAAGACAAGACCCTGACTCTCTTTATCGGAGTGAACAGGGAAAGATTTTAGCGGTTTTATGGAATAGTGAGACGGGCTGTGCAACTGCGACAGATATTGCACTTGCGACTGGGCTTGCTAACAATACACTGACGACTATGATAAAAAAGCTAGAGGAACAAAATCTTATAACTGTCAGTCCGTGTGGAGAAGATAAGCGTAAGAAGTATTTAGTTTTAACAGAGTTGGGCAAGTCTCAGAAAGAAGTTGGGCAACGTGTCAGTCAGAGATTGGATACTATCTGTTACAAAGGATTTTCAGAGGAAGAAATTCGCCAATTTGAAGCTTTTCAAGAAAGAATTTTGGCTAATCTGAAAGAGCAGGAAAATGAGGTTTAGAATGGGGTAAATTAGTTATTAAAAGTTTGGTAACTTGACCAACCGAGGAAAATTTTAAATTGAGGACAAAGAATGATTGAATACAAAAATGTAGCGCTACGCTATACAGAAAAAGATGTCTTGAGAGATGTCAATTTACAGATTGAGAATGGGGAGTTCATGGTTTTAGTTGGGCCTTCTGGGTCAGGTAAGACGACCATGATTAAGATGATTAACCGTCTCTTGGAACCAACTGATGGAAATATTTATATGGATGGCAAGCGTATCAAAGACTATGATGAACGTGAACTTCGTCTTTCTACTGGATATGTTTTACAGGCTATTGCTCTCTTTCCAAATCTAACGGTTGAGGAGAATATTGCTCTGATTCCTGAAATGAAGGGTTGGACTAAGGAAAAAATTGCTCAGAAAACAGAAGAGCTTTTGGCAAAAGTTGGATTGCCAGTAGCAGAGTATGGGCATCGACTTCCTAGTGAATTATCTGGTGGAGAACAGCAGCGAGTTGGTATTGTTCGAGCTATGATTGGTCAGCCTAAGATTTTGCTCATGGATGAACCCTTTTCAGCCTTGGATGCTATTTCGAGAAAACAGTTGCAGGTTCTGACTAAAGAATTGCATAAAGAGTTTGGGATGACAACGATATTTGTGACCCATGATACGGATGAAGCCTTGAAGTTGGCGGACCGTATTGCCGTTTTGCAGGATGGAGAGATTCGTCAGGTGGCGAATTCTGAGACTATTTTAAAAGCTCCTGCAACAGACTTTGTTGCAGACTTGTTTGGAGGTAGTATTCATGACTAATTTAATTGCAACTTTTCAGGATCGTTTTGGTGATTGGTTGACAGCCCTATCTCAACATTTGCAGTTGTCACTTTTGACCCTGTTACTAGCTATTTTTATCGCGATTCCTTTGGCTGTTTATCTTCGCTATCATGAGAAATTGGCGGATTGGGTCTTACAGATTGCAGGGATTTTCCAGACCATCCCGTCTATGGCCTTGTTGGGGCTCTTTATCCCCTTGATGGGAATTGGAACCTTGCCGGCTTTGACAGCACTAGTGATTTATGCGATCTTTCCGATTTTACAGAATACCATCACTGGGCTGAAGGGAATTGATCCGAGTCTGCAAGAGGCTGGGATTGCCTTTGGGATGACTAAGTGGGAGCGTCTCAAGAAGTTTGAAATTCCACTTGCCATGCCTGTTATCATGTCTGGGATTCGGACGGCAGCGGTCTTAATTATCGGTACAGCTACCTTGGCGGCCTTGATTGGGGCAGGGGGACTCGGTTCCTTTATCCTTTTGGGGATTGACCGTCATAATGCCAGTCTGATTTTGATTGGGGCCCTTTCTTCTGCAGTGCTGGCCATTGGCTTTAACTTCCTACTAAAAGTAATGGAAAAAGCGAAATTGCGGACGATTTTCTCTGGTTTTGCCTTGGTTACGCTATTGCTTGGTCTGTCTTATAGTCCAGCCCTTTTGGCTCAAAAAGAGAAAGAGAACCTGGTTATTGCTGGGAAAATAGGTCCAGAACCAGAAATTTTGGCCAATATGTATAAATTGCTGATTGAAGAAAATACCAGCATGACTGCGACTGTTAAACCAAATTTTGGGAAAACAAGCTTTCTTTATGAAGCTTTGAAAAAAGGCGATATTGACATCTATCCTGAATTTACAGGAACGGTGACTGAAAGTTTGCTTCAGCCATCACCGAAAGTGAGTCATGAGCCAGAGCAGGTTTATGATGTAGCGCGTGATGGCATTGCCAAACAGGATCATCTAGCCTATCTCAAACCCATGTCTTATCAAAATACCTACGCTGTAGCTGTTCCGAAAAAAATTGCTCAAGAATATGGCTTGAAGACCATTTCGGACTTGAAAAAAGTGGAAGGGCAGCTGAAGGCAGGTTTTACACTTGAGTTCAATGACCGTGAAGATGGAAATAAGGGCTTGCAGTCAATGTATGGTCTCAATCTCAATGTGGCGACCATGGAACCAGCCCTTCGCTATCAGGCAATTCAGTCAGGTGATATTCAAATCACGGACGCTTATTCGACTGATGCAGAGTTGGCGCGTTATGATTTGCAGGTCTTGGAAGATGACAAGCAACTCTTCCCACCTTATCAAGGGGCTCCACTAATGAAAGAAGCTCTTCTCAAGAAACGTCCAGAGTTGGAAACAGTTCTCAATAAATTGGCTGGTAAAATTACTGAAAGCCAGATGAGCCAGCTCAACTACCAAGTCGGTGTTGAAGGCAAGTCAGCAGAGCAAGTAGCCAAGGAGTTTCTACAAGAACAAGGTTTGTTGAAGAAATAGTTTGAAAATGTCAAACTCAACTTTGTTAAACTACTATATAAAATAATGCTCAGACAATGCCGTCTGGGCTTTTTTGATTGTTGAAGAGATAAAAAACTCAGTAACCTAGAAATAAGGTAGCTGAGTTCTACTCTGTATTCAATTTTTAGGAATAAGAAGGTCTAGATAAAATTGCACAACTTCCTGGTCTGTGAAGTCTTGCCCTTTTTTGAGCCACCAGGTCAATGTCTCGATAAAGTTTGTTACGACCAAGTGTTGGAGGTAAGAAGTAGGCAGACTTGGGTGAGCTTCTCTTAAATCATCAGCCATCACGGAATAGACATGGTGTTCTAGCTCTCTCTGGAGTTGACGGAGGAAGTAGTCATTTTTGGAAAATAGCAGACTGGTGATATGGTCTTGATTCTTCTGAAAATGGAGAAAGAGGTGGGCGAGGTAATTGTCGGTTGAAATGGACTCCTCTCTTTCAAAGAGGTGATGGAAGAGGTAGCGGCAAAGCTCGTCCAGAAGTAGTTCCTTACTCTCATAGTGACAGTAAAAGGTGGAACGTCCCACATCTGCGAGGTCAATGATATCCTGAACTGTAGTGGATTCGTAGCCCTTATCGTTCAAAAGTTGTAGAAAAGCTTGATAGATGGCTTTTTTTGTTTTGCTGATACGGCGGTCAATGTTAGTCATATGGACACTTGAGGCAAATTGTTCAGAACTGAATAAAGCTGACGTTTTGCTTCTATCCTTTCTTTGAGTTTTAGTGGATAATGATAATGAACAAGGTGTTCATAAATCTATTATAACAAAGGAATGAGAAAGATGAAGGCAAAATATACTGTTTGGGTAGCTTTTTTCTTAAATTTAAGCTATGCTATTGTTGAGTTTATCGCAGGAGGAATCTTTGGTTCGAGTGCTGTTCTTGCTGATTCTGTCCATGACTTGGGAGATGCTATAGCTATTGGCATATCGGCCTTTTTAGAAATAATCTCAAATAGAGAAGAAGATAGGCAGTACACCTTGGGTTACAAGCGATTTAGTCTTTTAGGAGCACTAGTGACTGCTGTGATTCTTATCACAGGATCCATTCTAGTGATCTTGGAAAATATAACTAAACTTTTTAATCCACAGCCCGTTAATGACGAAGGCGTCCTCTGGCTAGGAATTATTGCAGTCAGTATCAATGTGCTAGCTAGTCTAGTAGTTCGTAAGGGAAAGACAAAGAACGAGTCAATTCTGAGCCTGCACTTTTTGGAAGATACTCTAGGTTGGTTGGCTGTCATTCTAATGGCGATTATCCTCCGATTTACAGATTGGTATATCCTTGATCCGCTCTTATCGCTTGTCATTTCCATCTTCATTCTAACAAAAGCTATTCCTCGATTTTGGAGCGCACTCAAGATTTTCCTGGATGCTGTGCCAGAAGGACTAGAGACAGGTGATTTGGAGAAGGATTTGGAGGCTCTGGCCAATGTCAAAAGTGTCAATCAACTTAGCATTTGGTCCATGGATGGTCTGGAAAATAATGCTATTATCCATCTCTGTTTAGAAGATTGGGATCAGATGACGGAAACAAAGAATTAAGTACGTCAGCTCTTAGAAGAAAGAGGAATTCAGAATATTACCATTGAAGTGGACACCAGTCAAAGCAATCATGCGCAACATAAACGTAGGGTAACAGCCTTAGAGCAACCCTATGGGCATCAACATTAGAAAAGAGGTTGGGACAAAACTTAATTTCAAGAGAAAATGAAGTAATTCTTCACAAAAAACGCATAGTATCAAGGATTTTCAGTGCCTGATACTATGCGAGTTTTGCTTTTAAAGACACTTTTCCCAACCTCTTTGTTTAAACGATGAAAAGGTATGCTAATAAGAGAACTGATAATGATAAAAATTTTTTCGATTATGTGCAAAATGCTTGACTTGGAGTCAACTCAAAGTTATATAATAAGATAAGTGAGTTAAAGTAGCGTAAACTCAGTGAATAAAATGAGAGGAGATTAGCCTATGAATATTAAATCTGCTAGTGATTTGTTGGGAATTTCAGCGGATACGATTCGGTACTATGAACGGGTTGGTCTTGTGCCACCGATTACTCGTACCGCTACTGGGATTCGTGATTTTCAAGACCAGGATATAGAAGCGCTGGAATTTATTAAGTGTTTTCGTTCGGCGGGGGTCTCTGTAGACAGTTTAGTTGACTATATGTCGCTCTACCAAAAGGGGGATGAAACGAGAGAAGAAAGGCTTGGTATTTTAGAAAAGGAACAGAAAAAATTAGAGGAACGCTTGTCTCA
This sequence comes from Streptococcus vulneris, assembly GCF_019218685.1. Lineage (NCBI taxonomy): Bacteria > Bacillati > Bacillota > Bacilli > Lactobacillales > Streptococcaceae > Streptococcus > Streptococcus vulneris. Next base: position 168,256 of record NZ_JAHUZC010000003.1, on the reverse strand, counting down.
GTTGCAGACAGCTTTAAATCGCTTAAATCTCAAAATTAAACTTTATAAGGAAGGAAAATATTAAATGAAATCAGCAGTATATACAAAAGCAGGCCAGGTTGGACTTGCTACAATTGAACGTCCGCAAATTATAGAAGCAGATGATGCTATTATCAAGATAGTACGTACTTGCGTTTGTGGTTCGGATCTCTGGAGTTACCGTAACCCAGACATTGAAGGAGGACATAGAAATAGTGGTCATGAGGCAATCGGGATTGTCGAAGAAGTTGGTGAGAACGTTACTACAGTAAAATCTGGTGACTTTGTCATAGCTCCGTTTACACATGGTTGTGGTCAGTGTGATGCCTGTCGTGCCGGTTTTGATGGCTCGTGTGATAATCATCCAGGAAATAACTGGTCGGGTGGTGTTCAGGCGGAATATATCCGATTCCACTATGCAAACTGGGCGCTGGTTAAAATCCCTGGGCAACCTTCAGATTATAGCGAAGGTATGCTCAAATCCCTATTGACTCTTGCTGATGTTATGCCAACAGGCTATCATGCGGCGCGTGTTGCTAATGTTCAAAAAGGGGATAAGGTTGTGGTCATTGGTGATGGAGCTGTTGGTCAATGTGCTGTCATCGCAGCTAAAATGCGTGGAGCATCGCAAATTATCCTTATGAGCCGTCATGAAGACCGTCAAAAGATGGCTATGGAGTCAGGTGCAACAGCTGTTGTTGCAGAACGTGGTCAAGAAGGAATTACCAAGGTGCGTGAAATCCTCGGTGGAGGAGCAGACGCAGCACTTGAATGTGTTGGAACAGAAGCAGCGATTGATCAAGCACTTGGTGTTCTCCATAATGGAGGGCGCATGGGCTTTGTTGGTGTACCGCACTATGAAAATCGAGCCATTGGCTCAACCTTTGGTCAAAATACAATAATCGGTGGTGGCCCAGCTTCTGTCACAACCTACGATAAGCAATTTTTACTAAAAGCCGTTCTTGATGGCGATATCAACCCAGGCCGTGTCTTTACTTCAAGTTATAAACTGGAAGATATCGACCAGGCTTATAAAGACATGGATGAACGTAAGACCATTAAGTCTATGATTGTGATGGACTAAAAAAGAGAATCCTAATGGAGATTTGAGACTCTCTATTAGGATTTTTTGTCATGTTTAATTTGTGGAGTTATGGCAGAGTACTCTCTCTCAATGTCAGTCTGGTTCCCAGCATAGTCAGGCTAGGTATTTTGCGACCATGGAGGACTTCCTTGTTAAGAATATCCATACCTGCTCGGCCCATTTCTTCAGTATAGACGGTGATGCTAGAGAGGGGAGGATAGACCTGTTTGGTCAGACTAGTGTCGTTAAAGGAAATGAGGCTGACGCTGTCTGGTAGACTGATTCCAGCTTCTTGGAGGGCACGGAGGGCACCAATGGCTAAACTATCACTAGCAGCAAAAAATGCTGGTGGCAGTTGGTCTCCTAAGCTCTGAATGGCCTCCTTCATCAAGTCATAGCCAGATTGGGCAGTAAAGCTTCCTTGAAAGACCAGTTCATCATGATAGATTCCCTTTGTTTGACTGTAGTTCCTAAAATTTTCAAGTCGCTTGTCCTGAATGATTTCTTCTTGGTCAGTTGTCTCCTCAAGACCTGTTAGAATCCCGATACGGTCCATTCCTTGGCTGAGGAAATAATCGACAACCTGTTTCATAGCAGTGAAAAAGTCTGTAATAATGCAGGTATGTCCCATGGAAAGTGTATCACTGTCCAGAAAGACCAGGGGTTTTTGGTATTCTTCAAAGGCAGAAATCTGAGCTCGACTAAACTTTCCGATACAGAGAATCCCAATCACTTCCTCGCTTAATGTAAAAGGATGGTCATTGAAATAGCGCAAGATATCATAGTCCAGTTCTTGGGCTCTTTTTTCAATACCTAGACGAATCTGGTAGTAGTAGAGGTCGTCTAGCTCCCCCTGTTCGCTGACCCATTGGATAATGGCAATCTTTTGCTTGGGTTTGTGAGACTCGCCTGTCTTGAGGTGCTTGGTGTAGCCCAACTCTTCAGCAACGGTTAAAATACGGTGTCTGGTTTCTTCTGTAACAGATAGGCTCTGGTCGCGGTTTAGAACACGGGATACGGTCGCGATAGAGACAGAGGCTAGCTGTGCAATGTCTTTTAAGGTAGCCATAAATCCTCCTTGATTAGATTAGTATATCATATTTTTCTGCTTTTTACTGATAGTTTAGTAAAAGTTTAGTAAAAAGGATTGACCTTGGGAAATCCCTTGGATACAATAGAAGAAAACGATTACACGTTAAGGTGACTTAACGGACAGTCAAAGGAGAAATCATATGACACAACATCTTACTGCAGAAGCACTTCGTAAAGACTTTCTTGCCGTTTTTGGTCAAGAAGCAGACCAAACCTTCTTTTCACCAGGTCGTATCAACTTGATTGGTGAACACACGGACTACAACGGTGGACATGTTTTCCCAGCAGCTATTTCTTTGGGAACTTATGGGGCAGCTCGCAAGCGTGACGACCAAGTCTTGCGTTTCTACTCAGCCAACTTTGAAGACAAGGGCATCATTGAAGTTCCTCTTGCTGACCTCAAGTTTGAAAAAGAGCACAACTGGACCAACTATCCAAAAGGAGTTCTTCATTTCTTGCAAGAAGCAGACCATGTGATTGACAAAGGTTTTGATTTTTATGTTTATGGGAATATCCCAAATGGTGCTGGTTTGTCTTCTTCAGCATCCTTGGAACTTTTGACAGGAGTCGTGGCAGAGCATCTCTTTGATTTAAAATTAGAGCGTCTCGATTTGGTTAAAATCGGTAAACAAACAGAAAACAACTTTATCGGCGTAAATTCTGGTATCATGGATCAGTTTGCTATCGGTATGGGGGCTGACCAACGTGCTATTTACCTAGATACTAATACTCTAGAATACGACTTGGTGCCACTTGATTTGAAGGACAATGTCGTTGTTATCATGAACACCAACAAACGCCGTGAATTGGCGGACTCTAAATACAATGAACGCCGTGCTGAGTGTGAAAAAGCAGTAGAAGAACTACAAATGGCTTTGGACATTCAAACCCTGGGTGAATTGGACGAGTGGGCCTTTGATCAATATAGCTACCTGATTAAAGATGAAAATCGTTTGAAACGTGCTCGTCATGCTGTGCTTGAAAATCAACGTACCCTTAAAGCGCAAGTAGCCCTTCAAGCAGGAGATTTGGAAACATTTGGTCGTTTGATGAATGCGTCACACGTTTCCCTAGAGCATGACTATGAAGTAACTGGTTTGGAATTGGATACTCTTGTTCATACAGCTTGGGCACAAGAAGGAGTTCTCGGTGCACGTATGACAGGGGCTGGTTTTGGCGGCTGTGCCATTGCCTTGGTGCAAAAAGATACTGTTGAGGCCTTTAAAGAAGCTGTAGGCAAACACTACGAGGAAGTAGTTGGATATGCTCCAAGCTTCTATATCGCTGAAGTAGCAGGTGGCACTCGAGTCCTTGACTAGTCAAAAGGAGACTCTATAGTGACCTTAGTAGATGAATTTGTAACACATATCATTTCTGAAAGTTCATTTGAGGAAATGGATCGAATCTACCTGACCAATCGTGTCTTGGCACGAGTGGGAGACGGTGTTTTGGAAGTTGAGACTAATCTGGATAAAGTGATTGACCTCAAGGACCAGCTGGTTGAGGAAGCCGTTCGATTAGAAACAATTGAGGATGGTCAGACTGCACGTGAAATCCTCGGTGCTGAACTGATGGACTTGGCGACCCCTTGTCCAAGTCAGGTTAATCGTGACTTCTGGGCAACCTATGCCCAATCTCCTGAGCAAGCGATAGCGGATTTCTACCAACTCAGTCAGAAAAATGACTACATCAAACTCAAGGCCATTGCTAAAAATATCGCTTATCGTGTTTCTTCTGATTACGGAGAACTTGAAATTACCATCAATCTCTCTAAGCCTGAAAAGGATCCCAAAGAGATTGCGGCAGCCAAGTTGGTGCAAGCTAGTAATTATCCCCAGTGTCAGCTTTGTCTAGAGAATGAAGGCTACCATGGTCGGGTCAACCACCCAGCTCGTAGCAACCACCGTATTATCCGTTTTGAAATGGCTGGTCAGGAGTGGGGCTTCCAGTATTCGCCCTATGCCTACTTTAATGAGCACTGTATTTTCTTAGATGGTCAGCATCATCCCATGGCCATTAGTCGTCAGAGTTTTGAACGTCTTCTGGCTATCGTAGAGCAGTTTCCAGGATATTTTGCAGGCTCTAATGCCGATCTGCCGATTGTGGGGGGCTCTATTCTAACTCATGATCACTATCAGGGGGGACGACATGTTTTCCCTATGGAATTAGCTCCTCTGCAAAAGACATTCCGCTTTGCTGATTTTGAGCAGGTTAAGGCTGGTATTGTCAAGTGGCCAATGTCAGTGTTGCGTTTGACTTCGGATTCCAAAGAAGATTTGCTCAACTTGGCTGATAAGATTTTGCGAGAATGGCGCCAGTATTCAGATCCTAGTGTGCAGATTTTGGCAGAGACAGACGGGACACCGCATCACACCATTACACCCATTGCCCGCAAACGCGATGGCCAGTTTGAGTTGGACTTGGTCTTGCGGGACAATCAGACTTCTGCAGAACATCCTGATGGCATCTATCATCCTCACAAGGATGTCCAACATATCAAGAAGGAAAATATCGGCTTGATTGAGGTCATGGGCTTGGCAATCTTGCCACCACGTCTGAAAGAAGAAGTAGAGCAAGTCGCTAGCTATCTTGTAGGAGAAGCTGATACAGTTGCCGCTTATCATCAGGAATGGGTAGACCAACTAAAATCCCACCATCCAGACCTAACAGATAAAGAAAAAGCCCTTGAAATCGTCAAGGACTCTGTTGGTGCTATCTTTGCACGTGTGCTGGAGGATGCAGGAGTTTATAAGCAGACGGATCAAGGACAAGCATCCTTTATGCGCTTTGTGGAGCAGGTCGGAATTTTGCCAGACTAGGAGCTTTCTCCTTGCACAGTCCTATAAAAAGTAGTATCATAGTGTCGTTTGAAATATCAGGAGGAAACGATGAAAGATTTTCATTTTGACGCTATATCTGCCTTTGAAAATTACGAAATTGAACAAATGAGAGATGGTCACGTTGTGGTGACGACCAAAGTAGTGGACTCGTCGCTCAACTACTATGGCAATGCCCATGGTGGCTATCTCTTTACCCTTTGCGACCAGATCAGTGGTTTGGTGGTCATATCTCTGGGACTTGATGGAGTGACACTCCAATCCTCTATCAACTACCTTAAGGCAGGAAAACTCGACGATGTGCTGACTATTAAAGGAGAATGCGTCCATCAAGGTCGCACAACCTGTGTCGTGGATGTCGATATCACCAATCAAGAGGGCAGAAATGTCTGTAAAGCAACCTTTACCATGTTTGTCACAGGCCAGCGGTCAGAAGAAAGACAGGTAAGGATATAGAGAAAGGTGAGTGGGATAAATTTATCTCACTCATTTTTAATTTATGAGATATGTTAGAAGGAAATATAAAAGAGAGTGGTGAAATACAAATGTAATAGGTACATATTGTGGTATACTAGTTATAGTAGATTTTAATTGATTATATCGAGTGAATTCTCATATTAGTGAGGAATTTTTAAATGGAATTACACTTTAATTTAGAATTAGTAGAAACCTATAAAAGTAATAGCCAAAAGGCACGTATCTTAACGGAGGATTGGGTTTATCGTCAGTCTTATTGCCCTAATTGTGGGAACAATCCCTTAAATCATTTTGAAAATAATCGGCCTGTAGCAGATTTTTACTGTAATCATTGTAGTGAGGAGTTTGAACTAAAGAGCAAAAAAGGAAATTTTTCATCAACAATCAATGATGGTGCTTATGCAACGATGATGGAGCGTGTTCAGGCAGATAATAATCCTAATTTCTTTTTTTTAACTTATACAAAAAATTTTGAGGTAAATAATTTTCTGGTTCTTCCAAAGCAATTTGTTACACCGAAATCAATTATTCAAAGGAAGCCACTTGCGCCAACTGCTAGACGAGCAGGTTGGATTGGTTGTAACATTGATTTATCACAAGTACCTTCTAAAGGAAGGATATTTCTTGTGAAAAATGGACAAGTTAGGGATCCAGAAAAAGTTACAAAAGAATTTAAGCAAAGTTTATTTTTAAGGAAGAACTCTCTTTCAGTAAGAGGTTGGACAATAGAAATTCTAAATTGTATAGATAAGATAGAGGGTTCAGAATTTACCCTTGAAGATATGTATCGTTTTGAAAGTGACCTAAAAAATATCTTTGTTAAGAACAATCATATCAAAGAAAAGATTAGGCAACAGCTTCAAATATTAAGAGACAAAGAAATAATAGAATTTAAAGGTAGAGGAAAGTATCGGAAATTATGAAAACGAAACAATTTGTTGCATCAGAAGAGGTGTATGATTTCTTAAAAGTCATCTGGCCTGATTATGAAACAGAGAGTAATTATGAAAACTTGTGTGTAATGGTTTATACTTTATCAGACCCTGATTGTGTGAGGTGGTTATCTGAAAATATGGAGTTTGGTGATGAGAAACAACTTTCTTTATTGAATAAAAAATATAGCTGGGAATATGGAGATGAATTACCAGAGTGGTTGGAAAGTACAAAACATAGATTATTGCTAATAAGTGAGTTATTGGAGAGAAACTTAAGATGAAAAAGTATACAGTAGAAATTACAGAAACTCTAACCCGTTTAGTAAGCATAGAGGCTGAAAATCCAGATGAAGCCGAACGACTTGTAAGAGAAAAGTATAAGAGTTGTGAAATTGTTCTTGATGCAGATGATTTTCAGGACTATGAGACTAATATATATGAGTAGATGTTTTTATTTTGTCACACAAAAAAGAGGCTCACACCTCTTTTTTGTTTCAGATAAATCAATCACAATCAATTTCTTTAATAAAATTAGCAATTTGTTTTACAATCTCAGTAACTAAAGCATTTCCCATAAAAAACATTCTCATTTTATCAGATACCTCTACAATAGAACCGTCAGATAGTTTCTTTTTAGCTGTCCAATCATCTGGGAAATCCTGAAGGCGTTCAGCTTCAATGGGGGTAATTAATCTATATTTATTGTTTACAAATAATAAATGTGTGGAACGATTAACAGTTCCTTCGGATGTAAGCATTGTTCGTCCTGGAAGGTTTAAATCATCATAAGGGGACATTCCTCCTTCTGAATAGATGTATTGATGTCCGTCAGAGGATGTTCGCTCAATTTTTTTAGGTCCTCTAAGATATTGAAATTTTTCTAGTTTAGCCTGATCAGTTAAAAAATATTTTTCAGGTACTTCGGATTCATCTTGAAGAATTTCTCCTAGAGTAATCGGATTACCATTGTAGTTAGGTTCTGTATCAATAGAATAGTATTTTCCATGTCTCATAATTCCTGTATTCCAAACAGTACCAGTAAAAGTATCTGAAACTTCAACTATATCATTTGGTAACTCATAAAATACATGACGATTTTTAATTGCTATAGGTTTAATAGGAAATTGTTTCGCAAATAGACCTTGATTGAAAATATAGTCATCATACCTATTATCTTCAAAGATTTCTTCATTTTTTTCGTAAAGATTGTCAATTTTTTGGGCAAAGACGGTATCATTTCGATATACGAAAAAGAATACACGACGTCTTCGTTGGCTTCTGCCATACTCAGCAGCATTAATAACTCTCCACTCAACAGAATATCCGAGATTATTAAAAGCTGTGAGCATGATTGCAAAATCGCGTCCTCTTTGTTTTGAAGGTGCTTTTAAAAGTCTATCTACATTTTCTAGAATTAAGTATTTGGGTTTAATGATTTCTGTTGCTCTAATAATCTCCCAAAATAAAACTCCTTTTTTTCCTTCAATACCTTTCTCATTTTTCTTGCTACGTGCAACAGAGTAATCTTGGCAAGGAAAACCACCGACAATCATATCGGCATCCATTTTGGAAAATTGTTCGTCTGTTATATCAGAGATACTAATATTGATGTTTTCGCTATTGGGGAAGTGATAGTCATAGACCTCAAATGCGTCTTGAGATTTACGAGATGGTTCCCATTGGTTTGCCCATTTTGTTTTAAAGAGTTGCTTATCGGCATTTTCTAATCCTATCCGAAAACCGCCAACTCCAGCAAATAGTTCGAGAACTTTCATCTTTTCTCCTTCATTTTTTTACAGTTTAATCCATTATATACTATTTTCAATGATTGATCAAGTATTAATGTTTGCTTTAGTTTAATTTGATATAATATAAAAGATAGGAGAAGAAAATGGATCAAAACTTATTTAACTATAACGATGAAGATATCGATAGTGTTATTGAATATTCTCACAAACTATTAAATAGAAAATTTTCCGATGTTATGGAAGAGTATAATCGTTCGCTTTATAAATCATATGACGATTATAATGATAGAGTAGTCTCTGAGGTACAAGATAAAGCAATTAGTATGAAGTCAAAAGGGCAATATGGAAATTATATTGAAAAATATTTCTATGGCTACCAGCCAAATAGTGATTCGGAAGCTGACTTTGAAAAAATAGGTGTAGAATTAAAAGTTACTCCTTTTAAGATAAACAAAAATGGGACACTTAGTGCAAAAGAACGACTTGTATTAACAATACTAAACTATATGGAGGAAAATTTAGAGGATTTTTACTCCACTCATTTATGGAAAAAATGTGCAAAGATTTTGTTATTGTTTTACAATGGCTTAATTCCTAATCAAACAATGAAGGACTATGTCATTGAAAAAATATTTTTATATGAATGGTTTGAGGAGGATATGGCAGTCATCCTTGAAGACTATCAGAAAATTACAGATAAAATTAAAAATGGAAGGGCGCATGAATTATCAGAATCAGATGGAAACTATTTATCAACTTGTACAAAAGGAGCAGGTAAAGGAAAGGATTTAAGACAACAACCTTTTAGTCATGAATTAGCCAAACAAAGAGCTTGGGAATTAAAATCAAGTTATATGACCTATCTGATTAATCATAAAATCTTTAACCAATCAGATCAAGAAAGTGTTCTGGCTAATTTTAGGGGTGAGAAAAAATCATTTACTGAGGTTATTGCAGAGAAGATTCTTTCCTACAAAGGTTTTTCTGAACAAGAGTTATATGATAGATTTGAAGTGAATTCCAAAGCAAAAGGTAAGAATAGTACTCTGATTAGAAAAATTTTAGGCTTAACAGGGGATTTAGATAAGACAAAAGAATTTCAAAAAGCAAACATGAATTTGAGAGTTATTCGAGTAGATAAGAATAATTTACCTAAGGAAGACTCTCCATTTAAAACTTATTGTTTTAAAGAACTAGCAGCAACAGATAGTTGGGAATCATCACATGTTTATAATGAAATTTATAATAAACGATTCCTCTTCGTTATTTTTAAGGAAATTGAACCTAAGCTATTTGTATTAGATTCTATCAAATTTTGGGGATTTCAGGATAGACAATTAGAAGAAATCCAAAGAGTGTGGCAGGAAACTAGACAAATTATTTCTGACGGAGTTAAATTAACTCAAAATGGTAATAAAGTTTCAACTAATTTCCCTCAAAGTAAGATAAATAGAATCCTATTTACGAAATTACATGCTACCAATGCTTATTATGAAATTGAAAAAGGAAAATTTGTTGGGAAAGGCTCATTATCTGATACAGATGAACTTCCAGATGGACGTAGGATTACAAAACACTCCTTTTGGATGCCTAAGAAGTTTATAAAAGAAATATTAGATGGGAATTGGGATTGATTGTATTTATAATCAATTTGTGATAAACAAAAAAGAGGCTCGCACCTCTTTTTCTTATTTCTTTTTATGATTTAATATGGCATTGAGGACAATGGCGAGTAGGCTGGCTACGACGATTCCGTTTGAGAAGAACATTTGGAAGGCTGTCGGCATGCTGACAAAGAGATTACTGTTATTGAGTCCGACACCTGCAGCGATTGATACAGCTGCGATAAGGAAGTTGTGTTCATTGTTAGCAAAGTCAACACGGGCAAGGATTTGCATCCCTTGAATAGATACAAAACCAAACATCACCAGCATAGCACCACCGAGGACAGGGCTTGGAATGATTTGGGCAAGGGCACCAAACTTAGGAAGGAGTCCAAGGAGAACCAGGAAACCAGCCGCGTAGTAGATTGGCAGGCGAGTCTTGATACCTGATAATTTAACCAAACCAACGTTTTGTGAAAATCCTGTGTAAGGGAAGGTATTAAAGATTCCTCCGAGAAGTACGGCCAAGCCTTCTGCGCGGTAACCGTTGCGAAGGCGAGTGCTGTCGATTGGATCCTTTGTGATATCAGACAAGGCTAGATAAACACCAGTCGACTCAACCATAGACACCGTTGCGATGATACACATCATGACAATAGATGAGATTTCAAAGCTTGGCATCCCAAAGTAGAGTGGAGTTGGGACATGGACAAGCGGTGCTGCCGCAACTGGAGAGAAGTCAACCAAGCCCATGCTAGCAGCAATGGCAGTTCCAACAACCAGACCAATCAAAATGGAGATAGACTTGATAAATCCTTTGGTAAAGATGTTAATCAAGAGGATAATCAGAACAGTGATAGCTGCAAGCAAGAGACTTTGACCAGTTGGCTCTGGAACGTTATTTCCCATATTTCCAATAGCGACAGGAATCAAGGTTAAACCAATCGTGGTAATTACAGAACCTGTTACGATAGATGGGAAGAGATTGGCCACTTTTGAGAAGATGCCTGAAACAAGAACCACGTAAATCCCTGATGCAATAAGGGCACCAAACATAGCTCCACTACCATGGCTTTGTCCAATCATAATCAAGGGGGCTACCGACTGAAAGGCAACTCCAAGAACGACTGGGAGTCCAATCCCAAAGTATTTGTTGAGTTGAAGTTGGAGGAAGGTTGCCACCCCACACATGAAGATATCTGTAGAAATCAGGTAGGTTAACTGCTCAGCCGAATAGCCAAGGGCTGTCGCAATCATGATGGGAACCAGGATGGATCCTGAGTACATGGCTAGTAAGTGCTGCAAGCCAAGAACGGCTGCTTGCGAGTGTTTTTCTTGAGTTTGCATTAGAGATCTGCCTCCTTAAAAATAACTTGACCATTTTCAAAACGATCCAAACGAGCGAGTGATAGAACAGGGTAGCCTGCTTTTTCAAGCAAATCACGGCCATCTTGGAAGGATTTTTCAATCACAATACCGATAGCTTCGACTGTGGCTCCAGCCTGTTCGATGATTTGAATCAAGCCTTTGGCAGCTTGGCCATTAGCAAGGAAATCGTCGATAATCAAGACCTTGTCCTCTGGTGAGAGGAATTTTCCAGCGATAGAAACGGTGCTGGTTACCTGCTTGGTAAAGGAGTAAACTTCGGCAGTTAAGATTCCTTCGTTCATAGTGATGTTTTTAGCTTTTTTGGCGAAAATCATAGGGACATTTAAGGCTTCAGCTGTAAAAACAGCTGGGACAATACCCGACGCTTCAATGGTTACGACTTTGGTAATGCCAGCAGAAGCAAATTTTTCCGCAAAAACCTTACCAATTTCTCGCATCAGGCTAAAGTCAACTTGGTGGGTTAAAAAGGAATCCACCTTGAGAATGTTATCACCCAAGATATGCCCATCCTTGAGGATGCGCTCTTCTAATAATTTCATAAGACCTCCTAAAGTCTAAAAGCCAATCCATTTTCTTGTTTCAGATTTCTACCCAGTAAAACGGATAGAAAAAGGACCTACTTAATCTCTAAGTAAGTCCCCAAAATAGGCATGGCAAAAACGACCATACCTCACTCTGACTTACTTATTGTTAGGTGTTCCGGCACCTTGTAGAAACGTCGTGCCAATTCACGACATAAACAAGTAAAATGATATTCAATTTAACATAGGCTTGTGCTAATGTTTTTATTTTACACTAAATAGCTTTAAAAATCAAATGTTTTGTTAGTGTTTTACTTAAAAAACGAACATATATAATAAAAATGGGTAAAAAATCAGTTATTGGCTAACATTTAGAAGATTTTCCCATCATAAAAGGCATATTATCAAGATTTTTCAAGACCTGACAATATGCCTTTTTCTGATTTTAAAGACTTTACCCAGTCTCTATTATTCTACTCGCTAAATCTTAAAAAATAGCCATCTGGATCCAAAACTGCAAATTCATGGGGATATATAAAGCTATCTCCTACTCGAAATTCTCTTTTTGTCAGGGGACGATGGATGGGATAGTTAGCTGACAGCAGATTTTGGTAGAGCTGGGGGACATCTGCAATGCCAAAGGAAATATTGACACCGCACCCGAAAGGATAGGTCAGCTGAGCTAATTCTTCTGCGCTGCCTTCTTCTAGCATAAGTTGGCAGTCTTCAAGCGAGAGGAAGAGAAATTTCTCCTCGGGACGCTCGTATTCGACAGAGAATCCCAACAAGTCGCAGTAAAAGTGGCGCGACTGTTCGAGGTCAGATACCACAAATTCGGGAATGACAGGCTGATAGTCCATATAGAAAATCCTTACAGGTCAATTTCCAAGACAATCGGTGTGTGGTCTTGGCGAGCACCGGAGTCAATCATATCAGACTTAGTCACCTTGTCAGCGATGCGGTTACTTGTGAGCCAGTAGTCGATTCTCCAGCCTGTATTGTTGATTTTAGAAGTCTTGCTGCGTTGTGCCCACCAAGTGTAACGTTCCGGCACATCGCCGTGAATATGACGGAAGGTGTCTGTAAATCCAGTTGCCAAGAGATTGGTAAATCCAGCACGTTCCTCGTCTGTAAACCCTGGTGAACGGCGGTTGCTAGCAGGATTTGCAAGGTCGATTTCATTGTGGGCTACGTTGTAATCACCTGTTGCAAGGACTGGTTTGTCTTTGTCTAGTTCAGCCAAGTACTCTGCATATTTGACATCCCAGACTTGGCGTTCTTCCAAGCGTTTGAGTCCATCGCCAGCATTTGGTGTGTAAACTTGGGTTACGAAAAATTCATCAAATTCTAGAGTAATGATACGGCCTTCCAAGTCCATGGTAGAAGGGGCACCGATTTCTGGAAAAGTGACAGTGGGTGTGAGTTCTTTCTTATAGAGGAACATGGTACCAGCGTATCCTTTACGGGCAGGCTCTTGGGAAGAGCGCCAGGTGTTTTCGTAGCCTGGAAAGAGTTCTTCTAAAATTTCCAGATGTTTCTTTGTAGGCCCCTTGGCAGAAAGCTTTGTTTCTTGGATAGCGATAATATCAGCATTTTCAGCGACCAAGGTTTGTAGGACTTCTTGGGATAATTTGGCACGAGCTGAGTCACTCGTTAGGGCTGCGTTGAGGGAATCAATATTCCATGAGATAAGTTTCATAAAGTTACCTTTTTCATTCAGATTATAGATTTTATTATACCAAAAAAAGGTCTATTTCCCCAACGTATGGCTTGAAAAATCACTCTCTTTCGTTTATAATGAAGAATGATTTTATGAAAGGGAGTGAAAATAAATGAAATTTTACTCATATGACTATGTACTTAGCCAAATCAGTCAGCAAAATGGCATCATGATTGGCTTTGGGATTGTGCTCCTAGCTATCACAGGATTTTTTGCTTTTAAGGCTTATCGTGATAAAAAGGGAACTAAGTTTCGTGAATTGGTCATGATTTTGGCCTTGACTTTGGTAGCCATGCTTTTGGTAACAATCTCAAAATACCAGACCAATCAAGCCTCTAACAATCAATTTCAAACTTCCCTTCATTTCATAGAGGTCATTTCTAAAGACTTGGGAGTGGATAAATCAGAAGTTTATGTCAATACTTCAGCTGCCACTGATGGAGCACTTATCAAGGTAGGTTCAAATTTCTATCGTGCCATGAACGGGAGCCAACCAGACAAGTATCTTTTAGAGAAATTAGAATTGCATCAAACAGATGCTATTGAATTGGTGGAGGTAAACAAATGACACTCAACTACATGGAAATTTTAATCAAACTGGCCTTGGGTCTTTTCTCGCTTGTTTTTGTTATCAATGTGACAGGAAAGGGGAATCTAGCACCTAACTCTGCTACAGACCAAATTCAGAACTATGTTCTCGGTGGTATCATTGGTGGGGTGATTTACAATAGTTCTATCAGCATTCTCCAGTATGCAGTGATTTTGATGATGTGGACGATTTTGGTCTTGACCCTCAAATGGCTCAATAACAATGTTCGTTTTGTCAAACGCTTGATTGATGGGAAACCGACTCTGCTCATCAAAAATGGGCAGATTGACCCAGAAGCCTGTCGTTCAGTTGGTTTGTCTGCGGCAGATGTTGCTCTCAAACTTCGTAGCCAAGGAATTTTCCAGATGAAGCAAGTTAAACGAGCTGTGCAAGAGCAAAATGGCCAACTCATCGTGGTCCAAATGGGAGATGAAAATCCTAAGTATCCAGTTGTGACTGACGGTGTGATCCAAGTAGATGTTTTGGAATCGATTGGTCGTAGCGAAGAGTGGTTGCTTGATAACCTCAACAAGCAAGGACATGACAATGTAGCTAATATCTTTATCGCTGAGTATGACAAGGGTGCCGTTACAGTCGTAACCTATGAATAAGAAAAACCTGGGGTCTTGGCCTCAGGTTTCTATTTGCAATCAGAAAGGGATTTTATGTCCATTATTCAAAAACTTTGGTGGTTTTTCAAGTTAGAAAAACGCCGTTATCTAGTCGGAATTGTGGCCCTGGTCTTGGTTTCCGTCCTCAATCTCATTCCACCTATGGTTATGGGGCGGGTCATTGATGCTATCACATCGGGGCAATTAACCCAGCAGGACCTCCTTCTTGACCTATTTTATTTGCTGCTTGCGGCCTTTGGGATGTACTATCTGCGCTATGTTTGGCGTATGTATATCCTTGGAACTTCTTACCGTTTGGGGCAGATTATGCGGTCTCGCTTGTTTGAGCATTTCACAAAAATGTCTCCAGCCTTTTATCAGACTTATCGGACGGGGGACCTGATGGCGCACGCAACCAACGATATCAATGCTTTGACTCGTCTGGCAGGTGGTGGTGTCATGTCAGCGGTGGATGCCTCTATCACGGCTCTAGTGACTTTGCTGACCATGCTCTTTAGCATTTCCTGGCAGATGACTCTGGTTGCCATTTTGCCCCTACCTTTCATGGCTTATGCAACTAGTCGTTTAGGCAGAAAGAGTCACAAGGCTTTTGGCGAATCCCAAGCTGCCTTTTCCGAACTCAATAACAAGGTGCAGGAGTCTGTATCAGGTATCAAAGTGACCAAGTCTTTCGGTTATCAGTCGGATGAGCTTAAGTCCTTTCAGGCAGTCAATGAATTAACCTTCCAAAAGAACCTGCAAACCATGAAATACGATAGTCTCTTTGATCCCATGGTTCTCTTGTTTGTTGGTTCCTCCTATGTTTTAACGCTTTTGGTTGGTTCCTTGATGGTTCAGGAAGGGCAGATTACGGTTGGTAATCTGGTCACCTTTATCAGCTACTTGGATATGCTGGTTTGGCCTCTTATGGCTATTGGTTTCCTCTTTAATATTACTCAGCGAGGCAAGGTTTCCTACCAGCGGATTGAGGAACTGTTGTCTCAGAAATCACCTGTACAAGACCCCGAGTTTCCTTTAGATGGCATTGAAAATGGGCGCTTGGAGTACAATATTGATAGTTTTGCTTTTGAAGATGATGAAACATTGACGGATATCCACTTTAGTTTAGAAAAAGGGGAAACTTTGGGCTTGGTTGGTCAGACAGGCTCTGGAAAAACGTCCTTGATCAAGCTTCTCTTGCGTGAATACGATGTGGATAAGGGTGCTATTTACCTAAACGGTCACGATATTCGCGATTATCGTTTGACAGACCTTCGCAGTCTTATGGGCTATGTTCCTCAGGACCAGTTTCTCTTTGCGACATCGATTTTAGACAATATTCGCTTTGGAAATCCTGATTTGCCTCTTTCAGCAGTCGAGGAAGTGACCAAGTTAGCCCAAGTTTATCAAGATATTGTAGCCATGCCCCAAGGATTTGATACGTTGATTGGTGAAAAGGGAGTCAGTCTCTCAGGTGGTCAAAAGCAACGTCTGGCCATGAGTCGGGCCATGATTTTAGACCCTGATATCTTGATTTTAGATGATTCTTTGTCGGCTGTAGATGCTAAGACAGAGTATGCCATTATTGACAACCTCAAGGAGACGCGAAAGGACAAGACAACCATTATCACTGCCCATCGCCTCAGTGCGGTTGTTCATGCAGATCTGATCTTGGTTCTACAAAATGGTCAAATTATCGAACGGGGTACGCATGAAGATCTGCTAGCCATGGATGGCTGGTATGCCCAAACCTACCAGTCTCAGCAGTTGGAAATGAAAGGAGAAGAAGATGCAGAAGAAGATGCAGAATAAGAAAGAACAATGGGCTGTATTGAAGCGCTTGATGTCCTATCTTAAGCCCTATGGACTCCTGACCTTTTTAGCACTTAGTTTTCTCCTAGCGACTACGGTCATTAAAAGCGTTATTCCCCTTGTGGCTTCCCACTTCATTGACCAGTATCTGAGCAATCTCAACCAACTTGCTGTGACAGTTTTACTAGTCTACTACGGCCTTTATATCCTACAAACTCTGGTCCAGTATGTCGGTAATCTTCTCTTTGCACGGGTGTCCTACAGTATTGTTAGGGATATTCGTCGTGATGCCTTTGCCAATATGGAAAAACTGGGTATGTCTTATTTTGATAAGACGCCAGCAGGCTCTATCGTCTCTCGTTTGACAAATGACACCGAGACTATTAGTGATATGTTTTCGGGGATTTTATCTAGCTTTATCTCAGCAGTTTTCATCTTTCTGACAACTCTTTATACCATGTTGGTGTTGGATTTTCGTTTGACAGCATTAGTCTTGCTCTTTCTCCCCTTGATTTTCCTTTTGGTCAATCTCTATCGGAAAAAATCAGTGAAAATCATTGAGAAAACCAGAAGTCTTTTGTCGGATATCAATAGTAAGCTGGCCGAAAACATCGAGGGAATTAGGATTATCCAGGCCTTTAATCAAGAGAAGCGCCTAAAGTCAGAGTTTGATGAAATCAACCAAGAACACTTGGTCTATGCCAACCGTTCTGTAGCCTTGGATGCCCTCTTTTTGCGCCCTGCCATGAGTTTGCTGAAACTCCTAGGCTATGCAGTTTTAATGGCCTATTTTGGCTACCGTGGACTTTATCTGGGAATAACAGCAGGAACCATGTATGCCTTTATCCAGTACATCAATCGTCTCTTTGACCCCTTGATTGAAGTGACGCAAAACTTTTCAACCCTTCAAACATCCATGGTTTCTGCGGGCCGTGTCTTTGCCTTAATCGATGAGAGGAACTATGAACCCCTTCAAGAAAATGGGCAAGCTGAGATCAAAGAAGGCAATATCCGTTTTGAACACGTATGTTTCTCATATGATGGCAAACATCCGATTCTGGATGATATTTCTTTCTCTGTTAATAAGGGTGAAACCATTGCCTTTGTGGGTCATACAGGTTCTGGAAAATCGTCTATTATCAATGTTCTCATGCGCTTTTATGAATTCCAGTCAGGCCGAGTTCTCTTGGATGATGTGGATATTAGGAACTACAGTCAAGAAGAGCTGAGAAAGAACATAGGGCTGGTCTTGCAGGATCCCTTCCTCTATCATGGAACCATCAAATCCAATATCGCCATGTACCAAAATCTTAGTGATGAGCAGGTACAGGTTGCAGCTAGCTTCGTGGATGCAGATTCCTTTATTCAAGAACTTCCTCTGGGCTATGATGCTCCTGTGTCTGAGCGTGGTTCGAGCTTCTCTACTGGGCAACGCCAGCTTCTTGCCTTTGCTAGAACAGTCGCCAGTCAGCCTAAAATCTTGATTTTGGATGAAGCGACAGCTAATATTGACTCTGAAACAGAAAGTCTGGTTCAAGCTTCTCTGGCTAAGATGAGACAGGGGCGGACGACCATTGCTATCGCTCACCGCCTTTCTACCATCCAGGATGCCAACTGTATCTATGTTTTGGACAAGGGGCGCATCATCGAGAGCGGAACCCATGAGGAACTCTTGGCTCTGGGTGGAACCTACCACAAGATGTATAGCTTGCAGGCAGGGGCCATGTCTTAATATTCTTTGAAAATCTCTTAAAACCATGTCAGCTTTATCTGCAATCTCAAAGCTGTACATTGATCAGCCTGCGGCTAGCTCTTTGATTTTCATTGAGCATAAGAAGGAAATCCTTCAAATTACAGATTTCTTTCACCGCCTTTTCCATTTTGTGGTATAATGAAAAATGTTGACAAATAGTATAATAAAAACAAAGGAGAAACAGCATGCTGAAATGGGAAGACTTGCCCGTGGAAATGAAATCAAGCGAGGTTGAGTCTTACTACCAGCTTGTCTCTAAAAGGAAGGGTTCGCTGATTTTCAAGCGTTGCTTGGACTGGGTTCTAGCCTTGGTCTTACTAGTTCTAACCTCTCCTATCTTTCTCATCTTGAGCATTTGGATCAAGTTGGATAGCAAGGGGCCAGTGATTTACAAGCAAGAGCGCGTGACCCAGTACAATCGACCTTTCAAGATTTGGAAGTTCCGTACCATGGTGACGGATGCAGACAAAAAAGGAAGTTTAGTGACTTCTGCTAATGATAGTCGCATTACCAAGGTTGGCAATTTTATCCGCCGTGTGCGTTTGGACGAACTGCCTCAACTGGTCAATGTTCTTAAAGGCGAAATGTCCTTTGTCGGTACACGACCTGAAGTGCCACGCTACACAGAGCAGTATAGCCCTGAAATGATGGCGACCCTGCTCTTGCCAGCAGGAATTACCTCTCCAGCCAGCATCAACTATAAGGATGAGGATACTATCATCAGTCAAATGACCGAAAAAGGCCTGTCAGTTGACCAAGCCTATGTCGAACACGTTCTTCCTGAAAAGATGCGCTATAACCTTGCCTATCTCCGAGAATTTAGTTTCTTTGGAGACATCAAAATCATGTTTCAAACCGTGTTTGAAGTGCTAAAATAAAGTAGTCATGAGAAAATGAGTTCAGATAAAAGGAGCAAATAAATGCCAAATTACAATATTCCATTTTCACCACCCGATATTACGGAAGCAGAAATTGCTGAAGTAGCGGATACCCTGCGTTCTGGTTGGATCACAACAGGTCCTAAGACAAAAGAACTAGAGCGCCGCTTGTCTCAATATACACAGACACCTAAGACTGTCTGCCTCAATTCTGCAACTGCGGCTCTTGAGTTGATTTTGCGCGTCTTGGAAGTGGGACCTGGTGATGAAGTCATCGTTCCAGCCATGACTTATACAGCTTCATGTAGTGTCATCACTCACGTAGGGGCGACTCCTGTCATGGTGGATATCCAAGCAGATACGTTTGAGATGGACTATGACTTGCTTGAGCAAGCCATCACTGAAAATACTAAGGTTATCATCCCAGTAGAGCTTGCAGGGATTGTTTGCGACTATGACCGTTTGTTCCAAGTTGTGGAGAAGAAACGTGATCTCTTTACTGCTTCAAGCAAGTGGCAAAAGGCCTTTAACCGTATCGTGATAGTTTCTGATAGTGCTCATGCTTTGGGATCTACTTATAAAGGACAACCAGCTGGTTCTATCGCTGACTTTACTTCTTTCTCATTCCACGCAGTTAAGAATTTTACAACTGCAGAAGGTGGAAGTGCCACTTGGAAAGCCAATCTAGCGATTGATGACGAAGAGATGTACAAGGAATTTCAAATCCTTTCCCTTCACGGTCAAACTAAGGATGCTCTTGCCAAGATGCAACTAGGCTCATGGGAATACGATATCGTGACACCAGCCTACAAGTGCAACATGACCGATATCATGGCATCGCTTGGTTTGGTGCAATTGGACCGCTATCCAAGTTTGTTGCAACGTCGTAAGGACATTGTGGACCGCTATGATCGTGGTTTTGCAGGTTCTCGCATCCATCCTTTGGCACACAAGACTGAAACTGTCGAATCTTCACGTCACCTCTACATTACCCATGTAGAAGGAGCAAGCTTAGAAGAACGCAATCTTATCATCCAAGAATTGGCCAAAGCAGGCATTGCAAGTAACGTCCACTACAAACCGCTTCCGCTCTTGACAGCCTATAAGAATCTTGGTTTTGACATGGCGAACTATCCTAAGGCCTATGCCTTCTTTGAAAATGAAATTACCCTTCCTCTTCACACTAAATTAAGTGATGAAGAAGTGGACTATATCATTGAGACTTTCAAAACAGTTTCTGAAAAAGTTCTAACTTTATCAAAAAAATCGTAAAAAAGTCTTGACAAAGAAAAAACAAAGTATTAAAATAAGTTCAACAAATCAGAAAAGTAACTATTTTTGATCTCCAGGGAGCCTGTGGTTATTGTGAACAGGTGGTTGGGAGTAGTGAAAGTGGGCTGATTTTAAAAATGAATTTGAAACAATGAAAATTCGGTGCGCACACCTTACAGTGCAACTTGTTGTTAGACAAGGCAGAGATGTAAAGGGAAATAGTCCCTTTATAATTGAGGTGGCACCGCGTTACCAACGCCCTCACACGGAAGTAAATTCTGTGTGTGGGCCTTTTTCATATCTTGAAATCAATACAAAATGAGGAAAAAATTATGACAACTAAAGGATATTTTGGACAATTTGGTGGTAGTTTTGTACCAGAGCCTATTCAGGCTTTGTTGGATGAGTTGGAAGTGACATTTGACAAGTACAAGGATGATCCAGAGTTTTTGGCAGAATTTCGTCATTACTTGAAGGACTATTCAGGTCGCGAAACACCGCTTTATTTTGCAGAAAGTTTGACAGACCACTTAGGTGGAGCTAAGATTTATCTCAAGCGCGAAGACCTTAACCACCTTGGTTCTCACAAACTCAACAACGTTTTAGGGCAAATTCTTCTGGCTAAACGTATGGGCAAAAAACGGGTTATTGCAGAAACAGGAGCTGGTCAGCACGGGGTTGCGACTGCAGCTGCTGCAGCTAAGTTTGGTATGGCCTGTGATGTCTACATGGGGGCAGAAGATGTGGAGCGTCAACGTCTCAATGTTTTCCGTATGGAGATGATGGGAGCAACTGTTCATGCAGTTGAAACGGGGACACGAACTCTTAAAGATGCAGTTGATGCAGCCTTTGGAGCATGGATGAATGACCTTGAAGCCTTCTACGTTTTGGGATCTGCTGTGGGTCCTCACCCATATCCAACCATTGTCCACGAGTTCCAAAAGGTCATCAGTGAAGAGTCTCGTCGTCAAATCTTGGAAAAAGAAGGCCGTTTACCAGACTACGTTATTGCCTGTGTAGGTGGTGGTTCCAATGCCATCGGTGCTTTTTCTCAGTATGTGGCTGATGAAGAAGTCAAATTGGTTGGGGTTGAAGCTGCTGGTCACGGACTTGATACAGACAAGCACGCAGCTACTATGACAAAAGGCAGTATCGGAATTGTCGACGGCATGAAGACCTATGCAGTCTTTAAAGAAGATGGAGAGCTGGCTCCAGTTTACTCTATCTCAGCTGGTTTGGACTATCCAGGTGTTGGCCCAGAACACGCCTACTTCAAAGACTCAGGTCGCGTGGAATATGTCGCTGCGACGGATGAAGAAGCTGTTCAATCCCTGCTCCTTCTCAGCAAGACTGAAGGGATTATCCCAGCGATTGAAAGCTCACATGCTATCGCAGAAGCAGTTAAACGTGCACCGAAACTAAGTAAAGACGACATTATCATCATCAATGTCTCTGGTCGTGGAGATAAGGACGTAGCTGCGATTGCAGACTACCTAGAAGCTAAAAAATAAAAGATGGAAAAATTACAGTCCTTTCTCTCACAGAGAGCTTGTGGTTGCTGGAAACAAGCAGAGAAAGCTGTAAGGTTGGGTCCATCTGAAACGAGGGAAGAAAACATAATTCTCAAGGAAGTGCCCTTTATCGCACAGCCTGTTACAGGAGGTATCTGAGACAGGAATGAGAGATAGGAGAAATCCTATAATTGAGGTGGCACCGCGAATTTCGTCCTCACGCAAGTTGTTTTGCGTGGGGATTTTTTATACAGTCGCCACCAACTAGAATTAGAACTGAAAGGGAAATTACAATGGAACGAATCATTCATGGAGATGTCTTATCACCAATCTTGGCTTATATGCGCCTAAAGGGGCAACACAAGGTTATCTTAGAGAGTATTCCGAGAGACAAGGAAACAGCTCGTTTTTCTATCCTAGCCTATAATCCAGTTTTTGAGATTAAGTTTGAAAATGGGGTCCTTTATCAAAATGGGCAAGTGATTGATCGTGATCCTTTGGATTTCCTTTATGAAGTGACTCATAAGAGCAAACACTATTCAGAACTACCTTTTGGTGGAGGAGCCATTGGATTTGTGGGTTACGATATGATTTCGCTTTACGAAGAAATTGGTCAAATTCCTGAAGATACAATTGGAACGCCAGACATGCATTTCTTCGTCTATGAGAGTTACATGGTCTTTGACCACAAGAAGGAAAAAATCCATGTTATCGAGGATGCTCTTTATAGTGAGCGTAGTCAAGAAGACTTGGAAAAAGCCTTGAACCAAGTGCTTGAGGAATTACGCATTCCTGCTCCAAATGAATTTGAAGACTTGTATCTATCGCCGTTAGACTTCAAACCCCATATCGCTCCTCAGAAGTTTGAGGAAATGGTGGAAACAGCTCGTGACTTGATTCGTAACGGGGATATGTTCCAATGTGTACTTAGCCAGCGTTTCTCAGCAGAAGTGACTGGAAATCCATTTGACTTCTACAGAAATCTCCGCGTGACTAATCCTTCTAATTACCTTTATTTCTATGATTTTGGGGATTATCAAATCATCGGTGCCAGTCCAGAAAGTTTGGTTTCTGTCAAAAATGGCATCGTGACAACCAATCCGATTGCAGGGACACGACCAAGAGGCGCTACGGATGAAGAAGACAAGGCTTTGGCGACAGACCTACTTTCGGATGAGAAGGAAACAGCAGAGCATCGGATGTTAGTAGACTTGGGTCGTAACGATATTGGACGTATCTCTGAAACAGCCAGTGTCCAAGTCACCAAGTATATGGAAGTGGAGCTCTTCCGCTATGTTATGCATTTGACCAGTGTGGTCAAGGGGCGTTTGCTTCCAGAACTCACTGCTATGGATGCCTTGAAAGCAACACTTCCAGCTGGAACAGTTTCTGGAGCACCAAAGATTCGAGCTATGAGACGTATCTATGAACTGGAAACAGAAAAACGGGGCGTATACGCCGGAGCAATCGGCTACTTGTCTGCGACAGGTGATATGGATTTCGCCATTGCGATCCGAACCATGATTCTCAAAAATCAAACAGCCTATGTGCAGGCTGGGGCAGGGATTGTCTATGACTCTATCGCCCAAAACGAATACCAAGAAACCATTAACAAAGCAAAATCTATGACTAGAATTGGAGAACTAAGACCATGATTTTATTGATTGACAACTATGATTCTTTTACCTATAACTTGGCTCAATACATTGGAAATTTTGCAGAAGTTCAGGTCTTGAGAAATGATGATCCTAAGCTGTATGAAGAAGCTGAAAAAGCAGATGGTCTGGTCTTTTCTCCAGGTCCTGGTTGGCCGGTTGATGCTGGAAAGATGGAAGATATGATTCGTGATTTTGCTGGCAAAAAGCCGATTCTTGGGATTTGTTTGGGACACCAAGCCATTGCAGAAGTCTTTGGTGGTAAGTTGGGTTTGGCTCCAAAAGTCATGCATGGGAAACAGAGCAATATCAGCTTTGAAGCGCCATCTGTTTTGTATCAAGGCATTGAGGACGGCCGTGCGGTCATGCGTTACCACAGTATTTTGATTGAAGACATGCCAGAAGACTTTGAAGTGACAGCTCGTTCGACTGATGACCAAGCTATTATGGGGATTCAACACAAAACTCTTCCAATTTATGGCTTCCAGTACCATCCAGAAAGTATCGGAACGCCAGATGGCTTGTCTTCTATTCGGAATTTTATCGAGAAGGTTGTAAAGTGAGGAAACTAGGATGAAAGAGATTATTGAAAAACTAGCAAAATTTGAAAATTTATCAGGTGTGGAAATGACGGATGTCATTGAGCGTATCGTAACTGGCCGTGTAACCGAAGCGCAGATTGCTTCTCTCCTCTTGGCCCTTAAGATGAAGGGAGAAACACCTGAAGAACGCACAGCCATTGCCCAAGTCATGAGAGGACATGCCCAACATATTCCAACTGAGATTCATGATGCCATGGACAACTGTGGTACAGGTGGAGACAAATCCTTCAGCTTTAACATTTCCACAACCTCAGCCTTTGTCTTGGCTGGTGGTGGTGTTCATATGGCCAAACACGGTAACCGCTCGATTTCTTCTAAATCTGGTTCTGCAGATGTCCTTGAAGCCTTGGGTATCAACCTAGACCTCAAACCGACTGAACTAGGTAAGGTCTTTGATAAAACTGGCATCGTCTTTCTCTTTGCCAAAAATATGCATCCAGCTATGAAATACATCATGCCAGCTCGTTTGGAATTGGGAATTCCAACCATTATGAACTTGACTGGTCCCCTGATTCACCCAATGGCCTTGGAAACACAGCTTCTTGGAATTAGTCGTCCCGAACTTCTAGAAAGTACAGCTCAGGTTTTGAAAAATATGGGTCGCAAACGTGCCATCGTGGTTGCTGGGCCAGAAGGACTGGATGAAGCTGGTTTGAATGGAACAACCAAGATTGCTCTTCTTGAAAATGGCGAAATCACCTTGTCAAGCTTTACTCCAGAGGATTTGGGGATGGAAGGCTATGCTATCGAAGATATTCGTGGAGGAAATGCTCAGGAAAATGCAGAAATTTTGCTTAGTGTTCTGAAAAACGAACCAAGTCCATTCTTGGAAACTACAGTTTTAAATGCTGGTCTTGGTTTCTATGCTAATGGTAAGGTAGCTAGTATTAAAGAAGGAGTTGCCTTGGCTCGTCAAGTGATTGCTAGTGGCAAGGCCCTTGAAAAACTTAGACTGTTACAGGAGTACCAAAAATGAGTCAGGAATTTTTAGCACGAATCTTGGAGCAGAAGGCGCGTGAGGTCAAGCAGATGGAGCTGGAAGAAATCCAGCCCTTACGCCAGGCCTATCGCTTGGCTGACTTTTTGAAGAACCATCAAGATCGCTTGCAGGTAATCGCTGAAGTCAAGAAAGCTAGCCCTAGTCTGGGAGATATCAATCTCGATGTGGATATCGTACAACAGGCCCAGACTTATGAGGCTAACGGAGCAGTTATGATTTCTGTTCTGACAGATGAGGTTTTCTTTAAAGGTCATTTGGATTATCTGCGAGAGATTTCTAGTCAGGTACAGATCCCGACACTGAATAAGGATTTTATTATCGATGAAAAGCAAATCATCCGTGCTCGCAATGCAGGTGCAACAGTTATCTTGCTCATCGTGGCAGCCTTGTCCGAAGAACGCCTCAAGGAACTTTATGACTACGCGACAGAGCTTGGTCTGGAAGTTTTAGTGGAAACTCACAATCTAGCTGAACTAGAAGTAGCCCACAGACTTGGTGCCCAGATTATCGGGGTCAATAACCGCAACTTGACCACCTTTGAAGTTGACTTGCAGACCAGTGTAGATTTGGCTAAACATTTCAAAGATGATTGCTTGTATATTTCTGAATCTGCTATTTTCACAGGGCAGGATGCGGAACGAGTAGCACCATACTTTAACGGCATTTTAGTGGGGACAGCTCTCATGCAGGCAGAAGATGTAGCTCAGAGAATCAAGGAGTTGCAGATTGACAAAGGTTAAAATTTGCGGATTATCGACCAAGGAAGCGGTGGAAACAGCCGTTTCAGCAGGAGCGGACTACATCGGTTTTGTCTTTGCACCTAGTAAAAGACAAGTGACCTTGGATCAGGCTTCCGAGTTAGCTGAAATCATTCCTGCAGATGTAAAAAAGGTTGGGGTATTTGTTTCACCAAGTCGGGCAGAACTGCTAGAAGTCATTGATAAAGTTAGCTTGGACTTGGTTCAAGTTCACGGTCAGGTGGCGGATGATGTGTTTGAGGATTTGCCTTGTGCTAGCATTCAGGCTGTGCAGGTAGATGGAGAGGGTCATGTGCCCAATTCTCAGGCAGACTATCTACTCTTTGATGCCCCTGTGGCTGGGAGTGGACAGACCTTTGACTGGGCTCAACTGGATACGACTGGACTCGCTCAGCCCTTCTTTATCGCAGGTGGGCTTAAGGAAGACAATGTAGTACAAGCAATTCAACACTTTACTCCCTATGCAGTAGATGTATCGAGCGGAGTGGAGACAGATGGACAAAAAGATCATGAAAAGATTAGAAGATTTATAGAGAGGGTAAAGCATGGCATATCAGGAACCAAATAAAGATGGATTTTACGGAAAATTCGGAGGACGTTTCGTCCCAGAAACATTGATGACAGCAGTTTTGGAGTTGGAGAAGGCCTACCGTGAAAGTCAGGCAGATCCAAGTTTCCAAGAGGAATTAAACCAACTCTTGCGTCAGTACGTGGGACGTGAAACTCCTCTTTACTATGCAAAAAATTTGACCCAGCATATTGGCGGAGCCAAGATTTATCTCAAACGGGAAGACCTTAACCATACAGGAGCCCACAAGATTAACAATGCCTTGGGACAAGTTTTGCTTGCCAAACGCATGGGTAAAAAGAAAATTATCGCAGAAACAGGTGCTGGTCAGCACGGTGTGGCAACTGCAACAGCTGCAGCCCTCTTTAACATGGAATGTACTATCTATATGGGTGAAGAGGATGTTAAACGCCAAGCCCTTAATGTGTTCCGTATGGAGCTTTTGGGAGCAAAGGTTGAGTCAGTGACAGATGGTTCGCGCGTGCTCAAGGATGCGGTCAATGCAGCCCTTCGTTCATGGGTGGCCAATATCGATGATACTCACTATATCCTAGGTTCTGCCTTGGGGCCTCATCCTTTCCCAGAAATCGTTCGTGACTTCCAAAGTGTCATCGGTCGAGAAGCTAAACAACAGTACCGCGACTTGACAGGTCAAGATTTGCCAGATGCCCTAGTAGCCTGTGTTGGTGGTGGTTCTAATGCCATCGGTCTCTTCCATCCATTTGTGGAAGATGAGTCTGTAGCTATGTATGGAGCTGAAGCAGCAGGACTTGGTGTGGATACAGAGCACCACGCAGCAACCTTGACCAAGGGTCGTCCAGGTGTTCTTCACGGTTCCCTTATGGATGTGCTCCAAGATGCCCATGGTCAAATTCTTGAAGCCTTCTCTATCTCAGCAGGTTTGGACTATCCTGGTATCGGTCCAGAACATTCTCACTACCACGATATTAAACGTGCCAGCTATGTTCCTGTGACTGACGAAGAAGCCTTGGAAGGATTCCAACTCTTGTCTCGTGTGGAAGGAATTATCCCAGCCTTAGAATCTAGTCATGCTATCGCCTTTGCGGTGAAATTGGCCAAAGAACTGGGACCAGACAAATCCATGATTGTTTGTCTATCAGGTCGTGGAGACAAGGATGTGGTTCAAGTTAAAAATCGCTTGGAAGCAGACGCAGCAAAGAAGGGAGAAGATCATGCCTAAGACATTAACAGAAAAATTGAACGCTATTAAAGCAGCTGGGAAAGGAATTTTTGTTCCCTATATCATGGCTGGAGACCATGAGAAAGGTTTGGATGGACTCGGAGAAACAATCCACTTTTTAGAAGATTTGGGTGTCTCTGCCATTGAAGTGGGCATTCCCTTTTCAGATCCAGTTGCAGACGGACCTGTTATCGAAGAAGCTGGCTTGCGCAGTCTAGCTCATGGTACTTCGACACAAGCTTTGGTTGAAACCTTGAAAACCATTGAAACAGAAGTACCACTTGTCATCATGACCTACTTTAATCCCCTCTTTCAGTACGGTGTGGAGAATTTTGTCAAAGATTTGGCAGATACAGCGGTTAAGGGCTTGATTATCCCAGACCTGCCTCATGAGCATGCCAACTTTGTAGAACCATTTCTGGCAGACACAGACATCGCCTTGATTCCTTTAGTAAGCTTGACCACAGGGATTGAGCGCCAGAAAGAGTTGATTAAAGGGGCAGAAGGCTTTGTCTATGCCGTTGCTATCAATGGAGTGACAGGGAAATCTGGCAATTATCGCGCAGACTTGGACAAGCACTTGGCACAATTGCATCAAGTGGCCGATATCCCAGTCTTGACAGGTTTTGGCGTATCTAGTCAAGCCGATGTAGAACGCTTCAATGCGGTGTCAGATGGCGTTATCGTTGGTTCGAAAATTGTAAAAGCCCTCCACCAAGGAGAGCCGATTCAGGACTTTATCAAACAAGCAGTAGCTTACCAAAAATAATCACACAAGCAGCGAGCAAGAGGAAAGGCACGAAAGGAAGTCTTTCCTTTTTCTTTTTCAGGAGAAAGGCTAGAATCCCTGTCGCAGAAGCAAACTGAATCAAGATGAGTAATTCGGTTGCGCTAAAGACGAGAGCACAAGAAGCTAAAAAGAGGAAATCCCCTGCTCCCATGCGGATATCGATAAAATGAGCCAAAATTCCAAGAGCAAGGAAGAAGACCATGACTAGATTCCAGCCAGAAGAAGCCATGAGGATTAGGTGGAAAGTCATCCAGACCAGTAAGGGATATTCCTGATGGCGCAAGTCGTAGATACCCAAGGTCAAACCAGTAGTGATTAGGATGACTTGCTCCAAGGAAAGCAATTCCCAAGACCAAGTCAGAAAGATGAGTCCTAAGCCTAGTTCAAAGAGGACATACCAGACTGGATAAGGAGCCTTGCAGTAGCGACAGCGAAAGCGATTGAAGACCTGTGAGAGAATCGGAATCAAATCTAAGGGACGCAAGCGAGTCTGACAGGAATCGCAGTGACTAGCAGGTTGGATAATGGATTGCTCTGGAAAACGGTCAATGACCAAACCAAGAAAAGAAGCGAGAATGCTCCCGACAAGAAAAAAATAAAAATCAATCATACTTATCTATTCGTAAAAAATGGGAGAAGTAGTATAATGGAGAAACATAGATAAGATGGTGAGGCAAAGATGATAATTCGTTTTGAAGAAAAGGTG
Organism: Streptococcus vulneris; assembly: GCF_019218685.1. Classification (NCBI taxonomy): domain Bacteria; kingdom Bacillati; phylum Bacillota; class Bacilli; order Lactobacillales; family Streptococcaceae; genus Streptococcus; species Streptococcus vulneris. Next base: position 139,125 of record NZ_JAHUZC010000003.1, on the reverse strand, counting down.
AGTACAGAAAACGCTCAGCTCGTATGCCAATGGTCCAACTTCCTTGGCAAATCCTTTCAAGAACAATGGATGGGAACAATGATTCCTTTTCCCTTGACAATTCAAGTTTTGCAAGATTTGGAAGGAATCTTTTCAATCTTTGAAGGACAAGAGTTTGTGGGGCTTATCCAGAAAATCAGGCAAGAAGACAGTAATCTTCATATTGGAAGATTTTTTATCAACCCCCAGAAACAGGGGCAAGGCTTAGGTAGCCAGGCTTTAAGGAAATTTGTTAGTTTGGCCTTTGAAAATGGAGACATAGATAGTATTTCTCTAAATGTCTACGAGGCAAATCAAAGAGCTCAGAATCTTTACCGAAAAGAAGGATTTGAAATCGTTCAGATGGTTGAAACACCTATACGAAAATACATCATGAAAAAGGGGAGATAGAAAGCAAAAAGCCTTGGTTCCCAAAGCTTTTTTAATCTTATAAACTCATTAAAATAACTCCCAGTTAGATTTGGAATATTTTTTATTCTGTGTCATATAAAAATAAATAAAATGAATGGCTATAGCTAGAGCTAAAATGGTTGTTATACTCACTACTATTATAGGATTAGAAGCAAAGATTAAAGAGAGAATCAAGGCAGCCAGATAGAGTGTCGCTTGGACATAGTAGTAACTTTTCGAATAGCGAAGATAATGTTTGTTATAGGGCCCATTTACTAGGACAGCAGCTTGAAAGAAGCCAAATCCGATATAAGAGAAGCTGGTTGCAAAGAGACGATTAGCTTCAGGATTCAGAAGAAAACTCATCGATACAGTCATCATCATAAGCCCAATGAAAATAGGATAGTGACTGTAAATTAGAAATAGCCCCTTTTGATTAGATTTTTCATCAATAGCATGGTCGAATTGACCAAAATAAAACAAGAACAGAGAAATCATAATAATGAAATAAAGAACCGAATAAATCGAGAAATTCTCGATTGTAAAGAAGTTAGCTAGCTCCGTAATCATCTCTCCAAACATAATAATGACAAGAAGGGAGATGCGCTCGATTAAATGGGGGAGATTTACCTGGTAATGCTTATCTTTATTAAGCAAGATACTTGGCATAATAAATGTTAGCAGAATACTAACAAATAAGATATAGACTCTAAGGTAAATAGGAAGAAGAGCTGTTAGATAGACTCCTAAACTTCCTAGACCTGTTATCCATAGAAAACCTTTGATACTTTCCCGATTAGCATCATCGGTTGATTTTCTAAAAAATTCAACCAAATATTGAAAAAATAAGGTAAGGGTTAATGTACCAATAGCCCAACAGAGATAATGAAAATATTGTTGCCAATCAGGTCCAATCATATTGGCTATAAAGAGTAAAATTCCCATTTTGATAAACATGATTACTATGTTAAATAAAGAGTTCTTTCCATAGCGATTGGTATAATCGGTTTGAATCATCCAGGAATCGATGAGAACCAAAGTAGCAATGAAAAAATCAAGGAAAGAATTCCAAGTCAAAATACCGTTATGAAGATGGTCAATTAAAGTAGTTACTTTTGAAATTGCAAAAACAAAAACTAAGTCATAAAAAAGTTCTGAAAATTCTACACGTTTATGTTTAATAAGAGTTGTCATCTTAAGACCTTTCTATTTTAGAAGTACAATTTATTATAACAGAAAATGGTAATGAGAGAAAAGGATATGCTTAAATAACTTTATGTGACGCGAATGAACTGCGCCACAAAAGTTAGGTTTTTTCTGTCTAACTTTTGGGGTGCAGTTCAGAAGGGGTGTTTTTTCTATCGTTTTTTAGTGCTAAGACTACACAAAAAAGCCTTGATTCCAAGGCTTTTTCCTGTTGTATTTAGATGCCCCCTACAGGGATTTGGAAAGGACTTTCATATTGAGAGCAATTAAAAATATTGAAATATAAGTGATTTTAGGTATTTTCAATGTCATGATTTAAAAATGGGACAAAAGTGGGGCAAAAACCATACAGATTCTAAACTGTATGGTTCTTTTTTTATCTAACCAAGAAAGGTTAAAACTTATTAAAACAAATGCAATCAACTGTTGAAAACTTTTTAGTCCGTGTAATATAAAAACAAGTAAAAAGTTGAACTATAGGGAATATTGTGTCATAATAGGTAATAGATGAATAATTAATAGATTGGAAATAATGCTTTCTTACCTTAACAAGTTGAATTGGTTATACATTTTTTCGTCGCAATTGTGTCTATCTCTCGAGTTTAGCTAGTTTTTATAAGCTCTGGTTTCTAATCAATATAACAAATTTTAGAAGTGCATAAGACAAGATGGTGACATTACTACAGTCATTTCTAGTCACCATATGTTGCTGGCACAGGCTGTTTGTAGTGTTGGCTATTTACTAGTCAGTTTAATCGGAGTGTTTAATTTTTATTGTTGAAAGGTTTTTATATGGCGAAAATTCTATCTTTAGGTCTGACAGGTAAGAAATTACTTGCTCAGGGGTTCTTGTTTGTTCTGCTAGGTCTCATCTTGATGGTCACGGGGACTTGGTTGCCAGTAACAGTTATTCGCCTGGTTCTGTTTTTAGCTTGGATAGCAACGGTCGTAGATTTGCTATTAAGAGTTTTCAAAAAAAGCCAGTCAACGGATACCTTGGGAGTTGCACTGGTTAAATTGTTAGTGCTGGGATATTTGCTAGGTTCTAATCTTGCGACTGATATACCGATTTATATTTTGGCTCTTGTGATTGGAGTTTATCAGATTTTTCATGCTAGTATTAACCTTGTCACCTATGTTCTCTACCGCAAAAACAAAATTCGACCTCGTTTTCGTCTCTTACTAGATGGTATTCTACTAGTTTTTCTTGGTGGAGCTAGTCTTTTGTCCTCTACGGGAAATTCTGTCTTTCAACTCTTTGTTTTAGGGGCTTATTTTTTCCTTTATGGTCTGTCCAATATCCGTGACGGTTTCTTATTTGAAGGGGAAATTGGGAAAAACCATCTCAAACGTCGCATTAGAATTAGCTTACCTATTGTCCTAGCCGCTCTCATCCCTGCAAGAACTTTAGCAAAAGTTAACAAATTTATGCAGGAAAATGCTGATGAGAGAGAGGATATCCATCTTGGAATGGTGAAGTCTGGTAAGACAGCGGAGCTTGAAATTTTTGTTCATACAGCTGAGACCTCTCTGTTTTCGGCAATTGGTCATGTGGATATCTGCTATCAAGGCCGTGTTATTTCTTATGGCAACTATGATCCGTCTTCTGAGACCTTATTTGGCATGGTAGGAGATGGTGTCTTATATTTCTGTGATCGTGACAAGTACATTGACCTATGTAAACGTGAGAGTCAAAAAACGCTTTTTGGTTATGGGATAGATTTGACGCCTGAAATGGAAAAAGCAGTTCAGAAAAAGTTGGCTGAATTGAAACAACTGACGATTCCATGGGAGCCAAGTGCAGATAAAATCATGACAGGTGATGGTAAGGAAGACTACACCTACGCTTATAAAATCAGACATGAGACAGATGGGGAACTTTATAAATTTATCAAATCTAAGTTTAAATCCTACTTTGTCTTATCTACAAACTGTGTGCTCTTGGCTGATACCATAGTCGGTCAGGCTGGCACCGATATCCTCTCACCCAAAGGATTTATCGCTCCAGGAACTTACCAAGCCTACCTTAATCGAGAGTTTGAAAAACCAAATAGTATAGTCGTATCTAAACATGTTTATTAAGGAGAATTTATGAACTTAGTAAAAAAATACACCCCGTTAATACTTTTTATAGGGCTGGTTGCTCTTGTAATTCTGAATGCATCGAGCTTTATATCAGGAGCAATCTCTCTCTTTGATGTAATATCAACCTTGATTTATGGTGCTGTTATTGCTTTTGTGCTTAATGTTCCTATGAAAAAAATTGAACAGTACTTAGTTAAATTGAAGGTAAAGGCAGAGTTGCGTCGTCCGATTGCCATGGTACTTGTTTTCCTAGCTCTTATCTTAATCGTGATTGCTCTTTTGGTTTTGGTGCTGCCAACCCTAGCCCAGACTATTAGTCAGCTGGGAACAGTCCTTTCAACAGTCCTTACTCAACTTGGGAAATTGCTAGGCAGCTCGGAATTTGTAACCAAAGACATGTTGTCAACTATCGTATCAGGCATACAGGGACAATCTAGTTCTATTAGCCAAGCTTTGATAGGTTTTTTATCAGGTCTGACTAGTAATATCGGCAATATTTTTTCAAGTTTGATGAATGCCTTTTTGATTATAGTCTTCACCTTTTTATTTTTATCCAGTAAGGAACATTTGGCAGCGATGACGAGTCGACTTCTAAAAGTTTTTCTTCCAGAGAAGGTGGTGATAAAGTTGACTTACATTGGACAAGTAGCACTAGAGACTTATGACCAATTTTTGATGAGTCAGCTGATTGAAGCAGTTATCATAGGAGTTATGATAGCGGTTGGTTACAGCGTGTTTGGGATACCCTATGGAGTAATGACAGGTATCTTTGCAGGAGTGCTATCGTTCATTCCTTATGTAGGGCCTATGATTGCTTGTGTTGTGGGAGCGATTTTTATCTTCACAGTGAGTCCTACTCAAGCCTTACTTTCTCTTCTTCTATATCAAGTTATACAGCTGATTGAAGGAAACCTTATTTATCCTAGAGTTGTAGGTCAGTCTATTGGTTTGCCAGCTATTTTCACGCTTGCGGCTGCTAGTATTGGAGGCAATCTCTTTGGCTTACTTGGGATGATATTCTTTACACCGATATTTGCTGTTATCTATCGACTGGTTAAAGAATTTGTCGTTGCAAAGGAAAATCAGGTAGATTAAGAAAAACTAAATTTAATAAGATATACTGAGAAGAGAGTGAGAGATTCTCTTCTCTTTTATTTTTAAATACTTTTCTACAAAAAGCTATTAGACGTTAAAAAAAGCCTTGGTTTCAAGGCTTATTTCTGTTGATTTAGATGCCCCCTGCAGGGCTCGAACCTGCGCCCCATAGCTTAAGAGTCTAACTGAGCTAAGGAGGCAACAGAAAAAGCTGAGAATGTAACTTCCCAGCTTTTTTAATATGCCCAAAATGGCAACTAGATTATTTACGAAAGGCATCAAGGATATAGGTGAAACCAACAATTAAAAATGCAAAGGCAACGACATAAACGACAAAGACACTTGTAGCTACTGGATTGAACAAAATCACTAGACCTAGTAAAAATGCAAGCAACGCTATCCACATGATATGGTTGCCAATAATAGGGAAAATCAAACCCAGACGATTGCCTTTAAAGAAAGCTATAATGGCTTCTACAATTAACCAAATTCCTAAAATAGTTGGAATGACAACTGGTAGCGTCACAAAGCCATAGGCAACGAGGTAAAGAGCCAAGAGAAGATTAACAATCCCTTGGAAAAGATGAGCTGGTGAGCGAAGCTCTTTTGGTGCAGAGAAATAGCCTAAAATAGCTGCTATAGAAGAAACCAGTAAACCAAATGCAATCCACCAGCTGTAAACAACAAGATTAGCTACTGGGTTTGTAAATAGGAAAAGTCCTAAAAGGACAAAAACAACTCCTGCAAGGAATAGCAGTAAACGATTAGAAAATTTCATTTCAATACCCCCTATATAGTATAGTATAGTTTGATAATAAAAATATTATACACCTTTTTAGAGGAAATGTCAATAAAATAAATAAACAATTTGGAAGTTTCAGTTTTTATCATTTTGAAAATAAAAAGAGAAGATAAAATTTGTCTTCTCTACATGAAAATATTGTATGGCATCAAAGCAAAAGTAACTGGCTTTACACTATTTGTTAAGATGTAATTTGATTCAAAAAGAAAAGATAGATTTAAAATGTGGGACAAATGATGGGGTAAATCAGTTATAGACAAGCAAAAAAAGCCTTGATTTACAAGGCTTTTTCCTGTTGTATTTAGATGCCCCCTACAGGGATCGAACCTGTGACCCACGGATTAAGAGTCCGCTGCTCTGCCAGCTGAGCTAAGGAGGCAAAGAAAAAAGCTGTATTGGTGCCGAAACTTCACGGTTTGTATTGAACCCGCGCAATTAAGCAGGTGGGCAACTCGCTCTAACTGAAGCTGTTTCCGTGTGAGACGGCCTACATGCTGTTAGAAGACTTTTGTTTCCCTAATAATACAAAAAATAGTCGGTCAACACTTAAGTGTGAAGTCGTACACCACAGCGTTTCTATGTTTATATGATACCACTTTTTCAAAAAAAATCAAGAGGAAAGTGCAATTTTTTGAAAAGGATTTCAGATTTTTCGCAAACGGTCGATAGCTTCCTTTCTTTGAGCCAAAGCCCGTTCATATTTACCAGTATCTTTTGCTTGGAAATAGTGATGATTACGAATTTTTTCTGGTAGATAGTCTTGCTTGACCCAATTTCCAGGATAGTTGTGTGGATAGAGATAGTCTTGGGCATTCCCCAGTTCCTTGCTTCCGCTGTAGTGCCCATCACGCAGGTGTCGCGGAATAGGCAAGTGCCCTGATGTTTTGAGGTCGGCAAGAGCCTTGTCCATAGCCACATAGGCTGAGTTGGATTTTGGAGAAAGGGCCAAATCAATCACGACATTGGCAATGAGAATACGGGCTTCTGGGAAACCAATCTTCTGGGCAGCATCCAGAGCAGTCACGGTGTGAATCTGGGCTTCAGGATTGGCCAAACCGATATCTTCATAAGCGATAACAGTCAAACGACGAGCGAGACTTGGCAAATCACCAGCCTCAATCAAGCGGGCAGCATAGTGAAGACTGGCATCAACATCTGAGCCACGGATAGACTTTTGCAGGGCTGAGAGGACATCGTAGTGGCCATCTCCATCCTTATCCATAGTGATGTAGCTTCGCTGCAGGCTATTTTCCATGATGTCTAGAGTGATATGGCGGATGCCCTTGTCATTTTCGGGAGTAGAAAGAACAGCCAAGTCAAGTGAGTTGAAGGCAGAGCGAAGGTCTCCGTTTGTAGAGGTAGCAATGAAATCCAGCGCATCCTCATCTAGTTCTACTGGAAAATCAAAACCACGCTCAGGGTTACTTAGAGCTATCTGCAGGGCCTCTTTGACGTCTTGGTTAGACAGAGGTTCCAACTCAAAAATTTGAACACGGCTACGAATGGCAGGAGTGACAGAAAAGAAAGGATTTTCAGTTGTAGCCCCAATCATGATGACTAGTCCACTTTCCAAAAGAGGCAAGAGGAAATCTTGCTTGGTTTTATCTAGTCTATGAATCTCGTCTAGTAATAGGACGAGACCACCAGAGAATTTCGCCTCTTCCGCGATTTCTTGGAGTCTTTTTTTACTATCTACTGTCGCATTGAAAGTTCGAAAGGTATACTTGGTCGTCCCTGCGATGGCAGAGGCAATACTGGTCTTGCCGATTCCCGGAGGTCCATAAAGAATCATGGAGGACAGGCGGTTGGCTTCCACCATGCGGCGGATAATTTTTCCAGGTCCGACCAGATGCTCCTGACCGATGACCTGGTCAATAGTTTTAGGGCGCATGCGAAGCGCGAGATTATCTGGCATAGCAGTCCTTTCTAACGTGGATTTTCTGATGTATATGTGGTAAGATGGTAGTATCTATTTTAGCATATTTCCGAGCAATCGGGGCGATTAAAGAGTCGCATAGAAAGAGGACAAAATGGCAACATACGGATTTTTAGATGTTTTAGAGGAAGAGTTGGAGAAGAATTTTCCTTTTGACTTTGAGATTAGTTGGGATAAGCGCAACCACGCGGTTGAAGTGAGTTTTTTGTTAGAAGCGCAAAATGCTGCAGGCGTGGAGATGGTGGATGAAGACGGAGAGGTTTCATCAGAAGATATCCTCTTTGAAGAAGCAGTGCTTTTTTACAATCCTGCTAAATCAACAGTCAATGAGGAAGACTATTTGACTGTCATTCCTTACTTGCCTAAAAAAGGATTTTCCCGCGAATTCTTAGCTTATTTTGCGCTATTCCTTAAAGATACTGCCGAGGTTGGACTAGATGCCCTCATGGACTTTTTGGAAGACCCAGAAGCAGAAGAATTTGTCATGGAATGGAACCAAGAAGTCTTTGAAGAAGGAAAAGTAGGCTTGGAAGAGGGAGAGTTTTATCCATATCCGAGATACTAGGAGTTTGACATGGAAATAGAGATTTCTGATTTCACAGGCTGTAAGATTGCATTGTTTTGTGGGGATAAGCTCTTGACTATCTTACGCGATGATAAGGCAAGCATTCCCTGGCCCAATATGTGGGAACTGCCCGGTGGGGGACGCGAGGAGGATGAAAGTCCTTTTGAGTGCGTGGCGCGTGAAGTTTATGAAGAACTGGGAATTCATTTGACTGAGGATTGTCTGCTTTGGAGTAAGGTTTATCCAAGTATGCTTTTTGCGGATAAACAATCTGTATTTCTAGTCGGTCAGTTAACACAGAACCAGTTTGACAATATCACCTTTGGTGATGAAGGGCAGGGCTATCAGCTCATGAATGTCAAGGAATTTCTTAGCTCCAGTCAAGTTGTACCTCATTTGCAAGAGAGATTAAAAGATTATTTAAAAGTAAGTGATTAGAAAGGATGGTTCGGTTAAATTTCTAAACTGAACCCGCCCTAAACACTGTGCCAAAAAGATAAACTTCTCATAGACACAAGCGTCTTCAGAGAAGTTTCTATTTTGGCTTTGTGTTTTACGGGCTTGGTATCTTAAATATGGAAACATGGCAAGAGTTAAAAGTAACGGTTAAGCGTGAGGGAGAGGAGTTGGTTTCCAATCTCTTGATTGAGCTGGGAGCGCAAGGTGTTGCGATCGAAGATAGTATGGACTATGTGGGAAATGTTGACCGCTTCGGCGAGATTTTCCCAGAGGTTGAGCAGCAAGAAGAAATCGTAGTGACAGCCTACTACCCTGATACGGTTGATGTAGCAACGGTTGAGGCAGACTTGCAGGCCCGTCTCGCGGAACTAACTGATTTTATGGACTTGGGAGAGGTCAAGATGGGGACGACTGCCTTGGCTGAGGAAGACTGGGCAGACAACTGGAAGAAATACTATGAACCAGCTCGTATCACTCATGATTTGACCATCGTGCCGTCTTGGACGGACTATGAGGCGACTGCTGGGGAAAAGATTATCAAGCTGGATCCAGGTATGGCTTTTGGTACGGGGACCCATCCAACCACTAAGATGAGCCTCTTTGCCTTGGAGCAGGTTCTTCGTGGTGGGGAAACAGTGCTAGATGTGGGGACTGGTTCAGGGGTTCTCTCTATTGCCAGCTCGCTACTTGGTGCCAAGGAAATCTTTGCCTACGACCTGGATGATGTGGCAGTTCGTGTTGCTCAGGAAAATATTGAGCTCAACCCTGGTATGGAAAACATTCATGTAGCAGCAGGAGACTTGCTTAAGGGAGTTGAGATTGAGGCAGATGTGATTGTGGCTAATATCTTGGCGGATATCCTTATTCATTTGACGGATGATGCTTACCGCTTGGTCAAGGATGAAGGCTACCTCATCATGAGTGGCATTATCAAGGACAAGTGGGACATGGTGCGCGAGTCGGCTGAGTCAGCTGGATTTTTCCTCGAAACTCACATGGTTCAAGGGGAATGGAATGCCTGTGTCTTCAAGAAAACCAAGGATATTTCTGGTGTGATTGGAGGCTAGCATGCAGCAGTATTTTGTCAAAGGCAGTGCTATCTCTCCTGTCACCATCGAGGACAAGGAGACCAGCAAACATATGTTTCAAGTTATGCGCTTGAAAGAAGATGATGAGGTGACCTTAGTCTTTGATGATAGAATTAAGCGTTTGGCGCGTGTGCTGGATGTGGAAGCTCGTCAGTTTGAATTGGTAGAAGAACTAGATGACAATGTGGAACTGCCAGTCCAAGTGACCATTGCATCCGGCTTTCCCAAGGGGGACAAGCTGGAGTTTATCACTCAAAAAGTAACCGAACTGGGTGCCAGCCAAATCTGGGCCTTTCCTGCAGATTGGTCGGTCGCCAAATGGGATGGCAAAAAATTGGGTAAAAAGGTTGAAAAACTAGAAAAAATTGCCCTTGGAGCAGCAGAACAAAGCAAGCGAAATCGTGTCCCAAGTATCCAGCTTTTCGAGAAAAAATCAGACTTTCTAGCTCAACTTGACCAATTTGACCGAATCGTAGTGGCTTATGAAAAGTCGGCAAAAGAAGGAGAATCCGCTGCGCTTTTACAAGCAGTCGCTGGTCTTGAAAAAGGAGCAAAACTGCTCTTTATCTTTGGTCCAGAAGGTGGCCTGTCACCTGCAGAAATTGAGAGTTTCGAAACTAAGGGAGCAGTCTTAGCAGGACTTGGTCCTCGTATTTTGCGAGCAGAAACAGCACCACTTTACGCTTTATCAGCCCTTAGTGTTTTATTAGAATTAGAGAAATAAGAGGAAGAAAATGGAACAAAAACACCGTTCAGAATTTCCAGAAAAGGAACTCTGGGACTTAACAGCCCTATACCAAGACCGTGAGGATTTCTTGCGTGCAATCGAGAAAGCTCGCGAAGACATCAACCAATTTAGCCGTGACTACAAGGGTAATCTTCATACTTTTGAGGATTTTGAAAAGGCCTTTGGGGAATTGGAGCAAATCTACATCCAGATGAGCCATATTGGTAACTATGGTTTTATGCCTCAGACGACAGACTATAGCAATGACGAATTTGCTAATATTGCCCAAGCTGGGATGGAATTTGAAACAGACGCCAGCGTAGCCTTGACCTTCTTTGACGATGCTCTGGTGGCAGCAGAAGAGGAAGTCTTAGAACGTTTGGGTGAATTGCCTCACTTGACGGCAGCCATTCGTCAGGCCAAAATCAAAAAAGCCCATTACCTTGGGGCGGATGTGGAGAAGGCCTTGACCAATCTGGGTGAAGTTTTCTACAGTCCGCAGGATATTTACACTAAGATGCGAGCTGGGGATTTTGAAATGGCTGACTTTGAAGTCAATGGCAAAACCTACAAAAACAGCTTTGTCACCTATGAGAATTTCTACCAAAACCACGAGGATGCTGAAGTTCGTGAGAAATCCTTCCGTTCCTTCTCAGAGGGACTTCGTAAGCACCAAAATACGGCTGCGGCAGCCTATTTAGCCCAAGTCAAGTCTGAAAAACTATTGGCAGATATGAAGGGATATGATTCCGTTTTTGATTATCTTCTAGCCGAACAAGAAGTGGACCGTGCCATGTTTGACCGTCAGATTGACCTTATCATGAAGGATTTTGCCCCAGTTGCTCAGAGATACCTCAAGCATGTTGCCAAGGTCAATGGTCTTGAAAAGATGACTTTTGCAGACTGGAAATTGGACTTGGATAGCGCTCTTAATCCTCAAGTGACCATTGACGACGCCTATGATTTAGTCATGAAGTCAGTAGAACCTTTGGGACAAGAATATTGTCAGGAAGTTGCTCGCTATCAAGAAGAGCGCTGGGTGGACTTTGCTGCTAATAGTGGCAAGGATTCTGGCGGTTATGCGGCGGATCCATATCGTGTCCACCCTTATGTCCTTATGAGCTGGACAGGTCGTTTGAGCGATGTCTATACCTTGATTCATGAAATCGGTCATTCTGGTCAATTCATCTTTTCTGACAATCACCAAAGCTATTTCAACGCCCACATGTCTACCTACTATGTTGAAGCACCGTCAACCTTCAATGAACTGCTTTTAAGTGATTATTTGGAACACCAATCTGACGACCTACGTCAAAAACGCTTCGCTCTTGCCCATCGATTGACAGACACCTACTTCCATAACTTTATCACTCATCTCCTGGAAGCAGCCTTCCAGCGTAAGGTTTATACACTGATTGAAGAAGGAGAAACCTTCGGAGCAAGCAAACTCAATAGTATTATGAAGGAAGTATTGACGGATTTTTGGGGAGATGCCATTGAAATTGACGACGATGCGGCCTTGACTTGGATGCGCCAAGCTCACTACTACATGGGCTTGTATAGTTATACTTACTCAGCAGGCCTTGTGATTTCGACAGCTGGTTACCTCCATCTTAAAAACTCAGAAACCGGAGCTGAAGACTGGCTCAATCTCCTCAAATCAGGTGGTAGCAAGACACCACTTGAGTCAGCTATGATTATCGGTGCTGATATTTCAACAGACAAACCACTCCGTGATACCATCCAGTTCTTATCAGATACAGTTGACCAGATTATCTCCTACAGCGCCCAGTTGGGAGAGTAAGGGGAATAGAAAGGTTGTTCTAGAATGATGTTTATGAGTTTGTTAAGCGTCATTCTATTTAGCTTAACTATAGCTATTTTCAAAAATGTCGTTGAAGGTCGTGATGTTAAATTTGAACTTGCTATAGAACTAGTATTGATAGTTAATTACTTCATTTTCTATCAGATTGTATTTAATTGAGAGAGCAAGCTATAAAGAAAATTGAATCTATTTATGGCTAGAGAAGATTATTTGTAAAATATAAATAATATGATTTGTATAGATAAGGTAAATATTTTAAAGAAAGGGTGATTTTATGAAAAAGGAACAAGTGTTGATTGGTTTGGGCGTTGCAACTGCAATGGTAACTGCTTTTAATGGTCATGCACAAGCTGATGAGGTTGTAAATAAACATTCGACTAAGTCAACTGTTAACCAATCAGAAACTAAAAAGGATGCTGACGTTTCAGAATCTGATGTAAAAAATGCGGAAATAAAACTGAATCAAACAATTGAGGAAGAAAAAAATGCTCAGAAGCTTGTTGATAAAATGCAACAAGAGTATACATCTACTGTCACAAATAAGAACAAAGCTGATGATGCTTTGAAACAAGCACAAAAATTTGCTAAACAAGCTAGTCCTGAAAAAATTAAAAATGTAGAAAAGGATCTTGTAGCCAAACAAGTAACTGTCAAGAAAACTGAAGATAGGTTGGCAGGGGCAAAACAAGATGAGAAACAAGCCCAAGCAAGTGTTGAAAAACAAGAAACAGTTGTTAATAAGGCAAAAACTCAAGTTGCTCAGAGAGCAGTTGATGTAAAAAAAGCACAAAATAAAGTAACAGAAGCAGAGAAAGCTTTTGATTGGAATACACTACGCGAGATTCAACAAGCAACTGAGAAATTGGATGCGAAAGTGAAAGCCAACCAAAATAAAGTAAGTTCTTTAGCGAGTTCAGTATCAAAAACAGAGCAAGAACGAAAAGCGCTTATAGAAAGAGGAAATAAGACACGTTCTACTCTTGAAAAGAATTTAAAATCTGCTGGGGATGAGTTCCATACAGTAACGGTTTCTCATGAGATTAAATCAAATTCTGTTAGTGAAAGTGAGTCTAAGACTCCTCCACTTGATGAAAAAACTTTCGTAGGAAGAGATGGTAAGACCAATTATGTTGCTGCGAACGAAGATGTGAATTTTAGTGGTGAAAGAACAGAAACAATTGTTGTAAAATCTAAGGATGATATCCATACTCCTCATGTGGTTGATTATAAGAAAGTTTCTGAATACGTTCGTAACTACTTAATCGAGTTGCGGAGAATAAATGGCATTGATATTCCAGTGCCACCTGTGACTGAAAAGGCTTTGAAATATGGAAAAGCTAGGGCAGATGAAATGGTGGCAAATGATAAACTGTCACATGATACAAAACTAAAAAATCAAGATTTTGGTTTTAAGGATGCAACAGAAAATGCTACAGCTGGTTCAGTTCCAGAAAAGAGTCGATTGAGTGAAAAAGAACTTGCTTATAAAGAGCTTCTATCTTACTTTAATGATTATAGTAATGCATCATTATATGGCGCATCAACTCCGAAAGAAGCAAATACTTTTAACTATGGCCATAGAATTCCCTTGCTTGCTGCATCAGGGACTGGATTTGCTCTTGGAGCATCGTCAAGTAAAAAAACAACTTTTGGAAATTATGGTGTAATGACTTTCATTAGTGAAGCAAAAGGTGTTTATGATACATTACCAACAGTGATTAGCCCATCTGAAAAAAGAAGCTATGTTTATAACGGTAAGACCTATTATTATAATCCAAGCAGTTCATATTTTTTAGCAAGAGCAGAAAATAAAGATGGTGATCCAGACCATAGTGAATTTTATTTTAATGGCAAACGTGTAAAATTCTTACCGAAGACAACTTTCCGTTATGTTTGGAATGAAATCACATATCCTAAAAATCCAGCTTATACAAAAGCTAAAGAGGCTCTGGATAGTTTCAATCGAAAACAAAAAAACGAAGAAACTTTAATGAGGGATAAAATTTCATCACTAAACAAAAATCTTACAATTGCTAAAACAACATTGAATACAGATCAAAAAAATCTGGATAAAACTAAAAAACGTCTTGCAGACTTAACAAAACAAAATCAGTCTAAGTTAAACGTTTTAAAATCTGCTCAATCTGAGTTGAGTAAACAACAAACTGCGTTAAATATTGCTAAATCTGAACTTTCGAAGCAAGAATCTCAATTAAATCGATTGAAAGCAATCAAAAATAATAAATCTCATGCTAGTAAGAATGCGGAACAGTCATTAGTCAATGCTAAAAATGATTTGTTGAAGGCGAAACAACATGTCCTTGCTCTCAAAAATGCTCCAAGAAAACTCGAGGAAGCTAAAAAAAGTTTGATGATCGCTAAACAGAAGCTTGAGGAATTTAAAAAAGCACTTGAAAATGCAAATGCTAAACTAAAAAATGCAAAAGTTAAAAAGGAAAATGCTAAGAAAGAATACATCAAAGTATCTGAAGCATTAAAAGTAAGACTTGCTTCCAAAGGAAGTTGGATTCAATCATCTGGTCGTTGGTGGTATAGACATAACAATGGTTCCTATACATCCAATGGATGGGAACTAATTAATGGAAAATGGTATCATTTTGATCGCTCGGGCTGGATGCAGACTGGATGGGTTCAATCAGGTAGTTCGTGGTATTATCTCAGTGGTTCAGGGGATATGCAAACAGGATGGGTCAAATCAAGTGGCTCATGGTACTATTTGAATAACTCAGGCTCTATGCAAACAGGATGGTTCGCTGTTTCAGGGAAATGGTATTATGCTTACAGTTCTGGTGCTTTAGCAGTCAATACAACTACACCTGATGGATATCATGTCAATTACAATGGGGAATGGATTAAATAGAGAGTTCTGTGCTTTTTAAAAAGATTAATATAAACTCCTATTTTATTCAGTATAGTATAACCATCAAATATAGAGATTTACAACTAATTGCAATACATTAAAAATATACAATTTTTGAAAACAGTATTGCAACTGATACGAAATTTCCAATCAATTTTCTTGAAACCCTTTCCCTCTTTTGATAGACTAGTATCTAGTTTTGAAAAAAGGAGAAAGAGAATGAAAAAATTTGTCGCTGAGTTAATCGGTACGTTCATGCTTGTGTTCATTGGGACAGGAGCCGTTGTTTTTGGAAATGGCCTTGGTCACCTAGGGATTGCCTTTGCCTTTGGTCTGGCAATCGTGGTTGCAGCTTTCTCAATCGGAACTGTTTCAGGGGCTCACTTGAACCCAGCTGTTTCGATTGCTATGTTTGTAAACAAACGCTTGTCATCAAAAGACCTTGTCAACTACATCCTTGGACAAGTTGTTGGAGCCTTCATCGCTTCTGGCGCGGTATTCTTCCTCTTGGCTAACTCAGGTATGTCAACTGATAGTCTTGGTGAAAATGCCTTGGCAAACGGTGTCACTGTCTTTGGTGGTTTCTTGTTTGAAGTAATCGCAACTTTCTTGTTTGTCTTGGTTATCATGACTGTGACATCAGCAAGCAAGGGCAATGGTGCGATTGCTGGTTTGGTAATCGGTTTGTCCTTGATGGCGATGATTCTTGTGGGATTGAACATTACTGGACTTTCAGTAAACCCAGCTCGTAGCTTGGCACCAGCTGTCTTGGTAGGTGGCGCAGCCCTTCAACAAGTTTGGATTTTCATCCTTGCCCCAATCGTTGGTGGAGTTCTTGCAGCCCTTGTTGCGAAAAACTTCCTTGGAACAGAAGAATAATTGAAACTCAAAAAGCCTTGCTCCTCATGATGAGGAACAGGGCTTTTTCGTATCTGTTTATATTCAATGAAAATCAAAGAGCAAACTAGGAAACTAGCCGCAGGCTATACTTGAGTACAGCAAAGCGATGTTGACGTGGTTTAAAGAGTATTAACGGTTGTCAATTTTTTCTGGATAGAGATCGTGTTGGAAGAGGCGTTGTTCTGCCAAGCCTTCATATTTAGTTCCTGGCTTACCGTAGTTGTAGTAGGGGTCGATTGAAATGCCACCGCGAGGAGTGAATTTTCCCCAAACCTCCAAATAGCGAGGGTCTAGCAAGTTGACCAAGTCTTTCCCAATGGTGTTGATACAGTTTTCGTGGAAATCTCCGTGGTTTCGGTAGCTAAAGAGGTAGAGTTTGAGGGATTTTGACTCGACACAGAGCTTGTCAGGGATGTAGGAAATATAGATAGTTGCAAAGTCTGGCTGAGCAGTGATTGGGCAAAGTGAGGTGAATTCAGGACAGTTAAATTTGATAAAATAGTCATTTTCCACATGACGATTGTCAAAGGATTCCAGGACTTCTGGTTGATATTCGAAAATGTAGTTGGTTTCTTTGTTGCCGAGGAGGCTTAGGTTTTTCATTTCTTCTTGTTGTGACATGATTTTTTCTTTCTAATTTTAAACACCACGTTGGTTATCGTAGAGGAGTGTATGGAGTTGAGGAAGGACGCGGACATTGCCCCAGCTATCGTCAGCAGCAACGCGTTCCCAGAGTTCTTTGAGGCGGTCCAGTTGATCTTGGACAATATTGCCTGTAGCCTTGGGCTCAGGATTTCCTGCTGATAAGAAGAGAACATCTGGTTGGTAGCGTTCTTGAATTCCTTTGGCAAAGGCCAAATCGGCATCGTCAAAGACAGGGATTTTAAAGGTGACCTTGTCTGGATCCAATTGGGAAACGATAAAGTCCAAGGTCTCAAAGTTGACTTCCATTTTGGATGAAGGAGGTTTGGGGCTCAGAGTGACTTGGTCGATATCTTTTAACCAATTTTGCCAGCGAGAGCCTTGGGTCTCAACAGCAAGGGTGACACCACGTTCCTTGAGCTTGGTGACCAGTTCAGCCATGTTGGCTGCTAGGATAGCAGGATTTCCGCCAGACAAGGTAACGTAGTCGTAGCTCCCCAATTTATCTAACTCAGCAATGACCTCGTCAGCTGTCATGCGAGTTGGTTTTTCAGAACCATCCCAAGTAAAGGCAGAATCGCACCAGTCGCAGTGGTAGTCACAACCAGCAGTGCGGACAAACATGGTTTTCTGACCAATTGCACGACCTTCACCTTGAAAAGTTGGGCCGAAAATTTCCAGAACTGGTAGTTTGAGGACACGTTCCCTAGTCATCTAACCACTCCCGTCTAAACTCTGCAAAGGCAGTCGGAGTTTCATAGAGGCGAACGTATTCCAAACGGAGACCACGTTCGTCTGGCAACTCTTGACTCATGGTTTGGAAAATCCAGTAAACCATATTTTCAGCAGTCGTGTTCATATAGGGAAGAGTTTCGTTTAGATAGCGATGATCCAAGTGGGGCTCTAAGTAGTTCTTGTAGATCGCTTTGATGTCTCCAAAATCGTAGGTCATACCACGTTCATCTAAAAATCCACTGACAGCAATCTGCAAATGATAGGTGTGACCATGAAGGGATTTGCATTTTCCATCATAGTGAAAGAGGTGGTGGGCAGCATCGAAAGTAAACTCTTTTGATACCAAGGTTCTGTGAGGATTGTAGACAAGAGACTCCCCGGTTTCCTGTTTGATTTCTTTGGGTGCAAAAAACATTAGTCCTCTCCTTTCTGTGAGAGATAAACATCTAAACCATGTTGACGTAGGTGGCAGGCTGGGCAATCTCCACAGCCACTTCCGATAATCCCGTTGTAGCAGGTTAAGGTCTTTTCACGAACATAGTCAAAGGCACCGAGTTGGTCGGATAATTCCCAAGTTTCAGCCTTATCTAGCCACATGAGAGGTGTTTGGATAACAAAGTCGTAATCCATGGCAAGGTTGAGGGTAACATTAAGGGATTTGACAAAGACATCTCGACAATCGGGGTAGCCTGAGAAGTCTGTCTCGCAGACACCTGTCACGATATCTTTAATGCCTCGTTGCTTAGCAAGAACTGCCGCAAAGGATAGAAAGAGGTGGTTGCGACCGTCAACAAAAGTATTGGGAACCTCTCCCTCTTTTTGCTCAATCTCTAGATCAGAAGTCAAGGCGTTTTCAGTGATTTGCCCCAGCAGAGACATATCTAGGATATGATGACGAATCCCCTGTTCCTTGGCGATTTCTCTAGCAACTTGAATTTCGAGATGATGGCGTTGGCCGTAGGCAAAGGTAACGGCTTCAACGGTTTCATAGTGTTCTTTAGCCCAAAAGAGGCAGGTTGTAGAATCTTGACCGCCACTAAAGACGACCAAGGCTGATTGACGTTTCATAGTACTCCTTCCAAAATGGGGAATGTTCAGAGCACGCAAAAAGCTCCCTTGAGGGAGCTAAAAAATACCAAGTAGAGGTTTTTTTTAGCGATGGCATGTCCCAAACATCGTAATATTCTATCTACAGTCTAGCATATTTTTTGAAAAATGGCAAAGGGCAAGAAAAAAGAGACCAAAGAAAGTACTTGGTCTCTCGTTTGATTAGCTCAATTCAGCAACGATGGCCTTGATTTGTTCTGCTGTGTGAACACCAGCAACTTGTTTCACAACTTGGCCGTCTTTTTTGAAGAGAAGAGTTGGGATAGACATGATTCCAAAAGCACGAGCTGTGTTTGGATTTTCATCAACGTCCATTTTAACGATTTTCAAGACATCTTCTGAAAGTTCTTCAGACAATTTGTCCAAGATTGGACCTTGCATACGACATGGACCACACCAAGTTGCCCAGAAGTCTACCAAGACCAAACCGTCTTTTGTTTCTTGTTCGAATGTTGCATCTGTAATTGCTTTTGCCATTGTATTTCTCCTTTTTTAGTTATATTGGCTTAAATCTTGTTTCATGAGATAGAAGAAGACATCTCCATAAGTCCCATGGTAGTCCAAATCATGACCGTTGTAAGTTAATTTTTGGACAGGGTAGTAGTCTGCGACGCCGATAAGGCAAGCTTGTTGTGAACGATCAAAGTCTTCATAAGATTCGAAAGTTACAGTTCTTTCGTTCTTGCTGGCATCTAGATAGGTAATTTCAATCATTTTAAAAACTCCTTTGTTTAATGATGACTTTATTTTACTCCTTGTAAAAGAGAATGTCAAGAAAAATGATTGCGCACGCAACTTTTTTCTAAAATCATCTTAAATCAAGAAATCTAAACCAGTTTCCAAGCTTGCTTCGACAGCCTTTTGTAGAGAGGCCAGTGTCTTTTGCCCATCACTTGTCAGGCAGATAAAGCTAGAGCGTCTATCTTGAACACAACACCTGCGACTAAGTAGACCGCAATTTTTGGCTTCCAAGCGAGCCACCATCCGAGAAACAGCGCTCGGGCTCAGATGAAGTTTATCTGGCAGGTCAATCTGGCGTAGAGATTTTTCTTGAGCCAAGTCCAGATAGTAGAGCAGGTAGAACTCTTTCAAGGTCAGACTTTGCTCGCTCTGCTGGGCAATAGTCTCTTCCAAGTGACTTTCAATTTCTTTCTGACGACGATTGAAGTCAAACCATTTTTCCAAATGGGTCATAGTATCTCCTTTCTTTTTAGAGTTGTAAATAGAAGAAAGTCCATTCACGGACAATCTCTGCATCATAAGATGATTGCGCATGCAATAATTATACTACTTTTCAAGAAAGCTGGCAAGAAGGACGCTGGCATCTCTTATCCTAAATCATGCCTGTTTTCACAAGTCAAGAATTGTTTGTATCCCCTTTCCTCTCTAATTTTTAATGACTCTTGTGCATTTCCTTGAAATTTTCTGAAAAAAGAGTAAACTGGTAAGCAAGAAGTCTATTTCGTGGAGTTTAGGATGAAATTATATGTTCAATTAATGATTCTCTTTGTGATTTCTCTAATCGGAGAGGGGATCTCTAGTTTCTTTCATTTGCCCATACCCGGCAGTATTATCGGTTTGATTATTCTTTTTCTAGCCCTACAATTCAAGTGGTTGAGAACCAGGCATGTCAACATGGTGGGGAATTTCTTGCTGGCCAATATGACCATTCTCTTTTTGCCGCCAGCAGTGGGAATCATGGAAAAGTTTGATGTGATTGCTCCCTATCTTTTGCCAATTGTTTTGATTGTCTTTTTTGCAGCAGTCATCAATATTATCCTCATAGCCTTGGTAGTTCAGTTTATCAAACGACGGTTTGAGGGAGATTATGAGAAAGGAGATGCCAAATGAGTGAATTTGTTTCCAATCCCCTATTTGGGCTGGCCCTGTCTATCTTAGACTATCTAGTGGGAATGCTGATTTACAGACGTTTTCCCCATCCATTGACAACGCCCTTGCTTTTGTCAGCTGTTTTCATTATCATCTTTCTAAAGGTGACAGGTATTTCTTACCAAGATTACTACCAAGGTGGTGTCTATCTGAACAACTTGATTGTCCCATCGACCGTGGCTCTAGGGATTCCGCTTTATAAGAGTTTTCACCTGATGAAGCACCATGCTCGGAGTATTCTCTTTGGTAGTCTGTTAGCAGTAGTGGTCAATACCTCTTTCACAGCCCTTGTGGCTAAGATTTTTGGCATGGACTTTTTCCTAGCCATTTCTCTCTTTCCCAAGTCAGTGACAACCGCCATGGCAGTGGGAATCACAGAAAAATTGCAAGGTTTGACGACTGTGACCTTGGTCGTTGTAGTCGCAACTGGTATTTTAACCAGTGTGATCGGACCAACCCTTTTGAAGTGGTTGAAAATTGACGACCCAGTAGCTGTTGGTCTTTCCCTTGGAGGAACAGGCCATGCAGTCGGAACAGGGACAGCCTTTCGATATGGCTCTGTAGCAGGAGCCATGGGTGGTTTGGCTATCGGTGTTACCGGTATTCTCTATGTCTTTGTCAGCCCTATCGTAGCCAGTTTGATATTGAGTTAAAAAGCAAGGAATTAGGGTTCCTTGCTTTTTCAAATCGTATGTTATAGACTATTACTTTTCTTTGCTTAAGTGAATGACTTGGTCATAGTGTTTTAAGTCTTCTTCCGTGTAGTGATGAATGACTTCAATGACTGTTTGAGGTAGGGAGAAGAGCAAGTTGCTAATTTTTCTGCTATTTTCCGAGTCAAGATTGGCCTTAATCTCATCTGCTAAGATGAGTTGGCTATCATGGTAGAGGGCGCGAGCGATTTCTAGGCGTTGTTTCTCGCCACCAGACAGACTATCATTTCTGAGCGTTCGATTTTTCAAATGTTCTAATCCTGTTTTTTGGAGGATATGATTTAAAGTCTCTTTATTTTTATTCAATCCCAGAAGGATATTGTCTTCCAGAGATAGCGTGTCAAAGTAATGGCTATCTTGGAGAATATAGGAACTAATACTTGTGATTTCTTGACGTGACAGGTTCTGACCAGCAAAGCTAACCTGTCCACTTGTCGGTGTCTCTTCTCCATGAATGATATTGAGCAGGGTTGTCTTACCAGAGCCACTTTCCCCGATAATGGCAATTTTTTCTCCTTGTTTGATGTGCATGGAAGTCGGAGACAGGAGGCTATTTCCATCTTTTTCAAGGGAGATGGTATCAAGTTGGATAGGGAAAATGTTTTCTATGCTTCTAGGCGAGATGAAGTTAGACTGGCCCAAAAGTTTTTGGTATTTATTGAGAAGAGTTCGATTCGCTTTTCGGGTGTTGGTAAAGTAAGCCAACTCTTGGAATTGATAGTCGATATTATGGGAAACTAGATAGATGGCCACAAAACTCGCCGCATCTAAATAATTATAGTAGGTCATAAAGCCACCGATGACGATTGGTGTGACAGAACAAAAGGCATCGATGCTATTGATCAAGAGACTGTTTAAAGTTCGTTGCTTTTCATAGTTAATTTCGGTATCTAGACTGGTTTGTAATTGCTTTTGATAGCGAGCAAAAAAGTAGTCTTGCCCCTGATAATGGCGAATTTGTTGGCTACCACCAATAAAATTTGTCAAGCTTGCTAAGTAGCTCTGGTTAACAGTGGACCGCTTTTCAGAAAGTGAATCCAAACGCTTTGATCCGATAGCACTGCAGAGGACAGGAAAGGAGTAGAAGAGGATGAAAATCAAGCCCAAGTAAAAATTGGTCCATAGGGCATAGAGAATGGACACAGTTGTGAAGCCAAGAGAAGAAATGATGATGACCGTTGGCTCAATATAGTTTTCTTCTAGTTGCTTGACGTCGTTTTCTAGGTCAGACAAAATATCCTTTTCATCAATCTCATAACTGTTTAAAAATCGCTTGAAAATAGCACTCTTGATTCCATATTTGAAGTCAGTAATCAAACGAGCGTAGTAATAGCGTTTCCCAGCCAAACCTAGTAAGAGAGTGAGATTACCAAGTATTCCTAGAATTAATACTTTCCAAAGAAGGCCTAGTTCTTGATTGGTAAAACTAGCAACAATATTTTGAACAAGGGCTGGTGTGATAATCGCTTCCAGCCAAGTAATGGCAATAGAAAAGAAGTAAAGTACGAGGTGCTTCTTAGTAACAAATCTTTTCAGCATAAAGAGTTGACCTCCTTATAGATATACATGTAATCAGTTTTAAAGTCATTATACTCCTTTTTATTAAATACTTCATATAAAAATGTAAATCTTGAGGTCGAAAAAAGCCTAGCGAGTTATTGTCGCTAGACTCTAAGATTATTGCAAATTAACCTTATTTTTCAAGATGTAGTAGGTTCCGAGGTAAAAAATAGCTATGAAAATGAGTTCTTCAACAATGCCTACGCTTGCTCCCATATAGAAATTATCATTGAATCCTGCAAGTGAATTGACATAGAAGTTAGTACTGGTATTGAAGAAGACTTCTACAAATCCAATGACGATTTGGATACCGATATAAGCTACAATGGCTAGTGCGGTACGGTATTCATTGAAAAGTTGTCCGATGGAAATAGCCAAGTAGATGCAGAGGATTCCTGAAATGGTATTTAGTAGGAAGGATACCCCCATAAGAGAGAGTTGAGGAAGGAATGTTCCTACAAGTGGAATCAACTCAGAATTTGATATCCATTCTGGAACCGTTATGGTAACAATAATAAAAGCGCTTAGAGCTAGTACAGTGGAGCTAAGGATAGACCAAATGAAGGCTCCAACTAATTTGGCTGTGATGATATGGTGTTCAGAAACTGGCAAGGTCAAAGTCAGATAGCCTTGTCGGTCATAGACACTACCTTTGAATCGTTTAATAATCAAGAAAATGGTTGAAATCCCAAGTGTAATCATCAATCCACCAAAGACGAGAGCCAGAAAGAAAAGTAAGACAGGTTGGCTATCTTTGAAAGATACATAATTATAGTAGTGTCCTTGCATTCCTATGAGGACGGAAAGAACTAGCACGGCGGCGTAAAGAGCTAAATACCACTTGTTAACATTTTTAAATTCGTAGCGAACTAAATTCCAAAACATAATAATCTCCTTTGCTTAGGCCTTAAATTCCTGACGGAAGAGCTGGTCAATGGATTCACCAGACTCATAGCGAATATCATCTACATTTCCTTGACGGACGACTTTTCCGTCCTTTAGGAAGACAATTTCATCCAAGATTGGCTCGATATCAGAAATCAAGTGGGTAGAAATCAAAACGCTAGAAGTTGGGGAATAGTTATTGATAATGGTATTGAGGATGTAATCACGGGCTGCTGGATCCACACCACCAATTGGTTCGTCTAAAACGTAGAGGCGGGCGTCACGGCTCATAACCAAAATCAGTTGGACCTTTTCCTTATTTCCTTTTGATAGTTTCTTGAGACGACTATTTTCATCAATGCCGAGGTCTGCAAGTAGATGATGGGCGCGTTCCAGATTGAAATCTTTATAGAAGGTCTTGAAGTAGGTTAGGGCTTCTTTGACCTTCATTTGTTCATTGAGATAGGTCGTATCCGGCAAATAAGCTACGATAGCTTTGGTTGCTGGGCTTGGATCCATGTCGTTGATGAGGACGCGTCCTTGGTCTGGTTGTAAGAGCCCATTGATTAGTTTGATCAAGGTTGTTTTTCCTGAGCCGTTTGGGCCAAGGAGACCGACAATTTTTCCAGCGGGGATGTCAAGAGAAACATTTTCAAGGGCTGGGGTTGCTCCATAAGATTTGGATACATTTTCAAATGCTAGTAATGACATAGGCTTAAACTCCTTTAATATAATCGCCGACTACGCCTGGTAGTTCTTCTTTTTCATAGCCAAAATGGGTCATGGAGGAAACGAAGTGTTCCAATTCTTCTTCTGATAGTTGTTTACGCGATTGGGTGATCAGCTCCTTATCCTCGGTCACAAATCGTCCAGTTGTGCGCTTGCTGTAGACAAATCCTTCTCGTTCAAGGTCTGACAAGGCTCTTTGGATGGTGTTGGGATTGACACCTGCCTCGCTAGCTAGCTCTCTCACGGTTGGAAGTTGTTGATTGGGTTCCAGTGTATGGGAAACAATCTGAAGCTTGATTTTTTCCATAATCTGTAAATAAATGGGTTTTTTATTGTCGAATGTCCAGGACATCTTGTTCTCCTTTCATTTATCCTTTTGTCTTAATCAAATAATACAACAAAACAAAAAACTTGTCAAGCAAAAAGAAGAATTGTTTTGGGAATCGCTTAAAAAATGGTATAATGAAAAGAAAACGATAAGGAGGGAAAGGATGCGTTGTCCAAAATGTGGGGCTACCAAGTCAAGTGTTATCGATAGTCGCCAAGCAGAAGAAGGGAACACCATTCGTAGAAGACGTGAGTGCGACGAATGCCAGCACCGTTTTACAACCTACGAACGGGTAGAAGAAAGAACCTTAGTGGTTGTTAAAAAAGATGGTACACGGGAACAATTCTCCAGAGATAAAATCTTTAATGGAATTATCCGCTCAGCCCAGAAACGTCCTGTGTCAAGTGATGAAATCAACATGGTAGTCAATCGTATCGAACAGAAACTCCGTGGTCGAAATGAAAATGAAATTCAAAGTGAGGACATTGGTTCACTCGTCATGGAGGAGTTAGCTGAACTGGACGAGATTACCTATGTACGTTTTGCCAGTGTCTATCGTAGCTTTAAGGATGTGAGTGAGTTAGAGAGTTTGCTCCAACAAATCACCCAGTCCTCTAAAAAGAAAAAGGAAAGATAAATGAAGCCAATTGACCGTTTTTCTTATCTAAAGAATAATCGGGTGTCGCAAGATACCTCATCTCTGGTACAGTGCTACCTCCCGATTATCGGTCAGGAGGCACTGAGCCTTTATCTTTATACGATTAGTTTTTGGGATAATGGTAGAAAGGAATACCTCTTTTCAAGTATTCTCAACCATCTTAACTTTGGGATGGATAGACTGATAAAATCCTTGAAAATCCTATCTGCTTTCAATCTCTTAACCCTCTATCAAAAGGGGGATACCTATCAGATAGTTATCCATGCTCCTCTGTCTAGTCAAGACTTCTTGGAGCATCCTGTTTATCGCAGACTTTTGGAGAAAAAGATTGGCGATGCAGCTGTGGAGGATTTGAAAGTTGAAAGTGCTGATGGTGAAGAAATACCTGTCTCACTCAATCAAGTCTTTCCAGACTTGGCAGAACTGGGAAGTCAAGAAGACCTTGGTCTCAAGAAGAAAGTGGCCAACGATTTTGACTTGGACCATTTTCGTCAGCTTATGGCTCGAGATGGGCTTCGCTTTGCGGATGAGCAGTCCGATGTCTTAAACCTCTTTGCCATCGCCGAGGAGAAGAAATGGACTTGGTTTGAAACTTATCAATTGGCCAAGTCAACAGCTGTTTCCCAGGTTATTTCAACCAAACGCATGCGGGAAAAAATAGCTCAAAAACCTGTTTCCTCTGACTTTAGTCCTAAGGAAGCAACCATTATCAAAGAAGCCAAAAGTAAAACTGCCCTGCAGTTCTTGGCAGAAATCAAGCAAACACGTAAGGGAACCATTACCCAAACAGAAAGAGAACTCTTGCAACAGATGGCTGGCTTGGGCTTGCTGGACGAAGTCATCAATATCATTCTCTTATTGACCTTTAATAAGGTGGACTCAGCAAACATCAACGAGAAATATGCCATGAAGGTAGCCAATGATTACGCCTATCAAAAGATTCATTCGGCAGAAGAGGCAGTTCTTCGGATCCGTGAGCGTGGGCAGAAGAATCAGGCTAAAAAAAGCAGTACCCCTAGTCCTGCCAAGTCCAATGTACCCAAGTGGAGCAATCCAGATTATAAGAATGAAACCAGCGAGGAAACTCGTTTGGAACTAGAACGTAAGAAACAAGAACTATTAGCTCGATTAGAAAAAGGAGGAGATTAGATGGAAAGTGTCGGAGACGTACTCAAACGTCAACCTAGCCGTTTTCATTATCAAGATTTGGTCCAGAAAATCACGAAGGACCCTGATGTTGCGGCCTTTATCCAGCAAGAATCCCTCAGCCCAGAGGAATTGAATCGCAGTATCTCCAAGTTTAATCAGTACATCACTGAGCGTGACAAATTTCTCCGTGGTGATACGGATTATATTGCCAAAGGCTACAAGCCTATTTTGGTTATGAATCATGGTTATGCGGATGTTTCATATGAAGAAACTCCAGAACTAATCGCGGCGAAAAAAGAAGCGGCTATTAAGAACCGTCTCAAGTTAATCAATCTGCCAGCCAGTCTCAGAAAAGCTAGTTTGGCTCAAGTAGACTTGGATGATTTGGGTCGCTTGCCAGTTTTTGAAAAGCTATTAGCCTTCGTGGAACAATATCCAACTATTCGAAAAGGTCTTTACTTATATGGAGACTTTGGTGTGGGTAAAAGTTTCATGGTGGCTGCCTTAGCCCATGATTTGTCAGAAAAACTTGGGGTTTCATCCACTCTCCTCCACTATCCTAGCTTTGTCATTGATGTCAAAAATGCTATTGGTGATGGTAATGTCAAGACCTTGGTGGATGAGATTAAGCTTTCTGAAGTCCTGATTTTAGATGATATTGGTGCCGAGCAATCAACACCTTGGGTGCGTGATGAAATCCTGCAAGTCATTCTCCAATATCGGATGCAGGAAAATTTACCGTCCTTTTTCACCTCCAACTTCAACTTTGAAGAATTGGAGCTGCATTTCGCTAAAGGGAAACATGGAAATGACGAAACCTGGGAAGCCAGACGCGTCATGGAACGCATCCGTTATTTGGCTGAGGAGACTCGTTTAGAAGGAGTAAACCGTCGATGACAGAAACGATTAAACTGATGAAAGCTCATAAGTCTGTTCGAAGATTTAAGGAGCAAGTCCTTCCTCAAGAAGATTTGACTGAAATCCTGACAGCAGCCCAGATGGCCTCGTCTTGGAAGAATTTCCAATCCTACTCTGTGATTGTGGTACGAAGTCAAGAAAAGAAAGATGCTCTGTATGAATTGGTGCCTCAAGAAGCCATTCGCCAGTCAGCTGTTTTCCTTCTTTTTGTCGGAGATTTGAACCGAGCGGAAAAAGGAGCCCGACTTCATACTGACTCATTCCAACCTCAAGGTGTGGAAGGCCTCTTGATTAGTTCGGTCGATGCGGCCCTTGCTGGTCAAAATGCCCTGCTGGCGGCTGAAAGCTTGGGCTATGGTGGTGTCATCATTGGCTTGGTTCGATACAAGTCAGAAGAAGTGGCAGAACTCTTTAACCTGCCTGACTACACCTATCCTGTCTTTGGGATGGCACTAGGTCTACCAAATGAAGAACATGAAGTCAAACCTCGCTTGCCATTGCATCAAGTGGTATTTGAGGAAGAATATCAGGAGCAAACAGTTGATGTGATTGAGGCTTACGACCGTGTACAGGCAGACTATGCTGGCGCGCGTGCAACCACAAGCTGGAGTCAACGCCTAGCAGAACAGTTTGGTCAAGCTGAACCAAGCTCAACTAGAAAAAATCTTGAACAGAAGAAGTTATTGTAGAAAGTGAGAAATTATGGCCCTACCAACTATTGCCATTGTAGGACGTCCCAATGTTGGGAAATCAACCCTATTTAATCGGATCGCTGGTGAGCGAATCTCCATTGTAGAAGATGTCGAAGGAGTGACACGTGACCGTATCTATGCGACGGGTGAGTGGCTCAATCGTTCTTTTAGCATGATTGATACAGGAGGAATCGATGATGTCGATGCTCCTTTCATGGAACAAATCAAGCACCAGGCAGAAATTGCTATGGAAGAAGCTGATGTTATCGTCTTTGTCGTGTCTGGTAAGGAAGGAATTACCGATGCGGACGAATACGTAGCCCGTAAGCTTTATAAGACCCATAAGCCAGTTATCCTCGCAGTGAACAAGGTGGACAACCCTGAGATGCGAAATGATATCTATGATTTTTATGCCCTCGGTTTGGGTGAACCACTACCTATCTCATCTGTCCATGGTATCGGTACAGGGGATGTGCTAGACGCGATCGTAGAAAATCTTCCAAATGAATATGAAGAAGAAAATCCAGATGTCATTAAGTTTAGCTTGATTGGTCGTCCTAACGTCGGAAAATCAAGCTTGATCAATGCCATCTTGGGAGAAGACCGTGTCATTGCCAGTCCAGTCGCTGGAACAACTCGTGACGCTATTGATACCCACTTTACAGATACAGATGGTCAAGAGTTTACCATGATTGATACGGCTGGTATGCGCAAATCTGGTAAGGTTTATGAAAATACTGAGAAATACTCTGTCATGCGTGCCATGCGTGCTATTGACCGTTCAGATGTGGTCTTAATGGTCATCAATGCGGAAGAAGGTATTCGTGAATACGACAAGCGTATCGCAGGATTTGCTCATGAAGCTGGTAAAGGAATGATTATCGTGGTCAACAAGTGGGATACGCTTGAAAAAGACAACCATACTATGAAAAACTGGGAAGAAGATATCCGTGAGCAGTTCCAATACCTGCCTTACGCACCGATTATCTTTGTATCCGCTTTGACCAAGCAACGTCTCCACAAACTTCCTGAGATGATTAAGCAAATCAGCGAAAGTCAAAATACACGTATTCCATCAGCCGTCTTGAACGATGTAATCATGGATGCTATTGCCATCAACCCAACACCGACAGACAAAGGAAAACGCCTCAAGATTTTCTATGCGACTCAAGTGGCAACCAAACCACCAACCTTTGTTATCTTTGTAAACGAAGAAGAACTCATGCACTTTTCTTACCTGCGTTTCTTGGAAAATCAAATCCGCAAGGCCTTTGTTTTTGAGGGGACTCCAATCCATCTCATCGCAAGAAAACGCAAATAAAAAAGTAGAATCTGGAATGACATTTCCAGATTTTTTTGATAGAATGAAGTTGAAGAAAACGTTATCAAAAGAGGTGCCGCTGATGGAACATTTATTTAAATTCTTACTTTTAGCACCGTACTTTTATTTTGATAACTGGATTGAAAAGGCCAACAGAAATAGTAAATTTTTCCCGATTTTTTACTATTTTTACTGGGTTTACATCCCTCTCTATTCTCTTTTTAGCCTTGCTTGGATACTTGTTTCAGTTCTGTTTTTCAATATCGTCTTGAGAAATGTGACAGATATCAAGTTTTGGGGCATTTGGTTTCTTTTTATTCTGCTAGCTATTGGTCTGAATTGGTCAACTTATTCCTGTTTCAGAAAAATGTTTCGCTTGAGACGGGAGCTAGGGAAGTCTAAAGGCGGCAAGCATTGATTTATATTGGTTTTTATTTGTAGGAGGTGGCTTATGGTAAATCTAAAATCATTTATTACACGCTATTCCAAGGTTTATATTGGTTTAGTTCTGCTGATCTGGCTTGCTTTCTTTCTTCTTTCTTCCTTGGGGTAGTCCGGTTCTGGGGATAACGATTGACATCTTCATTATGCAGAAAGTCTTGCTAGTTTTTGGAATTCTGTCCATTTTGATGGCCTTGCTATCCAAGAAAGTCAGTCTCTTTGTTTTTGGACTTATCGGTTGTCTTTCTCTTTGGATTAATCTATTTATCCTATTTGCTCTTTTGCCGATTTTTGGAAATTAAACACTTAAAAAATAGAGAGAGGTTAGCTTGGAAACTAGCCTCTTTTTCCTTTTCAAAATGGGGATTCTTCCTTGAAAATAATCAGTAATTGTGCTAAAATTAAAAGAACATTCTAAAATATTCGGAATTTAAAGTAAGGAAAAACATGGCTAATATTTTAAAAACAATTATCGAAAATGATAAAGGAGAAATCCGTCGTCTGGAAAAGATGGCCGACAAGGTTTTCAAATACGAAGACCAAATGGCTGCTTTGACTGACGACCAACTAAAAGCAAAAACAGTTGAATTTAAAGAACGTTATCAAAATGGAGAATCACTGGATTCATTACTTTATGAAGCTTTTGCGGTTGTCCGTGAGGGTGCCAAACGTGTCCTAGGTCTCTTCCCATATAAGGTTCAGGTCATGGGTGGAATCGTTCTTCACCATGGTGACGTGCCAGAAATGCGTACAGGGGAAGGTAAAACCTTGACTGCGACTATGCCAGTATACCTCAATGCTCTCTCAGGTAAAGGGGTTCACGTAGTTACGGTTAACGAATACCTATCAGAACGTGACGCGACTGAGATGGGAGAATTGTACTCATGGCTTGGTCTGTCAGTAGGGATTAACTTGGCTGCCAAATCTCCAATGGAGAAAAAAGAAGCCTATGAGTGTGATATTACCTACTCAACCAACTCAGAAATCGGATTTGACTACCTTCGTGATAACATGGTCGTTCGTGCTGAAAACATGGTACAACGTCCGCTTAACTATGCCTTGGTCGATGAGGTTGACTCAATCTTGATTGACGAGGCCCGTACACCTTTGATCGTATCAGGTGCTAACGCTGTTGAAACCAGTCAGTTGTATCACATGGCAGATCACTATGTAAAATCGTTGGACAAAGACGACTACATCATCGATGTGCAGTCTAAGACTATTGGTTTGTCTGATTCAGGGATTGACAAGGCTGAAAGCTACTTCAAACTTGACAATCTCTATGACATCGAAAACGTAGCTCTGACTCACTTTATCGATAACGCCCTTCGTGCCAACTACATCATGCTTCTCGATATTGACTATGTGGTGAGCGAAGAGCAAGAAATTCTGATCGTCGACCAATTTACGGGTCGTACTATGGAAGGTCGTCGTTATTCTGATGGCTTGCACCAAGCTATTGAAGCTAAAGAAGGTGTGCCAATTCAGGATGAAACTAAGACATCTGCCTCAATCACTTACCAAAACCTCTTCCGTATGTACAAAAAATTGTCTGGAATGACGGGTACAGGTAAGACTGAGGAAGAAGAATTCCGTGAAATTTACAACATTCGTGTTATTCCAATCCCAACCAATCGTCCTGTTCAGCGTATTGACCATCCAGACTTACTTTTTGCTAGTATTGAAGCTAAGTTTAAGGCTGTTGTCGAAGACGTTAAAGCTCGTTACCAAAAAGGTCAACCTGTCTTGGTTGGTACAGTAGCGGTTGAAACCAGTGACTACATTTCTAAGAAATTAGTCGCAGCTGGCGTTCCTCACGAAGTCTTGAATGCCAAAAACCACTATAAAGAAGCTCAAATCATCATGAATGCTGGTCAACGTGGTGCTGTTACTATCGCAACCAACATGGCCGGTCGTGGTACCGACATCAAGCTTGGTGAAGGGGTTCGCGAACTTGGAGGACTTTGTGTTATTGGTACAGAACGTCATGAAAGCCGTCGTATCGATAACCAGCTTCGTGGACGTTCAGGTCGTCAAGGAGACCCAGGTGAGTCACAATTCTACCTCTCTCTTGAAGATGATTTGATGAAACGTTTTGGTTCTGAGCGTCTGAAAGGTGTCTTCGAACGTCTCAATATGTCTGATGAAGCCATTGAGTCTCGTATGTTGACGCGTCAGGTTGAAGCAGCGCAAAAACGTGTTGAAGGAAATAACTACGATACTCGTAAACAAGTCCTTCAATACGATGACGTCATGCGTGAACAACGTGAAATTATCTACGCTCAACGTTACGATGTCATCACTGCAGACCGTGACTTGGCACCTGAAATTCAGGCTATGATCAAACGCACGATTGGTCGTGT
Source organism: Streptococcus vulneris (assembly GCF_019218685.1). NCBI lineage: Bacteria > Bacillati > Bacillota > Bacilli > Lactobacillales > Streptococcaceae > Streptococcus > Streptococcus vulneris. The sequence continues at coordinate 106,996 of NZ_JAHUZC010000003.1, read as the reverse complement.
CGCTGATGGTCATGCGCGTGCCAAACAAGATGAAAAACTAGAGGCAATTTTGAACTTTGCTAAGTACAACTTGCTTCCAGAAGATTCTATTTCAATCGAAGACTTGTCAGGCTTGTCTGATAAGGCTATTAAGGAAGAACTTTTCCAACGTGCCTTGCAAGTTTACGATAGTCAGGTTTCAAAACTACGCGATGAAGAAGCAGTTAAAGAATTCCAAAAAGTTTTGATTCTACGAGTGGTAGATAATAAGTGGACAGACCATATCGACGCCCTTGATCAATTGCGTAACGCGGTAGGACTTCGTGGCTATGCTCAGAACAACCCTGTTGTTGAGTATCAGGCAGAAGGTTTCCGTATGTTTAATGACATGATTGGTTCGATTGAGTTTGATGTGACACGTTTGATGATGAAAGCACAAATTCATGAACAAGAAAGACCACAAGCAGAACACCATATCAGTACAACAGCGACTCGTAATATCGCTGCCCACCAAGCAAATATGCCTGAAAATCTGGATTTGAGTCAGATTGGACGGAATGAACTTTGTCCATGTGGTTCTGGTAAGAAGTTTAAAAACTGTCACGGAAAAAGACAATAAAATGAGATAGTTTAGAGGCGGATACCTTGTGAAAAGTAAATTTTTACTTGGTATCCGTTTGCTTTATAAGGAGATGAGTTATGGTATTTACAGCAAAAAGTCCTAAAATTAATATTGAAGAAGTTCGTGCCTTATCAAAATTAGAAGGGCAAGCTTTAGAGAGAAAATCACAGCGCGATCAAGAGCTAGAAGCCATTATACGTGGAGAAGACCAGAGAATTCTCTTGGTCATCGGGCCATGCTCATCTGACAATGAAGAAGCTGTTCTTGAGTACGCTAAGCGTCTGGCAGTCCTACAAGAAGAAGTGGCAGACCGTATCTTTATGGTTATGCGCGTTTATACAGCCAAACCCCGTACCAACGGAGATGGCTATAAGGGCTTGATTCACCAGCCTAATGCGACAGAAGCGCCTAGCCTCATTAATGGAATCAAAGCTGTTCGCCATCTTCACTATCGTGTCATCACGGAAACAGGTATGACAACGGCTGATGAAATGCTTTATCCTGAAAATCTACCGCTTGTGGATGATTTGATTTCTTACATGGCGGTTGGTGCCCGTTCGGTTGAAGACCAGCAACATCGCTTTGTGGCAAGTGGGGCAGATTTTGCGACTGGTTTTAAAAATCCAACCTCTGGAAATCTCAATGTCATGTTTAATGGGATTTATGCTGCTCAAAACAAACAAAGCTTCCTTTTTCTAGGAAAAGAAGTGGAAACAACTGGGAACCCGCTTTCGCATGCGATTCTTCGTGGAGCAATCAATGAGTATGGTAAGAATATTCCTAACTACTACTATGATAATTTGATGGATACTATTGCCCAGTATGAGAAGATGGGCTTGGAAAATCCCTTTATCATTGTGGATACCAATCATGACAACTCTGGTAAGCAATACATGGACCAGATTCGAATTGTCCGCCAGACCTTGATTAATCGTGATTGGAATGAAAAAATCAAGCAGTACGTTCGTGGCTTCATGATTGAGTCTTATCTAGAAGACGGCCGTCAAAACGAACCAGAAGTATTTGGCAAGTCTATCACGGACCCTTGCCTTGGCTGGGAGAATACGGAAGCCCTCGTCAGAGAAATCTACCAAACGCTAGGAGAATAAGATGGCATTTATTGAAAAAGGTCAAGAAATCGATATTGAAGCAATCAAAGCAGAAACCCAATTGTCTGCGGAAGCCTTGCGACTAAAGGAGCGTCGTGATAGAGAATTGGCAGACATTATTTCAGGAGAAGATGACCGCATCCTTTTGGTGATTGGTCCTTGCTCGTCTGATAATGAAGAGGCTGTCTTGGAATATGCCCGCCGTTTATCAGCCTTGCAAAAGAAGGTGGCGGACAAGATTTTCATGGTTATGCGTGTTTATACAGCTAAACCTCGTACCAACGGAGACGGCTATAAAGGTTTGGTTCACCAACCAGATACTTCTAAGGCTCCAAGCCTGATTAACGGCTTGCAGGCTGTGCGCCAGTTGCACTACCGCGTAATTACAGAGACTGGTTTGACGACTGCAGATGAAATGCTTTATCCATCAAATCTGGTCTTGGTAGATGATTTGGTTAGCTACCATGCTGTTGGGGCTCGTTCTGTGGAAGACCAAGAGCACCGCTTTGTGGCCTCAGGGATTGATGCACCAGTCGGGATGAAAAATCCAACCTCAGGAAATTTGGGTGTTATGTTTAACGGTATCTATGCCGCTCAAAACAAACAAACCTTCCTCTTTCATGGTCAAGAAGTTGAGACTTCAGGAAATCCCTTGGCCCACGTCATCCTTCGTGGTGCAGTTAATGAATATGGGAAAAATGAGCCTAACTTTTACTATGAAACCTTGCTAAATGCTATTGAACGCTATGAAGCCATGGGACTTGAAAATCCCTTTATCCTCATTGACACCAACCATGATAATTCTGGCAAGCAATATATGGAGCAGATTCGAATTGTTCGCCAGACCTTGCAAAATCGTGATTGGAATGAGAAAATCAAAAAGACAGTTCGAGGCTTTATGATTGAATCTTACCTAGCAGATGGTCGTCAAAACCAACCAGAGGTCTTTGGTTGCTCTATTACCGACCCTTGCCTAGGTTGGGAAAATACAGAGGCCTTGGTAGAAGAGATTTATGCTACCTTGACAAAATAAGTGAAAAGGATGGAGTTGGGGAATCTCAACTCCTTTTGATGAGAATGATAGTTGGACATGGAATTGACATCGAAGAATTGGCTTCGATAGAAAGCGCAGTTATTCGACATGAAGGATTTGCTAAGCGCGTGCTGACCGCTAAGGAAATGGAGCGCTTCACTAGTCTTAAAGGGCGCAGGCAGATTGAATATTTGGCTGGTCGCTGGTCAGCTAAGGAGGCCTTTTCCAAGGCTATGGGAACTGGTATTGGCAAGCTCAGTTTTCAGGATTTGGAAGTCTTGAACAATGAACGCGGGGCGCCTTATTTTAGTCAGTCACCATTTTCAGGAAAGATTTGGCTGTCTATCAGCCATACAGATCAGTTTGTGACAGCCAGTGTCATTTTGGAGGAAAATCATGAAAGCTAGTCCACATAGACCAACCAAGGCTCTGATTCATCTGGGAGCTATTCGACAAAATATTCAGCAAATGGGGGCTCATATCCCTCAAGGAACGCTCAAATTTGCAGTAGTCAAGGCTAATGCCTATGGGCATGGGGCTGTTGCTGTTGCGACGGCTATTCAAGATGATGTTGATGGTTTTTGCGTTTCCAATATTGATGAAGCCATTGAACTTAGACAAGCTGGACTCAGCAAGCGAATCCTCATTTTAGGAGTTTCTGAAATCGAAGCTGTTGCTCTTGCTAAAGAATACGATATCACTTTGACTGTGGCTGGACTGGAGTGGATTCAAGCACTCTTAGTTAAGGAAGCTGATTTAGCTGGTTTGACAGTCCACCTCAAGATTGATTCAGGAATGGGACGGATTGGTTTTAGAGAGGCTCGTGAAGCTGAGCAGGCTCAAGACTTGCTCCAACAACATGGTGCTCGTGTTGAAGGGATTTTCACCCACTTTGCGACTGCAGACGAGGAATTAGACGACTACTTTAATGAGCAGTTAGAACGGTTTAAAACCATTCTGTCAAGTATGAAAGGTCTTCCAGAGCTGGTTCATGCCAGTAATTCGGCAACGACTCTTTGGCATGCAGAGACCATTTTTAACGCCGTCCGTATGGGAGATGCCATGTATGGTCTCAATCCTAGCGGAGAGGTTTTGGACTTACCCTATGACTTGAAACCAGCCTTGACCTTGGAATCTGCTCTAGTTCATGTCAAGACAGTTCCATCTGGAGCTTGCATGGGCTACGGAGCGACCTATCAGGCAGATAGCGAGCAAGTCATAGCGACGGTGCCAATTGGTTATGCGGATGGTTGGACACGAGACATGCAGAATTTTTCTGTCTTGGTAGATGGCCAAGCTTGCCCAATCGTTGGCAGGGTTTCGATGGACCAAATCACCATTCGTATGCCTAAGCTTTATCCGCTGGGAACCAAAGTCACCCTCATTGGTTCTAATGGGGGCAAGGAAATCACAGCTACTCAGGTAGCGACCTACCGTGGGACTATTAACTATGAGGTGGTTTGTCTTCTCAGCGACCGCATTCCGAGAGAATATTATTAAAAAGAAAGGAGTGGAGCATGAATCTACATCAACCCTTGCATGTCTTACCTGGTGTGGGACCAAAGTCAGCAGAAAAATACGCCAAACTAGGAATTGAAAATTTGCAAGACCTCTTGCTCTACTTTCCTTTCCGTTATGAAGATTTCAAGACCAAGCAAGTATTGGAACTAGAAGACGGTGAAAAGGCGGTTCTTTCTGGTCAAGTCGTGACTCCTGCCAGTGTCCAGTATTATGGATTCAAGCGGAATCGCCTGCGTTTTAGTCTCAAGCAGGGAGAAGTTGTTTTTGCGGTGAATTTCTTTAACCAGCCCTATCTTGCTGATAAGATAGAGTTGGGAGCAACTCTTGCTGTCTTTGGAAAATGGGATCGCGCCAAGGCTAGTTTGACAGGGATGAAGGTCCTGGCTCAGGTGGAAGATGACCTCCAACCTGTCTATCGACTGGCTCAGGGAATTAGTCAGGCCGGTCTGGTCAAGGTCATCAAGACAGCCTTTGATCAGGGACTGGACCTCTTGATTGAGGAAAATCTTCCCCAGTCTTTGCTGGACAAATACAAACTCATGTCCCGTTGTCAGGCGGTTCGTGCCATGCATTTTCCTAAGGATTTGGCAGAATACAAGCAGGCACTTCGGCGTATCAAGTTTGAGGAACTCTTTTATTTCCAAATGCAATTGCAGACGCTCAAGTCTGAAAATAGAGTTCAGGGAAGTGGTCTGGTTCTGAATTGGTCTCAGGAAAAAGTGACAGCTGTCAAAGAAAGCTTGCCTTTTGCCTTGACTCAAGCTCAGGAAAAGAGTTTGCAGGAAATTTTGATAGACATGAAGTCCGACCACCACATGAATCGACTCTTACAAGGAGATGTAGGAAGCGGGAAAACGGTAGTCGCTGGCTTGGCTATGTATGCGGCAGTGACGGCTGGCTACCAAGCAGCCCTTATGGTACCAACAGAAATCCTTGCAGAGCAACATTTTGAGAGTTTACAGAACCTCTTTCCAGACTTGAAACTGGCTCTCTTGACAGGTTCCTTGAAAGCTGCAGAAAAAAGAGAAGTCTTGGAGACCATAGCAAAGGGTGAGGCTGATTTGATTATCGGAACCCATGCTCTGATTCAGGATGGGGTGGATTATGCTCGTCTGGGCTTGATTATCATCGATGAGCAGCACCGCTTTGGTGTAGGGCAAAGGCGTGTTCTGAGAGAAAAAGGCGACAACCCAGATGTCCTCATGATGACGGCGACTCCCATACCACGAACCTTGGCGATCACAGCCTTTGGAGATATGGATGTTTCCATTATTGACCAGATGCCAGCAGGGCGAAAGCCTATTGTGACACGCTGGATCAAACATGAGCAACTGCCTCAGGTCTTGACTTGGTTAGAGGGGGAAATCCAAAAAGGTTCACAAGCCTATGTCATCTCTCCTTTGATTGAAGAATCAGAAGCTCTGGATTTGAAAAATGCCATTGCCTTATCAGAGGAATTGACGGCTCATTTTGCAGGTAAGGCAGAAGTGGCTCTTCTACATGGTAAGATGAAGAGTGACGAAAAAGACCAGATTATGCAGGAGTTCAAAGAGCAAAAAACGGCTATTCTAGTTTCGACAACGGTTATCGAGGTTGGAGTTAATGTTCCCAATGCGACAGTTATGATCATCATGGATGCCGATCGCTTCGGTCTCAGCCAGCTTCACCAGCTTAGAGGTCGTGTGGGTCGGGGAGATAAGCAGTCTTATGCAGTTCTCGTTGCCAATCCTAAGACGGATTCTGGGAAAGACCGCATGCGCATCATGACAGAAACCACTAATGGATTTGTCCTTGCAGAGGAAGATTTGAAAATGCGTGGTTCAGGTGAGATTTTTGGAACCAGACAGTCAGGTCTTCCAGAGTTCCAAGTGGCTGATATTATCGAGGATTTTCCGATTTTAGAAGAAGCCAGAAAGGTTGCTAGCTACATTAGTTCGATAGAAGCTTGGCAAGAGGATCCAGAGTGGCGGATGATTGCCCTTCATATGGAAAAGAAAGAACATTTAGATTAAGCTTTCTCTAAGGAAATCTTATACTCAATGAAAATCAAAGAGCAAACTAGGAAGCTAGCCGCAAGCTGTACTTGAGTACGGTAAGGCGACGCTGACGTGGTTTGAATTTGATTTTCGAAGAGTATTAAGCTAGCTTTCAGGTTTGCCCTTTATACTAGAGTCATCAAAAAGAAACGAGGACTCTCACATGACAGTAACGATTAAAGTAAATTACCAAACCACTTTCCAGAAGAAAGCAGCAACAAAATAATATAAATATAAGGAAGAAAGAGCGAAATGCTCTTTTTTGTCTTTAAAACTACTTTCAGTCGATAGGCTTGAAGGAAAAAAGCTAAATTCATTTTCTATTTACCCTTCTTTCTTGCATTGCTTTCTTAGATATGCTACAGTGGTGGTAGCGATTACAAAAAAAGGAGCATGTTATGAAAAATCCAGCTTTGTTAGAAGAAATCAAGACTTATAAAGGACGGGATGAGGTTCCAGAAGACTTTGATAATTTCTGGGATGAGGAAGTGAAAAAAGTTTCAACACTTCCAGCCTACCAGTTGGAGGAAAGAGATTTCCACATTCCTCAAATCAAGTGCTATGAGTTAACATTTGAAGGAACCAATGAAGGCAAGGTTTATGCACGAGTCGTTCTTCCAAAGAGTGATGAGAAGGTTCCGATAATCTTCCATTTCCATGGTTATATGGGACGTGGCTGGGACTGGGCCGACATGCTGGCCTTCACCGTGGCTGGTTACGGTGTTGTTTCCATGGATGTGCGGGGACAGTCAGGTTATTCACAGGACGGCTTGCGTTCTCCACTAGGAAATACGGTTAAAGGTCACATTATCCGTGGTGCCGTTGAAGGTCGGGAGCACCTCTTTTATAAGGATGTTTATCTGGACATTTACCAGTTAGTTGAAATTATTGCTAGTCTGCCTGAGGTGGATGAGAAGCGCCTTTCTAGCTATGGTGCCTCACAAGGAGGGGCTCTAGCCTTGGTTGCGGCAGCGCTCAATCCTCGGATTCAGAAAACAGTTGCCATCTATCCTTTCTTGTCAGACTTCAGACGAGTGCTTGAAATTGGGAATACTAGCGAGGCTTACGACGAACTTTTCCGTTATTTCAAGTTTCACGACCCCTTCCACGAAACTGAAGAGGAAATCATGGCGACCCTTGCCTATATCGATGTGAAAAATCTTGCCCATCGTATCAAGGGTGAGGTTAAGATGATTACGGGCTTGGACGATGATGTTTGCTATCCTATTACCCAGTTTGCGATTTACAACCGTCTGACCTGTGACAAGTCCTATCGTATCATGCCAGAGTATGCTCACGAAGCCATGAATGTATTTGTCAATGATCAAGTTTACAACTGGCTCTGTGGTAGTGAGATTTCTTTTAAGTATATAAAGTGATGAATGAGAGAGCCAGTAGCTCTCTTTTTTGTTATAAATGTTGAAAGTACTTTTAAAAATATTAAAATATTAAAATATTTCTGAAAGTAAAATCTATTCTATGACAAGCTTGAGATAAACCTATGACTTTATTGTATAATAAAGAAAAAGTCTCTAGGAAAGGAGTGAAAGAGCTACTGTTTGGATTACAGCTAGCTAAATGTTGAAAGAGAGAAGGAGAGGAACTCTCGTCCATTAATTACTTTCTTGTGTTTTCCTATGATGGGGAGTAAAAATTTTAAAACAAAAAGAAAGCGCTTTATTTTTGGTGATATTGAAAGGTAGAAAGATGAATCAGAAGAATTATGACAGAAAACAAAGATATGGTATTCGTAAATTTGCAGTGGGTGTAGCCTCTGTAACCATTGGTGCTGTGGTGTTTGGAGTAAACCCTGTATTTGCAAATGAACAAGGAAACTCAACTGTAACTGCAGCTGAAAATAATAATCAAGGTTTATCAGAATTACCAAAAGAAGCTTCTTCAGGAAGTCTTGCTCATTTAGATAGTGAATTAGCTGGAAAATTGGCAACAGCAAAAGACAATGGTGTGGAAGTTGATCAGGATAAGTTGAAGAAAAATGAGACTGCTGAAGCAGAGACAACCACTCCAACAAATACACCTGCAGCTGACAATACACCAGCTCCTGCTGATAAACCAGAAACAGATTCTGCAACTACAGAAGCAAGTAACAAGGACCAAGATAAAGAAGAAGAGGGAGTACTTCCTCGAGATTATTACGCTAGAGACATCGCAAATGCAACTCCAGTAGTGGAAAAAGAAGATATTGAAACAAATTCGAAAAATGGTCAGCGTGTAGACCTAGCCAGTGAGTTAGATACATTGAAGAAGCTTCAAAATGCGACCATTCATATGGAATTCAAGCCAGATGCAAAAGCTCCAGCATTTTATAATCTATTTTCAGTGTCTAGTGATAAGAAAAAAGATGAGTACTTCACAATGGCTGTTCTCAATAATACAGCCTTAATTGAGGGACGTGATGCCAATGGAGCACAATTTTATGATAAATATACGGATGCTCCATTACAAGTACGTCCTGGCCAGTGGAATTCAGTAACTTTCACAGTTGAAAAACCGACAGCAGAATTACCTCATGGTCGAGTGCGCCTCTACGTGAACGGGGTATTATCTCGAACAAGTCTGAAATCTGGTCATTTCATCAAAGATATGCCAGATGTAACACATGCTCAAATCGGAGCAACCAAGCGTGCTAGTAATACTGTTTGGGGAACCAATCTACAAGTTAGGAACCTGACTGTCTATGATCGTGCTTTAACACCAGATGAAGTTCAAACACGGAGTCAACTGTTTGAAAGAGGTGATTTGGAAAAGAAACTTCCTGAAGGTGCGAAAATATCAGAGAAAGAAGATGTTTTTGAAGGCGGAATGCATAACCAACCAAATAAAGATGGGATCAAGAGTTATCGTATTCCTGCACTTCTTAAGACAGATAAAGGTACTCTGATTGCTGGTGCAGATGAGCGTCGTCTTCATTCAAGTGACTGGGGCGATATCGGCATGGTCGTCAGACGAAGTGAAGATAAGGGTAAAACATGGAGCGACCGAGTAACGATTACAAATTTACGAGACAATCCAAAAGCCTCTGATCCATCAATCGGTTCACCGGTGAACATCGATATGGTTTTGGTTCAAGATCCTGAGACAAAACGAATTTTTTCTATCTATGATATGTTCCCAGAAGGGAAAGGAATCTTTGGGATGGCTGATCAAAGAGAAGAAGCCTATAAACAAATCGATGGCAAAACTTATCAAATTCTCTATAAAGAAGGCGAAGACGGCTCCTATACAATACGTGAAAATGGCACAGTTTATACCCCAGATGGGAAACCAACAGATTATCGTGTTGTAGTAGATCCGGTGAAACCATCTTATAGTGATAAGGGTGATTTATATCAAGGGGATCGACTATTAGGAAATATTTATTTCACAAGCAATAAAACGTCTCCATTTAGAGTTGCCAAGGATTCTTATCTATGGATGTCTTACAGTGATGATGATGGTAAGACTTGGTCAGCACCTCAAGATATTACTCCAATGGTCAAAGCTGATTGGATGAAATTCTTGGGTGTGGGTCCTGGAGTGGGGATAACTCTTCGTACCGGTCCAAATAAAGGTCGAATCGTCGTTCCTGTCTATACGACTAACCGTACCAACCACCTCAATGGTTCTCAATCATCTCGAATTATCTACTCAGATGACCATGGAAAGACTTGGCATATGGGAGGTGGTGTCAACGACAATCGTACGCTTTATGATGGTACAGTTGTTGATTCAAGCACTATGAACAATTATTATGCTCAAAATACGGAATCTTCTGTTGTTCAGTTAAACAATGGGGACCTCAAACTATTTATGCGTGGTTTGACAGGTGATCTACAGGTTGCGACAAGTCATGATGGTGGTCTAACTTGGGACAATAACGTTGATCGCTATGATGTGCCAGATGTTTATGTTCAAATGGCCGCGACTCATACGGTTCAAAATGGTAAAGAGTATATTCTCTTGGCGAATGCGAACGGTCCAGGTCGTAAAAATGGTTATATTCGAGTGGCTCGTGTTGAAGAAGATGGCCAGTTAACTTGGTTGCACCATCATTTGATTCAGGAAGGTGAATATGCATATAACTCTCTTCAACAAATTGGACCGGATGAATTTGGACTTTTATATGAGCACCATGCTCCAGGGGGGGTTCCATATACACTTTCCTTCAAGAAATTCAACTGGGATTTCTTGACCAAGGAAAGAATTTCTCCTAAAGAAGCAAAAGTAAAATATGCTATTCAAAAATGGCCAGGTATTATTGCGATGGAGTTTGATTCGGAAGTATTGGTAAATAAGGCTCCGACCCTTCAGTTGGCAAATGGTAAAACGGCAACCTTCATGACCCAGTATGATACAAAAACTCTCCTATTCACAGTGAATCCAGAGGATATGGGTCAAAGGATTACAGGTCTGGCAGACGGTGCAATTGAAAGTATGCACAATTTACCAGTCTCTTTAGCTGGATCTAAATTAAGCGATGGTATAAATGGAAGTGAAGCTGCGATAAATGAAGTTCCAGAATTTACAGGTGGAGTTAATGGCGTTGAGGCTGCAGTAACTGAAGAAGCTCCTGAATATACAGGTTCATTGGCAACAGTGGGAGAAGAACCAGCACCAACAGTAGAAAAACCAGAATTTACAGGTGGAGTTAATGGCGTTGAGCCTGCAGTAACTGAAGAAGCTCCTGAATATACAGGTCCATTGGCAACAGTGGGAGAAGAACCAGCGCCAACAGTAGAAAAACCGGAGTTTACAGGTGGAGTGAATGGAGTAGAAGCTCTTGTAACAGAAATTCCTGAATATACAGGTCCCTTAGCAACAGTGGGAGAAGAGCCAGCACCAACAGTAGAAAAACCGGAATTCAAAGGGGGCGTAAATTCAGTTCTAGCAGCTTCAAATGAGGTTCCGGAATATAGAGGTGGTGCTAACTTTGTCTTGGCAGCTTCAAATGCTCTTCCTGAGTATAAAGGAGGTGTCAATGGAGCTGAGGCAGCAATCCATGAAGTGCCAGAGTACAAGGGAGAAACCAAACCAGTCTTAGCAGCTGCAAACGAACGTCCAGCTAAGAAGTTATCTCTTGGACAAGGTGCTACTTATCAAGCACCAGCGGCTAAACAAAATGAGCTTCCAAATACTGGGAGCAAAGAAAACACAACCCTTATTTCTATAGGATTAGTGGCAGGTCTCTTATCCGTCTTTACATTAGGAAAGAAACGAAAAGAAAACTAGACTAGGTCTTGAATAAAATGAATTTAGCTCATCGTTAATGATAAAAGAGATGGCCCATTTGAAAGATGGCTATCTCTTTTTATCATTTTAGATACTGAGCGAATTGAAAATAAGACAGTGCTGAAACTACTTTCAGAAACTGCTGTTCTATAAAATACTTTTGAAACTGAAATCTATTCTACCACAAAGTATTGAAAGCGCTTTAAAAATAATATATAATGAACCCATAAGAACAAAGAAAAGGAGGAAAGAGGATGCCACAGATTACTAAAGAAGCCTTGATTGCACAAATCAAAGATGGAATCATCGTTTCTTGTCAGGCCCTTCCTCACGAACCGCTCTATACAGAAGCGGGAGGAGTCATTCCCTTGCTGGTCAAAGCGGCTGAGCAAGGTGGAGCAGTCGGTATCCGAGCAAACAGTGTTCGTGATATCAAGGAAATCAAGGAGGTCACAAAACTTCCAATCATTGGGATAATTAAACGAGATTATCCACCACAAGAACCCTTCATCACTGCTACTATGAAAGAGGTTGATGAATTGGCAGAACTTGATATAGAGGTGATTGCTCTGGATTGTACCAAGCGTGAACGCTATGATGGTTTAGAGATTCAAGACTTCATTCGTCAGGTTAAGGAGAAATATCCTAACCAGCTCTTGATGGCTGATACAAGTACTTTCGAAGAAGGATTGGCAGCTGTTGAAGCAGGAATTGACTTTGTCGGAACAACTTTATCAGGATACACATCTTACAGTCCAAAAGTGGATGGTCCCGATTTTGAATTAATTAAAAAACTCTGTGATGCTGGCGTGGATGTCATTGCAGAAGGGAAAATTCATACACCAGAACAAGCCAAACAAATCCTGGGATATGGAGTGCGAGGCATCGTTGTTGGTGGCGCTATTACTAGACCAAAAGAGATCACAGAACGCTTCGTTGCTGGTCTTAAATAACACAATCTCAAAAAAAGAGGAGAGTGGTGGATGCGTCGGATAAAATGAAAACGTATACAAGTTCAATCTTACTCATTATCCAATATGGATACGCTTATCAATTAGGAGAATACAAATGAAATTTAGAAAACTAGCTTGTACAGTACTTGCGGGTGCTGCGGTTCTTGGCCTTGCTGCATGTGGTAATTCTGGCGGAAGTAAAGATGCTGGAAAATCTGGTAGCGATAGCGGAAAAACAGAAATCACTTGGTGGGCATTCCCAGTCTTCACTCAAGAAAAAACTGGTGACGGTGTTGGAACATATGAAAAATCAATCATCGAAGCGTTTGAAAAAGCAAATCCAGATGTAAAAGTGAAATTGGAAACCATCGACTTCAAGTCAGGTCCTGAAAAAATCACAACAGCTATCGAAGCAGGAACAGCTCCAGATGTACTGTTTGACGCACCAGGACGTATCATCCAATACGGTAAAAACGGTAAATTGGCTGAGTTGAACGACCTCTTCACAGACGAATTCGTCAAAGATGTTAACAACGAAAATATCGTACAAGCAAGTAAAGCTGGAGACAAAGCTTACATGTATCCAATTAGTTCAGCTCCATTCTACATGGCTATGAACAAGAAAATGTTGGAAGAAGCTGGAGTTGCAAACCTTGTAAAAGAAGGTTGGACTACTGATGATTTTGAAAAAGTTTTGAAAGCACTTAAAGATAAAGGCTACACACCAGGTTCATTGTTCAGTTCTGGTCAAGGGGGAGACCAAGGAACACGTGCCTTCATTGCAAACCTTTATGGAGCTTCTGTAACAGATAAAGATGTAACAAAATATACAACTGATGATCCTAAATTCGTCAAAGGTCTTGAAAAAGCAGCTAGCTGGATTAAAGACGGTTTGTTGAACAATGGTTCACAATTTGACGGTGGAGCAGATATCCAAAACTTTGCCAACGGTCAAACATCTTACACAATCCTTTGGGCACCAGCTCAAAACGGTATCCAAGCTAAACTCTTGGAAGCAAGTAAAGTAGAAGTGGTAGAAGTACCATTCCCATCAGATTCAGGTAAACCAGCTCTTGAATACCTTGTAAATGGATTTGCAGTATTCAACAACAAAGACGACAAGAAAGTTGCAGCATCTAAGAAATTCGTTCAATTCATCGCGGATGACAAAGAATGGGGTCCAAAAGACGTTGTTCGTACAGGTGCCTTCCCAGTTCGTACATCATTTGGCAAACTTTATGAAGACAAACGTATGGAAACAATCAGTGGTTGGACTAAATACTACTCACCATACTACAACACTATCAATGGTTTTGCTGAAATGAGAACACTTTGGTTCCCAATGTTGCAATCTGTATCAAATGGTGACGAAAAACCAGCGGACGCTTTGAAAGCCTTCACTGAAAAAGCTAACGAAACAATTAAAAAAGCTACAAAACAATAAGCACTAAATCAGATTGACTCCTCCCTTTTCCCTGTGCAACGTCTATGTAAGAAAAGGGAGGATTTTATTTGAAATGTAAGGAACTGTCACGAAATTAAAATGAAGTTCTTACATAAGCGAATCTTAAAAAATTTCATTTTGATTTTAAAACAGATTAAAAAAATCCAAAATATTTTATTTGTGAAAGAGAGGTGCCGACTGTGAAAGTCAATAAAATTCGCATGCGGGAAACAGTGATTTCCTACGCTTTCCTAGCACCAGTATTATTCTTCTTTGTCATCTTTGTATTGGCTCCTATGATTATGGGATTCATTACAAGTTTCTTTAACTACTCAATGACTAAATTTGAGTTTGTAGGCTTGGACAACTACGTTCGTATGTTTAAAGACCCTGTCTTTATGAAGTCTTTGATCAATACCGTTATTCTGGTTATTGGATCTGTACCAGTTGTTGTTCTATTCTCACTCTTTGTAGCATCTCAGACCTATCATCAAAATGCCATTGCCAGATCTTTCTACCGTTTCGTCTTCTTCCTTCCTGTTGTAACAGGTAGTGTTGCCGTAACAGTTGTTTGGAAATGGATTTATGACCCACTATCAGGGATTCTAAACTTTGTCCTTAAGTCAAGCCATATCATCAGCCAAAACATTTCTTGGTTGGGAGATAAAAACTGGGCTTTGATGGCGATTATGATTATCCTTTTGACTACATCTGTTGGTCAGCCGATTATCCTCTATATCGCAGCGATGGGAAATATCGACAATTCATTGGTGGAAGCAGCTCGGGTTGACGGTGCGACAGAATTGCAAGTTTTCTGGAAGATTAAATGGCCTAGCCTCCTTCCAACAACTCTTTACATTGCAATCATTACAACAATCAACTCATTCCAGTGTTTCGCCTTGATTCAGCTTTTGACCTCAGGTGGTCCAAACTACTCAACAAGTACACTTATGTACTACCTTTACGAAAAAGCCTTCCAATTGACAGAATACGGCTATGCCAACACCATCGGTGTCTTCTTGGCAGTTATGATTGCTATCGTAAGCTTTGTTCAATTTAAAGTACTTGGAAATGACGTAGAATACTAAAGAAAGGAGACAGCTATGCAATCTACACAAAAGAAACCTTTAACAGCTTTCACTGTTATTTCAACGATTATCTTGCTCTTGTTGACCGTGCTGTTCATCTTTCCATTCTACTGGATTTTGACAGGTGCTTTCAAATCACAGCCTGATACCATTATGATTCCGCCACAATGGTTCCCTAAAATGCCAACCATGGAAAACTTCCAACAACTCATGGTGCAAAACCCTGCTATGCAGTGGATGTGGAACTCTGTGTTTATCTCATTGGTAACCATGTTCTTAGTCTGTGCAACCTCTTCTTTAGCAGGTTATGTATTGGCTAAAAAACGTTTCTATGGTCAACGTATTCTTTTTGCAATCTTCATTGCAGCCATGGCACTTCCAAAACAAGTTGTCCTTGTACCATTGGTACGTATCGTCAACTTCATGGGAATCCATGACACTCTTTGGGCAGTTATCTTGCCTTTGATTGGATGGCCATTCGGGGTCTTCCTCATGAAACAATTTAGTGAAAATATCCCAACAGAGTTACTTGAATCAGCTAAAATCGACGGTTGTGGTGAGATTCGTACTTTCTGGAGCGTAGCCTTCCCGATTGTCAAACCAGGATTTGCAGCCCTTGCAATCTTTACCTTCATCAATACATGGAACGACTACTTCATGCAGTTGGTTATGTTGACTTCACGTCAAAACTTGACCATCTCACTTGGGGTTGCAACTATGCAAGCTGAAATGGCAACCAACTATGGTTTGATCATGGCAGGTGCCGCTCTTGCAGCAGTTCCAATCGTAACAGTCTTCCTAGTCTTCCAAAAATCCTTCACTCAGGGTATTACTATGGGAGCGGTCAAAGGTTAAGAAAAGTAAACTGGTGTGTCAAGATTGCGGAAGTGGTCTTGACATGCTATGGAAATATAGAGGTTATAAGTGTCTACAAAATGTTGGGTATTTGCTTACCTTAGATATTTTGTTAGACACTTATCAACTTAAGAATGATTTTAGTTAACTATCAGAAACGAAGGAAAGAGTATGATTTTTGACGATTTGAAAAACATCACCTTTTACAAAGGGATTCATCCCAATCTAGACAAGGCTATCGACTATCTCTACCAGCATCGTAAAGATTCATTTGAATTAGGTAAGTATGAGATCAACGGGGACAAGGTCTTTCTAGTTGTTCAGGAAAATGTCCTCAATCAAGCTGAAAATGATCAATTTGAGCATCATAAAAACTATGCAGATTTGCATTTGCTGGTAGAAGGACATGAATATTCGAGCTACGGTTCACGTATCAAAGACGAGGCAGTAGCATTTGACGAAGCGAGTGACATTGGCTTTGTTCATTGTCATGAACACTACCCACTCTTGTTGGGTTATCACAATTTTGCGATTTTCTTCCCAGGAGAACCACACCAGCCAAATGGCTATGCAGGTATGGAAGAGAAGGTTCGCAAATATCTCTTTAAAATTTTGATTGACTAAAAAATCAGGAGGAGCAAACATGGCACAAAAAGGAGTAAGCCTTATCAAGGCAGCATTTGATACAGATAACTTTCTCATGCGTTTTAGTGAGAAGGTATTGGATATCGTGACAGCCAATCTTCTTTTTGTCGTCTCTTGTTTGCCCATTGTGACGATTGGAGTAGCTAAAATTAGCCTCTACGAGACTATGTTTGAGATTAAGAAGAGCAGACGTGTGCCTGTCTTTAGAATCTATTTAAGAGCTTTCAAGCAAAATCTGAAGCTAGGTCTTCAGTTAGGTCTGCTTGAGTTGGGCATTGTCTCATTAAGCCTTCTAGATCTCTATCTCTTCTGGGGTCAGACAGCTATGCCTTTCCAAATGGTGAAAGCTATTTGTCTAGGCGTTCTTATCTTCCTCACTATCGTGATGTTGGCTAGCTATCCCATCGCTGCACGCTATGATTTAACTTGGAAAGAAGTGCTGCAAAAAGGACTTATCTTGGCAAGTTTTAACTTTCCTTGGTTCTTCCTCATGTTAGCTATTCTCTTTCTTATTGTGATGGTTCTTTATCTGTCCGCCTTCAGCTTACTTTTAGGTGGTTCAGCCTTCCTGCTTTTTGGGTTTGGGCTCTTGGTCTTTCTCCAGACTGGATTGATGGAGAAAATTTTCGCAAAATACCAATAGGATGGCTTGTCTATGAAACTACTTTCAAGCCATAAACATTTCAAAATTCATATCGAAACTAAAATCTAAGTGTACACAAAATATTGAAAGCGTTTTTCATAAGGTGTATACTAAAAACGTAAAGAATAAATCCTGCTTTTAGCAGAAAAAAGAAATCTTAGGAGAAAATCTATGTCAGATTTAAAAAAATACGAAGGTGTCATTCCAGCCTTCTACGCATGTTATGATGATCAAGGAGAAGTAAGTCCAGAGCGTACGCGTGCTTTGGTTCAATACTTCATTGATAAAGGTGTTCAAGGTCTTTATGTCAATGGTTCTTCTGGTGAATGTATTTACCAGAGCGTTGAAGACCGCAAGTTGATTTTGGAAGAAGTTATGGCAGTTGCCAAAGGTAAATTGACTATCATTGTTCACGTAGCTTGCAACAATACCAAAGATAGTATGGAACTTGCTCGCCACGCAGAAAGTTTGGGTGTTGATGCCATTGCAACGATTCCACCGATTTACTTCCGCTTGCCAGAATACTCAGTTGCTAAATACTGGAACGATATCAGTGTTGCAGCTCCAAACACCGACTACGTTATCTACAACATTCCTCAGTTAGCAGGTGTTGCTTTGACTCCAAGTCTCTACACAGAAATGTTGAAGAATCCACGTGTTATCGGTGTTAAGAACTCTTCTATGCCAGTTCAAGATATCCAAACCTTTGTGAGCCTTGGTGGCGAAGACCATATCGTCTTCAACGGTCCAGATGAACAGTTCTTAGGTGGTCGTCTCATGGGAGCTAAAGCTGGTATCGGTGGTACATATGGTGCCATGCCAGAACTCTTCTTGAAACTCAACCAATTAATTGCTGACAAAGACTTGGAAACAGCACGTGAATTACAATACGCTATCAACGCTATCATTGGTAAACTCACTTCTGCACATGGAAATATGTATGGTGTGATTAAGGAAGTCTTGAAGATCAATGAAGGTTTGAATATTGGTTCTGTTCGTTCACCATTGACACCAGTGACTGAAGACGATCGTCCAGTTGTAGAAGCAGCTGCAGCCTTGATTCGTGAAACCAAGGAGCGCTTCCTCTAATTCATAAGGAGGTATTTATGACACACTACGTTGCAATTGATATCGGTGGAACCAACATCAAATATGGTTTGATCGACCAAGAAGGCCAACTTGTTGAATCGCATGAAATGCCAACAGAGGCGCATAAGGGTGGACCTCATATCTTACAAAAGACCAAAGATATCGTAGCCAGCTATTTAGAAAAAGGCCCAGTAGCAGGTGTTGCTATTTCTTCAGCAGGAATGGTGGATCCAGACAAGGGTGAGATTTTCTACGCTGGGCCTCAAATCCCTAACTACGCAGGCACCCAGTTCAAAAAGGAAATCGAGACTAGCTTTAATATTCCTTGTGAGATTGAAAATGATGTCAACTGTGCAGGTCTGGCTGAGGCGGTATCTGGTTCAGGCAAGGGAGCGAGTGTCACCCTTTGCTTGACTATTGGAACCGGTATCGGTGGTTGTTTGATTATGGATGGGAAAGTCTTCCATGGTTTTAGCAACTCAGCCTGCGAAGTTGGTTATATGCATATGCAGGATGGAGCGTTCCAAGATTTGGCTTCTACAACAGCTTTAGTGAAATATGTAGCTGAAGCACATGGAGAAGATGTTGATCAGTGGAATGGCCGACGTATCTTTAAGGAAGCTACAGAAGGAAATAAGATTTGCATGGCTGGTATTGACCGTATGGTAGACTATCTAGGAAAAGGTCTGGCAAATATTTGCTATGTGTCCAATCCAGAAGTGGTCATTCTCGGTGGCGGTATCATGGGACAAGAGGCTATCCTCAAACCCAAGATCCGTAAAGCCTTGAAAGAGGCTTTGGTGCCAAGCCTTGCTGAAAAAACACGATTAGAATTTGCCCATCATCAAAATACAGCAGGTATGTTGGGTGCCTACTATCATTTCAAAACAAAACAATCCTAGTTTGGCTCAGCCAAACTAGGATTTTCTTACACGTTTTTGTCTACGATAGCCATTGAGTTTTTTATTTTCCCAATAGCTATTAAAGATTTTCTCCTTGCTCTCACGATTGATTTCCAAAAAGTAGGCATAAATCAAATCGATAAAGAAGAGCATAGGAAGTTGAGCGGATATTCGTTGGATGTAGGATGGCTGGCTGTGTGTGGCTACAAGAACAGTCTCTGTATAGGCCTGACTATCTTTATTGGGAACACTTGAAAAAAGTACAGTCTTTGCCCCCATCTCCTTAGCATCTAATAGACTATCTAAAATAGAAGGAGTTGAGCCAGAAAGTGAGAAACCGAGTACGAGACAATTCTCATCCATAATACTGGTTGTCCAAGCAAAACCGTCTTGATCGGTCAAGGCCTCGCAGACCACACCTAGACGCATAAAGCGCAATTTCATTTCACGAGCGACAAGGCCAGAACTCCCTGTTCCAAAGAAGTAGACACGATCAGCATCTTCGATTAACTGGGCGATTCGTTCCAGTTGTTCTTCGTCAATCAAGCCCTGTGTTTGTTCTCGCATATTACTGTAGCTTCGAAGAACTCGGTTGGTTAAAGGACTATGTTTGTGAGAATGAGTGTCCTGTTTCTTTGCTTGGTGCAGGTATTGGAAAATAAATTCTCGATAGCCTGTAAAACCACATTTTTTAGAAAAGCGGGTCAGAGCAGCTTGAGAGATATGTAATTTTTGAGTGACCTGCTGAGAAGATAAATCATCTGCAATGGTTTCAGCTTGCAAAAAATAGCGAGCGATTTCTTGCTCTAGGTCTGTCATTTCTTCGAAGTGAGAATCAATGAGGGTTGCTATATCTGGTTTGTCCATAGGGAAGGCTCCTTTAAATGAGTCATATTGGAAAAAGACTGAGTCATCGAACTTTTACATTTATTATATCATATAATGTAGGGATGGATAAATAAAATCGTATTTTCCTGTAAAATGGGAAAAGCTCCCTTCTTTTCCAAAATTTCTTCTTAAATTATGGTACAATGAAGAGTAAGATTTTAAATAGAAATGAGACTGATTTGTATGAGGAAATTTAACAGCCATTCGATTCCGATTCGGCTTAATTTATTGTTTTCAATCATCATTTTACTCTTTATGACCATTATTGGTCGCCTGCTTTATATGCAGGTTTTGAACAAGGGTTTTTATGAGACAAAACTAGCATCGGCTAGTAAAACAAAGGTGACTACTAGTTCAGCTCGAGGTGAAATTTATGATGCCAGTGGCAAGCCCTTAGTTGAAAATACTGTGAAACAAGTTGTTTCCTTTACTCGAAACAACAAAATGACGGCTGCAGATTTAAAAGAAACAGCCAAGAAGTTGCTAGCCTATGTGGGAGTTTCTTCACCAACATTGACTGACCGACAGTTGGCGGACTATTATCTAGCAGATCAAGATGTTTATAAGAAAGCAGTGGAAAGTTTACCACGTGAGAAGCGACTGGATTCTGATGGGAATCAATTATCTGAATCCGAACTTTACAATAACACTGTTGAAAGTATCGATCCGAGTCAATTGACCTACTCGGATGACGAAAAGAAAGAAATTTATCTCTTTAGCCAACTCAATGCAGTTGGAAATTTTGCGACAGGAACCGTTGCGACAGATTCCTTGACAGATACACAGATTGCCTTGATAGCTTCGGCCTCTAAGAATTTACCTGGTATTAGTATTTCGACTTCGTGGGATCGAAAGGTTCTAGATACCTCACTTTCTTCTATAGTAGGTAGTGTATCCAGTGAAAAAGCTGGTCTCCCAGCTGAAGAAGCAGATGCTTATATTAAAAAGGGCTATTCTCTAAATGACCGTGTTGGAACCTCCTATTTGGAAAAGCAATATGAAGAGACCTTACAAGGGAAACGCTCGGTAAAAGAAATCCATCTGGATAAATATGGCAATATGGAAAGTGTGGATACAATTGAGGAAGGTAGTAAGGGAAACAATATCAAACTGACCATTGATTTGGCCTTCCAAGATAGCGTGGATGCTTTGCTGAAAAGTTATTTCAATTCCGAGCTAGGAAATGGTGGAGCTAAGTATTCTGAAGGCGTGTATGCAGTCGCCCTTAACCCCAAAACAGGTGCTGTTTTGTCTATGTCAGGACTCAAACATGACCTGAAAACGGGAGACTTGACGCCTGATTCCTTGGGAACGGTAACCAATGTCTTTGTCCCAGGGTCAGTAGTTAAGGCCGCTACCATCAGCTCAGGTTGGGAAAATGGTGTTTTATCAGGAAACCAAACCTTAACAGATCAGCCTATTGTTTTCCAAGGTTCAGCTCCAATTTATTCTTGGTATAAATTGGCATATGGATCTTTTCCTATTACAGCTGTGGAAGCCTTGGAGTATTCTTCTAATGCCTACGTGGTTCAAACCGCGTTAGGAATGATGGGTCAGACCTATCAACCTAATATGTTTGTCGGCACCAGCAATCTAGAGTCTGCTATGGGGAAATTGCGTTCAACCTTTGGCGAATATGGCTTGGGGTCTGCGACTGGGATTGACCTACCAGATGAGTCAACTGGTTTTATACCAAAAGAGTATAATTTTGCTAATTACATTACCAATGCCTTTGGTCAGTTTGATAACTACACTCCTATGCAATTGGCCCAGTACGTTGGAACCATTGCCAACAACGGTGTTCGGATTGCACCTCACATTGTCGAGGGGATTTATGGAAACAATGAACAAGGCGGCTTAGGGAACTTAATCCAATCTGTTGAATCCAAGGAAATGAATAAAATTAATATTTCTGAGTCTGATGTTTCCATCCTCCAACAAGGCTTTTATCAAGTGTCACATGGTGGTAGTGCTTTGACAACCGGTCGTGCCTTTTCAAATGGCGCAAGCGTATCGATTAGTGGTAAAACAGGTACTGCCGAAAGTTATGTTGAGGGTGGTCAAGAAGCTAATAATACCAATGCTGTGGCCTATGCACCATCAGATAATCCTCAAATTGCAGTTGCAGTAGTCTTTCCTCATAATACCAATTTAACCAAAAATGTTGGGCCAGCAATTGCTCGCGACATTATCAATCTATACAACCAACACCATCCAATGAATTAGAAAGGAAGCCATGCTTTATCCAACACCTATTGCTAAGTTGATTGACAGTTATTCCAAACTTCCTGGTATTGGGATTAAGACGGCTACACGTCTGGCCTTCTATACTATTGGAATGTCTGATGACGATGTCAATGAATTTGCTAAAAATCTCCTTTCTGCTAAGCGAGAGTTGACCTATTGTTCCATCTGCGGTCGTTTGACAGATGATGACCCTTGCTCCATTTGTACCGATCCGACTCGTGACCAGACAACGATTTTGGTGCTAGAGGATAGTCGTGATGTGGCAGCCATGGAGAATATTCAAGAATATCATGGACTCTATCATGTTCTGCATGGTCTCATTTCTCCTATGAATGGTATCAGTCCGGATGATATTAATCTCAAGAGCCTCATGGCTCGTCTTATGGATAGTGAAGTTTCAGAGGTAATCGTAGCAACCAATGCTACAGCAGATGGAGAAGCAACTTCCATGTATCTTTCACGTTTGCTCAAACCAGCTGGTATCAAGGTTACGCGCCTGGCACGTGGCCTCGCTGTGGGAGCAGATATCGAGTATGCGGACGAAGTAACCCTCTTACGAGCTATTGAAAATCGGACAGAGTTGTAAAAGTCAGTAAAAATTTAGCTCATTTTGACGTATAAGACAAGCCCTAGGAATTTTTCTAGGGTTTGTCTTTTTCGTTTTATAATGAGAGAAGGACAAATCTTGATAATAAGAATACTTCCCAGTAAACACAAAATATAAGGCATCAGAAAACGGATTTTCAAAAATCCTAGTAGCATCTCTATCAATATATTTTACTGAAGGATAAAGTTTTTTTAAAGGATAAGATTGCCCTTTAGTTCGTTATAATTTATTTTGAAATCGTACTATTTTTATGTTATGATATGGTCAATATATACTTAATAAGGGGAGTTTGAAGTATGGGTGGAAAGATAAAATCTAGCACGATAGCAGCAGAGGCGGCTATTAATGAGTTGGTCGGGTATGAAACGAGCGACAAGCAAAATCAGCAGGTGGAATTTTCATATACATCTGGAATCACTGGAATGGAAGCGGGACGTCAGACTTGCAATCAAATGCTTCAGGCGGTCAGTGATTTTAGTTCAGCTGTTTTGACCCAAGCAAATAAGTTTCCAGAAATTGCTCATAGGATTGAAAAACGTGATATAGAGCAAGCTAAGAGATGGAGTCACTAAGGCATGGCAGATAGAAATGAAGAAAAGCGCACAGAAATTTGGCGTAAGATTGTTAAGATAGAAGATAAGGAAGACAGACTCCGAGCAACTAAAAAGCAATATGAACAGCAGTTGACAAACTTTTA
Source organism: Streptococcus vulneris (assembly GCF_019218685.1). NCBI lineage: Bacteria > Bacillati > Bacillota > Bacilli > Lactobacillales > Streptococcaceae > Streptococcus > Streptococcus vulneris. The sequence continues at coordinate 83,409 of NZ_JAHUZC010000003.1, read as the reverse complement.
CTCGGATATTCAGAGCATTCACCATCGCATGATAAATCTATTGTCTCTCTCACCCAGTTCTCGTCAGCTAATAGAGCAAATCGAAAGTGATAATAGAACCATTCAGCGACAGGTCAACTCTTATGTAGAGGAGGAACTGGATACGTTGGAAAAACAAACTAAAAAGGCTTGTCGCTCTTTCGATGAAGCCAGAGAAGAACTGATAGCGGAAAGGAATCGGCTACCATGGGAGTAAAATACAGCGCACAAGAATCCCAAGAATTGATTCAGGCCATGACGAACAACCTCCGAGTCGCAAATGAAGTCACAGACCGCTTATCTAGTGGCTGTGATCACCTGATTTCCTCTTTAGACTCAGGTGAGTTGACAGGAGCAGCCTACACAGCTGGTAAAGGTCTCTTTATAGAGATTATCATCCCCAGCATCAAAAAGCTCCAAGCAGCGATAGATGATATCCAACTAGAGTTGACCTCCTACAAAGATGCGGATGCTCAGGTCTCTGGATATGGTGATTTGGACCTAGACCAGCTTAAGGAATTGAAAAAGCTGAGAGAAGAGCAGTTAGCTATCGTAGAAGCTCAGATTCAAGTGAGGGAGAACTGGCTAAATCAAATCACAGACCTCTTTAGTCTCAATTGGGGGAAAGCCTTCTCTGAGAAGACCATCCTTTACAATACCAAGTTTCAAATCGAGTCGGGTATTCAGGATTTGAATGATAAGATTGAAAAACTAGAATTTTTTGTCTCACAGGTTTCCCAGTATTTCAACGATAGTCTAGAGGTCCTTGGCTTAGCTATCAAAGGAGCCATGCAACTGAGTAAAATCATTGTCGATAGCGATGGCAACTACTATGCGGACGGTCTGGACATGAGCTGGGTACAAAAGATGAAGGATGTGAAGATTGTTTCGCATGCTAAAAGAGATTTTCAAGACTCAGAAACTCGTGCCATCAATAAAGCTTCTAGGGATATGATGCTATCGGAATATGGAGATGCCTACTACCGTGCCGAATTAGAGAAGCGCTTAAAAGGTCACGACAAGTCCGAATGGGATAAAATAATCGACGACTACAATCACACTCTTAAGATTGATGAAACAGGGAATATCATTGACATTTATCCATTTGAACAAGGTTATGTCGTTTCAAAAAATGGGAAATACGATGCCGACTATACTCATTTGGTTAACAAAAAGTTTGATGAACTAAAAGCACAAAACTTTGAAGCAAATTCAGCCGAATTTTGGAGTGGAGTAGCTCAAATATTCTCTGGATTGGGAGTTTACTTTGCGAGTGGCGCCCTCGAAGTTTTTAGTATCATGGCTGGTCCGCCAACAGCAGGGACAAGTATCGTAGCTGGTACGGCAGCATCAGTAACAGGGGTACAATATGGGAATGTACTGATAGCTAGTGGAGCAGTAACTAGCTTATCAGCTATCACAAAGACGGCCTTACAAAATGGCGAAATTCAGGTTAATTATTCTAGCAACTATGACAGCTGGCAGGCTAATAAACCAACGAGTAAGACTTTTGGGACTGTTGAAGGAAAGATTGGAAGTAGAAAAGGGAATATTCGTGTGGATGCAGAACCAAATAGTGGTAAAATTCAGGTTCAATCTGGAAGTGGGAAAGCTGGCTATACATTGAATGAGGATATTCCTTATACCCAGATAACTGATCCTCAAAGCGCTAGAAATTGGCTTGATTCAATATCTAAGTTGAAAAAATTGTCAAATTATGAGAAAAATCAATTAGTTAGATTTATTTTGAGAGCTGCTGAATTCTTGAGAACGTAGGAGTAAAATATGAGATTATATATTAAAGGTGATTACACCAAAGAAATTCCGTTTGATTATATAGAACTAGCGAAGAGAATGTGGTTTGACACTAAAGATTGTAAGCCAGTAGATTTTTCTTACTTTGGGAATACTCGCCCATTTAAAACAGACCCAACTATTCACTTGAAATTGAATAAGTGGATGCATGATAATAGATGGAATAATGTTCAGTTGAAAGAAGGGATTACCAACAAATTTGGGAGTCATGTATATGAAAATCTTGAATTAGATTTTGAAGACAATCCAGCAACAGACTATCGAGAAAAAGGAGACTGTCTACGTTTAGCTTCTACCCACCTTGACCTTCTCACTGTTGATAAAAGAGCTATGTATATTATGGCCATTGAAATTGCGACTGCTATTGATGGTCAGATTAGCGAAGATGATAAAGAGAGCTGGTTAAGTGTGGAGGAATTTAAAAACCGACATGAGGATACCCTTTCGATGAGTTATGAAGAGGCTAATGAGCTGAGTTTGGAAGAAATTCCCTTTTTGGGCGATGTGAGAGACCCAGTTTGGGAAGAAGATGACCGTAGGAATGAAGAATACATCAAAATCCATGGTGACCCAGTTTATGACGATGAGGAAGACGAGTGATAATTTACAATAACACTTATTTGAAAGAGAGTGTTGAATAGGGGGAAGACTAATGCTAGATAAATTAAAACAGTTTAAATTGTTGATTGTATTGTCCTTGTTCCTATTAGCGATTCCTTTATATTTTACTTACAATCATTTCCAACAATCTAGTGTTTTAAAAGAAGCCTTTGAGAAAAATGAGAGAATTGAAGTTCTACATCGTTTGACGGCATCAGAAAAATATGCACCTGACATCCGTAAAGCGGGTTATGTCGTTCTTCCCGATGGAGCTATTCGCTTGGATGGAGGAATTGACTCCATAGAGATAAAAGGAGACATCGATTTCAAAATATCGCATCCTGGACGGAATGGGGTTACTGCTTATTTTGAAATAGAGATAGATGGTAAAATAACTAGTGCACTATATGAATTGGATAAGAACTTTGATATAACTTCTAGCACCTATTTTCAAATAAATGAAAAAAATATAAATGAGAGAGTAAACATCTCTCAATCCGAAGAAGATCGCCTATTAAAAATTATTAAAAAAGAGCTTGAGGATTTCATGAAAAAGATGTATCAGACTTTGTATGGATAGATTGTTATATTAGACTCCGGTGAGCTGACAGGAGCAGCCTACACAGCTGGTAAAGGTCTCTTTACAGAGATTATCATCCCCAGCATCAAAAAGCTCCAAGCAGCGATAGATGATATCCAACTAGAGTTGACATCCTACAAAGATGCGGATGCTCAGGTCTCTGGATATGGTGATTTGGACCTAGACCAGCTTAAGGAATTGAAAAAGCTGAGAGAAGAGCAGTTAGCTATCGTAGAAGCTCAGATTCAAGTGAGGGAGAACTGGCTAAATCAAATCACAGACCTCTTTAGTCTCAATTGGGGGAAAGCCTTCTCTGAGAAGACCATCCTCTACAATACCAAGTTTCAAATCGAGTCGGGTATTCAGGATTTGAATGATAAGATTGAAAAACTAGAATTTTTTGTCTCACAGGTATCCCAGTATTTCAACGATAGTCTAGAGGTCCTTGGCTTAGCCATCAAAGGAGCTACGCAACTAAGTAAAATCATTGTCAATAGCGATGGCAACTACTATGCGGACGGTCTGGACATGAGCTGGGTACAGAAGATGAAGGATGTGAAGATTGAGTCATTGGATTATAAAGCAGAGAATAAATCAGATAAATTTATAAATATGCTAGTTGAACAGTATGGCTTTAATAAAGAGATGAGTGGACTGATTACTGAAATATCCACATTGATTGATGAAAAATTCCCGTATTTATCTCAAACGGAACGGGAACAACTTTTGTTAGTGACACTAGGGAGTTTTATATATTCAGAAGGCTTTGAGAATGGTGAATCAATGGGAGATAAGGCTAAAGGATATATTAGTGATGTCAGTTGGATGGACGTTGCTGGCACACCTTCGGATAAAACTGGCCTCCCACTTGATGGTAAAACATTGTTGAAACATTTGGGATTAACTGATAATCAAATAACCAAGTTACGTTATAATATTCGATTACAAAGTCAAATTTCCTCAGGAATATATAGAAACTATGCTGGTATGAACGTTGATGAACGAAAAAAATATAAGTCAACTTATGAAAAAGTCTATGGTGTTCAATTGACCGACGAGATGTTCGAGGAAAAATGGAATGAAAAGTACTCTTCCTTTTATGGAAAAGGAGATTTTGCTCATTTCTCTATTACTACAGCATCGAACTTAAATAATAGACTTAGAGGAAGTGATTTAACAAAATTTGGACACGAGAATGTTAACGATTTTGCAGGTTGGTTAGGTGATGCGACGCTTACTGATAGTGATGATATTAGTTTTGGAAATGACGATTATAAAGCAGACTTAGATGCGGTAAATATCACACAAAAAATGAAACGTAAAAAAATATCATATATTGAAGCTTCAAACGAGTATTACTCAGAAATGAAACGAGGCGAATACACTCGTGCAGAAAAATTTGTAGAGTATAAATCGGTAGAAGAAATTAAACAAAAAATTTTCACAAAATTACTACCAGATAATATGAAATATGTGGAAGAATCGGGAATGCAATCGCATTTTGAATTACCTAATGAAGAACAGTGTATGGCCTACCTACAAAAAAATTACCCAAGTACTTATAATTTCATTCGAAATATTGAAGCAGGTAATCAAGACTTGATAGAGATGAGGTGATTAGATGAAGAAGAGGAAATTTGCAATTTTTTCGTTGCTAATAGTTCTATTATTATCTTTCTCTGGTTTTCAGTATTATAAATATCAGAGAGTTCACAATATTTTTGATGAAATATACTACGAAGAAAGTGATTATCACAATTATACATTTCTCTGGAAAGGACGAGCTTTTTATAAGTTAAAAGGGTTAAAAATTATCGATAATGGATCTCAAGATTTATATAAACATTCTATTGATTATAAAAGTGTAAATTTACCAAACACTATTCATTCTCTAGGTTATTATTTTTATTTTGGATTTCAGGAGATGACGAAAGTTGGGATAGAAATGCGTTTGAGACTGCCAGATACAGAGACAACCATAAATGTAGATTACCAGTACGATGTAAACAATCAGCAATTAGAACGGTTTATGTGGTACTATGATGATGAGAGTACAGGATATTTTCAGCAATCTCAAATAGAAGCCTTTCTAGTGGAGCATGGAAAGACTGTCGATGAGATTCGCAAGGAAGCAGATAATGTACTCCGTAATAAAGTCCTTAAAGACTGGACCACTATCTACTCTAGTCGTTTTGGCCCAGATAATTGGGGAGAAGTGAGCGTTAAAGATATATGGAGAACAGAATAACAAATGGAACGATGAGGTAATAGTTTTATAAAGGAAGGTTGGCATGAAACAATTCTTAAGAATATTTTGTTAAGAAGAAGTTGCTTTGGAGAAGTAAATGAGAAATAAAAACAAATTTATCTTTTGTTCACTCGTTTTGCTTGTTTATTTTTTATTGTTCATTTTGAAGCCGATCTACCAATATATTTCATTTTCTAAGATGGATGTGAATAGTAGTATGGTTCAATTGATTCAAGATAAAAATGATCAGGATTGGCATGCTCTTGATAAGCATATTCATCTAGTGCCCTCAAAAGAAAATGGAAAGAACATCGGCCTTATCTATGTGGTGGATGACTATAATCAAATTGAAAGTAAGATTTCTTCTGAGAATCAAGCGGTATCCATCAGTTACAATAATCGATTACAAGGAGACAAGAGTGTTGAAATTAGTTGGTTAAATGGGGAAAAGCGGTTGTATCATGCTGGGAGATATTTGAAATTAGCAAGTGAAAATCAAGCTGTGATTAAAAGTAACACAGGTTCTTCAGTGACCGTTTGGGAACAACGTTCGGAGAAAGCTAAAAAGCGATTATATGCGGTTGTAGAACAAATGAAAAAAACTGTTCTAGAGCATTTGTTCCAGCAAATAGTGTTCTGTTCGTTAGCTGTCATTCTCTTTCTTTTAGGGTGGAAAATATATTATCATTTAAGGAGGTATTGAAATTCGCAGGGGTTCTGAACTTCAATAAAGCTTCTAGGGATATGATGCTATCGGAAGATGGGGATGCCTACTATCGTGCCGACTTAGAGAAGCGCTTAAAAGGTCACGACAAGTCCGAATGGGATAAAATAATCGACGACTACAATCACACTCTTAAGATTGATGAAACAGGGAATATCATTGACATTTATCCATTTGAACAAGGTTATGTCGTTTCAAAAAATGGGAAATACGATGCCGACTATACTCATTTGGTTAACAAAAAGTTTGATGAACTAAAAGCACAAAACTTTGAAGCAAATTCAGCCGAATTTTGGAGTGGAGTAGCTCAAATATTCTCTGGATTGGGAGTTTACTTTGCGAGTGGCGCCCTCGAAGTTTTGAGTATCATGGCTGGTCCACCAACAGCAGGGACAAGTATCGTAGCTGGTACGGCAGCATCAGTAACAGGGGTACAATATGGAAATGTACTGATAGCTAGTGGAGCAGTAACTAGCTTATCAGCTATCACAAAGACGGCCTTACAAAATGGCGAAATTCAGGTTAATTATTCTAGCAACTACGACAGCTGGCAGGCAAATAGACCTACGAGTAAGACCATTTCTGGCAGGGGTGGTAAACTAATTGAAGCCCGAGTAGGAAATCGAAAAGTGAACCTTCGTGTGGATTGGGAGCCAAGCAGTGGTACTAATGGTGATGGAATTTTCCAGGTTCAATCTGGAAGTGGAAAGTCAGGCTATTCGCTTGATGAATATATTGAAGTAAATACAATTTCTGGAAGAAAATCTATAGAAGATTGGGTAAATACCAATCGCCAACTAAGGAAACTTGATACAAACACAAAGGAAGAGATAATTAATAGGATTTTTAAGGGTTATCGAATTTATTACGGGAACTAGGTGGACAATATGAGACTATACATCAAAGGTGATTATGCTAAAAAAATAACATTTACTACTAGAGAACTAGTTTGGAAGATGTGGTTTAAGGAACGGAATGGCAAGAAAATAAGTTACTCCAACGTTGGTGATGATGAGATGTTGCAAGATGATTTTTATTTCGGAGCAGAGTTGCGCAAATGGGCTTCAGTTGACGAAAGATGGGATAAGGCTCCTTTTATAATTCCGAGCAATCCTTGGTTATCCTTGCAATATGAAGATATTGAACTTGAATTTGAACATGCCTTTATTTCCGACGACCGCGAAAAGGGGGAGTTTCTTCGAATTGCCTCAACTCATGTAGATATTTTGACGGTTGACAAGCGCGCTTTATACGTTATGGCTATTGAAGTAGCATCTGCCATTGATGGTCAGATTAGCGAAGACGACAAGCAAAGTTGGCTAAGTGTAGAAGAATTTAAGGAATATCATAAGGATGTTCTTTCACTAACTTATGATGAAGCTGTTGACATCAGTTTGGAAGAATTAAAGACAATTGTACCGGTAAGAGATCCTCTATGGGAAGAGGAAGAAAGGCTTCGAGAAGAGTACATAAAAATTCATGGCGAACGTGTGTATGACGATGAGGACGATGAGTGAGACTATATCTTAAAGGCAACTACGAAACTAGTATATACCAAACCTGTATGGAATTTCCTTGGAAAATGTGGTTCAAAGAACGCAAAGGTGTGGAAGTTGGTTTTTCTTACGCATTTAATGAAAATTTTTATTTGAGTTTAACTCTAGATAAATTTTCTTCAAATGATGAGCGTTGGGGAATGGCTGATTTTAGAATAGGAAAAGACTCTTGGGCGACTTTTAAGCGTGAAAATTTAAATTTAAATTTTGAAAATTCTTATGAAAGTGATGGGCGAGAAAAAGGAGACTGTCTTCGAATAATCACGACTCATAAGGATATTCTAACGGCTGACAAGCGAGCTCTCTATATCATGGCGATTGAGGTAGCATCTGTCATTGACGGTCAAATCAGCGAAGACGACAAAGAAACATGGCTGAGTGTTGAAAAATTCAAAACGAAACATAAAGACCTACTGAATATGACCTACGACGAAGCAGTCGATATTAGTTTAGAAGAGATAAAGGTTTTGAAAGCCATAGACGAGCCTCTTTGGGAAGAATTGGATAGGAAGCGCGAGGAGTATATCCGAATCCATGGAGAGGTGGAGTTGGACGACGATGAGGAAGACGAGTGAGACTATATATAAAAGGTGACTATACTAGAAAATTGCCATTTGGCTACAGAGAACTCGCATGGAAGATGTGGTTTAAAGAAAGAAATGGTCAAAAAATAAGTTTCTCAAATGTCGGGGATGATGAAATGTTGCAAAATGACTTCTATTTATCTTTGCGGTTAGATAAGTGGGGAGCAAGTGGCTCTCGTTGGAAAGATGCCAAGGTTAAAGGAAGCAGTGCAATAAATTCCCAAATGTATGAAAATATTGATTTGGATTATGAAGGAAGTTACGAAAGCGACGGTAGAGAAAAGGGAAAATACCTAAGAATCGCTTCTAATTATTTGGATGTTTTAACAGTTGATAAACGTGCTATGTATATTATGGCGCTTGAAATTGCGATTGCTATTGATGGACAAATCAGTGAAGATGATAAGAACACATGGCTAACAATCGAGGAATTCAAGGAAAAGCACCAAGATATCTTATCTCTAACTTTTGATGAAGCAAATGAGATGAGTTTGGAAGAAATTCAGACGATTGACGCTATTGACGAACCCATCTGGGAAGAATTGGATAAGAAGCGTGAAGAATACATAGCTATCCATGGCGAACGTGTTTATGACGATGAGGAAGACGAGTGAGACTATATCTTAAAGGCAACTACGAAACTAGTATATACCAAACCTGTATGGAATTTCCTTGGAAAATGTGGTTCAAAGAACGCAAAGGTGTGGAAGTTGGTTTTTCTTACGCACGTGATGATGATTTTTATTTTAGCGTTAGTCTGGATAAATTTTCTTCGAATGATGAGCGTTGGGGGGTGACTGATTTTAAAATAGGAGATAATCCGTGGAATTCATTTAAATATGAGTATCTAATATTGGATTTTGAAGATTCCTATGAAAGCGATGGGCGTGAGAAAGGTGATTATTTGCGAATTATTTCCACTCATCTAGATATTTTGACGGTTGACAAGCGTGCGATGTATATCATGGCGATTGAGGTGGCATCTGCTATTGACGGTCAAATCAGCGAAGACGACAAAGAAACATGGCTGAGTATTGAAGAATTTAAAACGAAACATGCAGAACTGTTGCATTAGACCTACGACGAAGCGGTCGATATTAGTTTAGAAGAGATAAAGGTTATGAAAGCGATAGACGAGCCCCTCTGGGAAGAATTGGATAGGAAGCGCGAGGAGTATATCCGAATTCATGGAGAAGTGGAGTTGGATGACGATGAGGAAGACGAGTGAGACTATATATCAAAAGTGATTTTAAGAAAAAAATAGACTTCACAACTAGAGAGCTTGTTTGGAAGATGTGGTTTAAGGAACAGAAAGGCAAGAAAATAAGTTTCTCCAATGTTGGTGACGATGCTATGTTACAGGATGATTTTTACTTTGGTGTTCGGTTACACAAATGGTCTTCAGTTGACGAAAGATGGGATAAGGCTCCTTTTATAATTCCTAGTAATCCTTGGTTGTCTTTGGAATATGAGAGTGTAACACTTGAATTTGAAAAAACTTTCATTACAGAGTGGAGAGAACGTGGAGATTATCTACGTATCGCAACATCTCATATAGATGTTTTAACAGTAGATAAACGTGCTTTATACATTATGGCGGTCGAGGTTGCGAGTGCAATAGATGGTAATATCAGCGAGGATGACAAAGAGACATGGTTAGATGTAGAGACTTTTAAGGAGCTACATAAGGATGTTCTTTCGCTGACTTATGATGAAGCGGTTGAAATTAGTTTGGAAGAATTAAAAACAATGATACCAGTAAGAGACCCTCTATGGGAAGAGGAAGAACGCCTTCGTGAAGAATATATCAAAATCCATGGAGAACGTGTTTATGACGATGAGGAAGACGAGTGAGAATTTATATTAAAGGCGATTATACAAAAAGAGTACCTTATGGTTATTTGGAACTAGCTGGAAAAATGTGGTTTCCAGAAGATGAGCAAATTTCTTACTCAAATGCTGGGAACAATGATGCATTACAAGAAGATTTTTTCTCAAATTTATCCTTGAGGAAAGGCACTGCTGATAAGCGATGGTCTAGTGTCCCCCTAAAGGAAGGGGTACGAAGCCTCTTTTCACATATTAAAGAATGTATTGAAATTAATTTTGAAGATGCATTCGCTACGGATTATAATGAAAAGGGAGACTATCTCCGTATTTTAACCACCCATCTAGAAATTTTGACAGTTGATAGACGCGCCATGTACATTATGGCGCTTGAGATTGCAAAGGTCATTGACGGGCAAATTAGCGAGGATAATAAGAAGACATGGCTAACAGTCGAGGAATTTAAGAAAAAGCACGAGGCTATTCTATCTCTGACTTTTGATGAAGCAAATGAACGAAGTTTGATTGAAATTCAAACGATGGATGTTGTAGACGACCCTCTTTGGGAGGAAGAGGCCACTCGTCGAAAAGAATATATACTAGCACATGGAGGCGATATCTCAGATTTATGAGACTATATATCAAAGGCGATTACACCAAAGAAATTCCATTTGATTACATGGAACTAGCGAAAAGGATGTGGTTTGAGGAAAAAGATGGAATAGAGCCAGATTTATCGTATGCTGGGTATCTAGATTTACCAATCGATAAACTTTCTATTCACTTAGAATTAGACAAGGGAACTCATGATGTTAGATGGAGGAGTGTTCAAATAAAGGAAGGGATAAAATATGATTTTTTATCCCATAAATGTGAATATATACAGCTAGATTACGAAGATGCTATGATGTCGGACTTTCGTGAGAAAGGCGAATGTTTAAGAATCGCTTCTACCCACCTTGACCTTCTTACTGTTGATAAACGTGCTTTCTATATTATGGCCATTGAAATTGCGACTGCTATTGATGGTCAGATTAGCGAAGATGATAAAGAGAGCTGGTTAAGTGTGGAGGGATTTAAAAAACGGCATGAGGATATCCTTTCGATGAGTTATGAAGAAGCTAATGAGCTGAGTTTGGAAGAAATTCCGTTTATGGATGATGTGAGAGACCCAGTTTGGGAAGAAGACGACCGCAGGAATGAAGAATACATCAAAAACCATGGCGAGCCAGTTTATGACGACGAGGAAGACGAGTGATAATTTACAATAACACTTATTTGAAAGAGAGTGTTGAATAGGGGGAAGACTAATGTCAGATAAATTAAAACAGTTTAAATGGTTAATTGTATTGTTTTTGTTTCTGTTAGCAATTCCTTCATATTTTGCATACAATCATTTCCGACAATCTAGTACTTTAAAAGAAGCCTTTGAGAAAAATGAAAGAATTGAAGTTCTTCATCGTTTGACGGCATCAGGAAAATATGCGTCTGACATCCGTAAAGCAGGCTATGTCGTTCCTCCCGATGGTGCTATTCGATTGGATGGAGGAATTGACTCCATAGGGATAAAAGGAGACATTGATTTGAAAATATCAAATCCTGGAAGGAATGAAGTCACTGTTTTATTTGAAACAACAGCAAAAGAGGAAAAAATAGATGTTTACTATATTTTAGATAACCAGTTAACCATAAAACGTAGTTACTATTCTAATATTAGTAATCAAAAAATAAAAGAGAGTGTGGAGATCTCTCAAGCCGAAGAAGAGCGACTATTAAAAATTGTTCAAAAAGAGCTTGAGGCTTTCATGGAAAAGATGTATCAGACTTTGTATGGATAGTTTACCAGAGAAAGTGGCTTCTTGCTCAACACAATGCCGTATGAACAACTGGTTGTGTTGAGGAATTTTACTAGAAAAAGATACCGTAGACGACAAACCAGCACGCTTTGAAGCTCAAGTGGTGGATAGGTAAAATTTCAGCTCTCAAATGAGGGCTTTTTTAGATACAAGTTTCAAAAAAGAAGCAAATATGATATACTAAAGAACGAGTATTCTATTAGAATTGGAACAAGTAATATGAAACAAACGATTATTCTTTTATACGGTGGGCGTAGTGCAGAGCGTGAAGTCTCTGTTCTTTCAGCTGAAAGTGTCATGCGTGCGGTCAACTACGATCGTTTTACAGTCAAGACTTTTTTCATCAGCCAGTCAGGTGACTTTATTAAAACGCAAGAATTTAGCCAGACTCCAGGTCAAGAGGATCGTCTTATGACCAATGAAACCATTGATTGGGATAAGCAAGTTGCACCAAGTGCTATCTACGAAGAGGGAGCAGTGGTCTTTCCAGTCCTTCACGGTCCGATGGGAGAAGATGGCTCAGTTCAAGGATTCTTGGAAGTTTTGAAAATGCCTTATGTTGGTTGCAACATCTTGTCATCTAGTCTTGCCATGGATAAAATCACGACCAAGCGTGTCTTAGAATCTGTCGGGATTGCTCAAGTTCCTTATGTGGCCATTGTCGAAGGCGATGATGTGACTGCTAAAATTGCCGAAGTTGAAGAAAAATTGACTTACCCAGTCTTCACAAAACCATCAAACATGGGTTCAAGTGTCGGTATTTCTAAGTCTGAAAATCAAGAGGAACTCCGTCAAGCTTTGAAACTTGCCTTTCAATATGACAGCCGTGTCTTGGTAGAGCAAGGGGTAAATGCTCGTGAAATCGAGGTTGGTCTCTTGGGCAACTACGATGTCAAGAGTACGCTACCAGGAGAAGTAGTCAAGGATGTTGACTTTTATGACTACGATGCCAAGTATATTGACAACAAGATTACCATGGATATCCCAGCTAAAATCAGTGATGATGTGGTAGCTGTCATGCGTCAGAATGCAGAAACAGCCTTCCGTGCCATTGGTGGCCTCGGTCTCTCTCGTTGCGATTTCTTCTATACAGACAAGGGAGAGATTTTCCTAAACGAGCTTAATACCATGCCAGGTTTTACCCAGTGGTCTATGTACCCACTACTTTGGGACAATATGGGAATCAGCTACCCAGACTTAATCGAACGTTTGGTTGACCTTGCCAAGGAAAGTTTTGACAAGCGCGAAGCGCATTTGCTATAAAATGAAAGAGGGGGTAGAAGCCAGAACCATCACTGCAAGGTGACTAGAGTTCTCGAGTTTCGACCCTTTTTAAAGGAGTAGAAATGAAATTAACAATTCATGAAGTGGCTCAAGTTGTAGGAGCTAAAAATGATATCAGCCTCTTTGAGGACACCCAGTTAGAAAAAGCTGAGTTTGATAGTCGTTTGATTGCTGCAGGGGATTTGTTTGTGCCCCTCAAAGGTGCTCGTGACGGTCATGACTTTATCGAAACAGCCTTTGAAAATGGTGCCGCAGTAACCTTGTCTGAGAAAGAAATCGCAAATCATCCCTACATTTTAGTAGCTGATGTTTTGACGGCCTTTCAAACCCTAGCTGCCTACTATCTTGAAAAAACAGGAGTTGATGTCTTTGCTGTTACAGGTTCAAATGGCAAGACAACGACCAAAGATATGTTAGCGCACTTGCTATCAACAACCTACAAGACCTACAAAACACAAGGCAATTATAATAACGAGATTGGTCTTCCTTACACAGTTCTCCACATGCCAGAAGGAACAGAAAAGTTGGTCTTGGAGATGGGACAGGATCACTTGGGAGATATTCATCTCTTGTCAGAATTGGCTCGTCCAAAAACAGCCATCGTGACCTTGGTTGGAGAAGCCCATTTGGCCTTTTTCAAAGACCGTTCTGAGATTGCTAAAGGAAAAATGCAAATTGCTGATGGCATGGCACCTGGTTCCTTGCTTTTAGTACCAGCAGATCCGATTGTAGAGGACTTCTTGCCTACTGATAAAAAGGTGATTCGTTTTGGCTCAGGAGCAGAGTTAGAAATTACCGACTTGGTAGAACGTAAGGATAGTCTGACCTTTAAGGCTAATTTCTTGGAACAAGCTCTCGATTTGCCAGTGACTGGTAAGTACAATGCCACTAATGCCATGATTGCGTCTTATGTTGCCCTACAAGAAGGGGTTTCAGAGGAGCAAATTCATAAGGCTTTCCAAAATCTTGAATTGACGCGTAACCGTACCGAATGGAAGAAAGCAGCCAATGGTGCAGATATTCTATCAGATGTGTATAATGCCAATCCAACTGCTATGAAGTTGATTTTAGAGACTTTTTCGGCTATTCCAGCCAACGAAGGTGGCAAAAAAATCGCTGTCTTGGCGGACATGAAGGAACTCGGTGACCAGTCTGTTCAGCTCCATAACCAGATGATTTTGAGCCTCTCACCAGATGTGCTTGATACTGTTATTTTATATGGAGAAGACATTGCTGAATTAGCCCAATTGGCTAGTCAAATGTTCCCAATCGGTCACGTTTACTACTTCAAGAAAACAGAAGATCAAGACCAATTTGAAGTCCTAGTTAAGCAGGTCAAGGAAAGTCTAGGAGCTAATGACCAAATCTTGCTCAAAGGCTCTAACTCTATGAACCTAGCCAAGTTGGTAGAAAGTTTAGAAAATGAAGACAAGTGATTTTGTTAAACATTTACGTATTTCTAAATTCATTTTTGACAAATAGCATGGTATAATAATATTCAGGAAAATTTTGAATCATGAGGAAGACTAGATGAATTTATGGGATATTTTCTTTACGACCCAAGCAACAGAACCACCCAAATTTGACCTTTTTTGGTATGTCAGTATATTTACACTTTTAGCCTTAACTTTTTATACAGCCTATCGCTATCGTGAAAAGAAGGCTTATCAACGATTTTTCCAGAGTTTACAGGCAGTTCAGTTAATCCTCCTTTACGGTTGGTACTGGATCAATCATATGCCGCTATCAGAAAGTTTACCTTTTTACCATTGCCGTATGGCTATGTTTGTGGTGCTTTTGCTTCCTGGTCAGTCTAAATATAGGCAGTATTTTGCATTACTAGGAACATTTGGGACATTAGCAGCCTTTGTTTATCCAGTGCCAGATGCCTATCCTTTCCCACATATTGCGATTTTATCCTTTATATTTGGCCACTTAGCTCTCTTGGGGAACTCTCTAGTTTATCTATTGAGACAGTATAACGCGCGATTGCTGGATGTGAAGGGAATTTTTCTCATGACCTTTGCACTAAATGCCTTGATTTTTGTGGTCAATTTGGTAACTGGTGGAGATTACGGATTCTTGACAAAACCGCCATTGGTTGGAGATCACGGCTTAGTAGCTAATTATTTAATCGTTTCTCTGGCCCTGTCAGCAGCGATTACGTTGACAAAGAAAATCTTGGAACTATTTTTAGAACAAGAAGCAGAAAAAATGATTGCAAAGAAAGCTTAAAATCAAGCTTTCTTTTTTCATAAATCTAATTTTTTATAACTTGTTTGGAAAATACAAAAATATGATGAGCGAATGTAAAAAAATGGTAAGTAAATTTAGGAAAAACTAAGCACGATTGGATTTTTTGTGTTATAATATTCTGTGAATAGCTATGCCCTATTTTAGCTATATTGAATAGAAGTTTGAAACTTGGAAGAGAGAGGATGCGATGTAATGGCTAGAGATGGTTTTTTTACAGGCTTAGATATCGGAACTAATTCGATTAAAGTACTGGTTGCCGAGCTTAGAAATGGTGAACTTAATGTAATTGGTGTAAGTAATGCCAAGAGTAAAGGTGTAAAGGATGGGATTATCGTTGATATTGAAGCAGCAGCAACTGCTATCAAGTCAGCTATTTCCCAAGCAGAAGAGAAAGCTGGCATTTCAATCAAATCAGTGAATGTTGGCTTGCCTGGAAATCTTTTGCAGGTAGAACCAACTCAAGGAATGATTCCAGTTACATCTGATACAAAAGAAATTACAGATCAAGATGTTGAAAATGTTGTTAAATCAGCCTTGACAAAGAGTATGACACCAGATCGTGAAGTCATTACGTTTATTCCAGAAGAATTTATCGTAGATGGTTTCCAAGGTATTCGTGACCCACGTGGTATGATGGGGGTTCGTCTTGAAATGCGTGGTTTACTTTACACAGGTCCACGTACTATTCTTCACAATTTACGCAAGACAGTTGAGCGCTCAGGTGTTCAGGTTGAAAATATTATTATTTCACCATTGGCTTTGGTTCGTTCAGTCTTGAACGAAGGAGAGCGTGAATTTGGAGCTACTGTGATTGATATGGGAGCAGGTCAAACAACTGTTGCTACAATCCGTAATCAAGAACTCCAGTTTACAAATATTCTTCAAGAAGGTGGAGATTATGTCACAAAAGATATCTCTAAAGTCTTGAAGACTTCACAAAAACTAGCTGAAGGATTGAAATTGAACTATGGTGAAGCCTACCCTTCACTTGCAAGCAATGAAACCTTCCAAGTTGAAGTGATTGGTGAAGTAGAGCCTGTAGAAGTTACAGAAAGCTACCTAGCAGAGATTATTTCAGCTCGCATTAAACACATTTTTGAACAAATCAAACAAGAGTTGGAAAGAAGACATTTGTTGGATCTTCCAGGTGGGATTGTTCTGATTGGTGGAAATGCTATTTTACCAGGTATTGTAGAACTTGCACAGGAAGTATTTGGCGTTGGTGTCAAACTTTACGTTCCAAATCAAGTTGGAATCCGTAATCCTGCCTTCGCTCATGTGATTAGCTTGTCTGAATTTGCTGGTCAATTGACTGAGGTGCATTTATTAGCACAACGAGCAGTTAAGGGTGAGGATACTTTGCGTCACCAACCAATTAATTTTGGTGGGATGATTCAACGTGTTACGCAGGTAGCACAACCGACCCCTATTCAACCAGTTCAAAATACTGAGGTAGAGCAGTCAGCTTCTACGAACGTAGTTGCTCCGAAAGAAGATAAAGTATCTTCTCAAAATAAACCAAAAATCGCAGATCGTTTCCGTGGCTTAATCGGAAGCATGTTTGATGAATAAAAGAGGAAAAATAAACTATGACATTTTCATTTGATACAGCGGCTGCTCAAGGTGCAGTGATTAAAGTAATCGGTGTTGGTGGAGGTGGCGGTAACGCCATTAACCGCATGGTTGACGAAGGTGTTGCAGGCGTAGAATTTATCGCAGCAAACACAGATGTACAAGCTTTGAGTAGTACAAAAGCTGAGACTGTAATTCAGTTAGGCCCTAAATTGACTCGTGGTTTGGGTGCTGGCGGTCGACCTGAAGTTGGTCAAAAGGCTGCTGAAGAAAGCGAAGAAGCCTTGACTCAAGCTATTACTGGAGCAGATATGGTCTTCATTACTGCAGGTATGGGAGGTGGCTCAGGTACTGGTGCAGCTCCTGTTATTGCCCGCATTGCTAAAGATCTAGGTGCTCTTACAGTTGGTGTTGTGACACGTCCTTTCGGTTTCGAAGGAAGCAAACGTGGTCAGTACGCTGTAGAAGGAATCAATCAACTTCGTGAGCATGTAGATACTCTATTGATTATTTCAAACAACAACTTGCTTGAAATTGTTGATAAGAAAACGCCACTTCTTGAAGCTCTTAGCGAAGCAGATAACGTACTTCGCCAAGGTGTTCAAGGAATTACGGACTTGATCACAAATCCTGGTTTGATTAACCTTGACTTTGCCGATGTGAAAACAGTTATGGCAAATAAAGGAAACGCCCTAATGGGTATCGGTATCGGTAGTGGTGAAGAACGTGTGGTAGAAGCAGCTCGTAAGGCAATCTACTCACCACTTCTTGAAACAACTATTGACGGTGCCGAGGATGTCATCGTCAACGTTACTGGTGGACTTGACTTGACTTTGATTGAAGCAGAAGAAGCTTCAGAAATCGTCAACCAAGCGGCTGGTCAAGGAGTGAACATCTGGCTCGGAACATCTATCGATGAAAACATGAAAGATGAAATTCGTGTTACAGTCGTTGCAACTGGTGTTCGTCAAGATCGTGTGGAAAAAGTTGTGGGCCATGCACCAAGACAAGCTGTCCGTCATGAACAAGTAAGTCCTAGTCATGCACATAATCATAATCGTCAGTTTGATATGGCTGAAACTGCAGAAATTCCAAGTCCAGCACCTCGCCGTACAGAAACTTCTCAAACTTCAGCATTTGGTGATTGGGATTTGCGTCGTGAGACAATTGTTCGTCCGACTGATTCAGTTGTATCACCAGTTGAACGTTTCGAAGCGCCATCTTTACACGATGAGGATGAATTAGACACTCCTCCATTCTTCAAAAATCGTTAAGTACATGAATTTGAAAGAAAATACAGAACGTGTTTTTCAACAAATAAAAGATGCAAGTCAGCAGTCAGGAAGAGAAGTCAATTCTGTTTCGGTTGTTGCTGTTACAAAATATGTAGACGTACCGACAGCGGAGGCTTTGCTTCCGCTAGGTGTGCATCATATTGGTGAAAATCGTGTAGATAAATTTCTTGAGAAATATGAAGCTTTAAAAGATAGAAATATTACCTGGCATTTGATTGGAACCTTGCAAAGACGCAAGGTCAAAGATGTCATTCAGTATGTTGATTATTTCCACGCTTTGGATTCATTAAAGCTAGCAGAGGAAATTCAAAAAAGAAGTGACCGAGTTGTTAAGTGTTTCTTACAAGTAAATATCTCAAGGGAAGAGAGCAAACATGGTTTTTCAAGGGAAGAACTATTGGAGCTCTTACCAGAATTGGCCACCTTAGATAAAATTGAATATGTCGGCTTGATGACCATGGCTCCTTTTGAAGCTAGTAGTGATGAGTTGAAAGAAATTTTTAAAGCTACGCAGGATTTGCAACTAGAAATTAGAGAAAAACAAATTCCCAATATGCCAATGACGGACTTGAGTATGGGTATGAGTCGTGACTACAAGGAAGCGATTGAATTTGGCTCAACATTTGTCAGAATTGGTACAGCATTTTTTAAATAGGAAAGAAATATGTCTTTAAAAGATAGATTTGATAAATTTATAGATTATTTTACAGAAGATGGAGAAGATGTTAGTACTGCATATCAGCCTAAAGCTGAAGAGCCGATTGTGACTCCAGTCCCTTCTGTTCAAGAGTTGCCTCAACAAGCTGCTAGCACGCCATCTAAAGATAAAAACATCACTCGTCTTCATGCCCGTCAACAAGAGTTGGCTATGCAAAGTCAACGTTCTACTGATAAGGTGACAATTGATGTTCGTTATCCACGTAAATACGAAGATGCCACAGATATTGTTGATTTATTAGCTGGTAACGAAAGTATTTTGATTGATTTCCAATATATGACAGAAGTTCAAGCTCGTCGTTGTTTGGACTATCTGGATGGTGCGCGCCACGTTTTAGCTGGTAACATGAAAAAGGTAGCATCTACTATGTACCTGCTGACACCAGTTGATGTTGTTGTCAATATTGAAGATATCAAAATTCCAGATGAATCACAAAATGGTGAATTTGGCTTTGATATGAAACGTACGAGAGTAAGATAATGATCTTTCTCATTCGTTTTGTTCAAAATGCAGTGGATATCTATTCACTGATTTTAATCGTGTTTGCTCTGATGTCTTGGTTTCCCAATGCTTATGAATCACGTCTTGGACGCTTGATTATTAGTTTAGTGAAACCGATAGTAGCTCCCTTGCAACGTTTACCCCTCCAGATTGCAGGTCTTGACTTGTCTGTCTGGATTGCGGTATTACTAGTTCACTTCCTAGGGGAACAGTTGATTCGACTTTTAGTGATCTTTCTATGAACAAGATAATTTATCAACACTTTTCTAAGAATGATTCGTCTTTTATTGATAAGGGAGTAGAATGGATAAAAAAGGTAGAAGATTCTTATTCTCCTTTTTTAACACCCTTTGTAAATCCCCATCAAGAAAAGATTTTAAAGGTGCTAGCATCAACCAACGGCATCTCCTACATGAGCAGTCGGCAGTTTCTTGAAACTGAATATGTACGAGTTCTCCTGTATCCTGATTATTTTGAGCCAGAATTCACTGATTTTGAACTTTCCTTGCAAGAAATTGTCTACCCTAATAAGTTTGAACGCTTAACGCATGCAAAAATATTAGGGACTGTTTTAAACAAGCTGGGAATTGATAGGAAGCTATTTGGTGATATCTTAGTCAACGAAGAGAGGGCACAGATTATCATTAATCGACAGTTTATGCTCCTTTTTCAAGACGGCATTACGAAAATTGCTCGGTTACCGGTTCGTCTAGAAGAACGGAATTTTGCTGAGAAAATTGCTACAGTAGAAAATTATCAAGAATTAGATATTTGTATCGCTAGTTCTAGATTAGATGGTTTTCTAGCAGGTGTCTTCAAGCTATCTAGAAATCAGGCAAGTCAGTTAATTGAAAAACAGGCAGTCCAAGTTAATTACCATTTAGTTGAAAAATCAGATTATGCAGTTCAAGTTGGTGATTTGATTAGTGTGAGGAAATTTGGTCGATTGAAACTTGTTAGAGATAATGGGCAAACAAAAAAAGATAAAAAGAAATTAACGGTCCAATTATTATTAAGTAAGTGAGGAATAATATGCCAATTACATCATTAGAAATTAAAGATAAAACCTTTGGTACAAGATTTAGAGGTTTTGATCCAGAAGAAGTTGAAGAATTTCTTGAAATTGTTGTTCGTGATTATGAAGATTTAGTTCGAAGCAATCATGATAAAGAGTTGCATATCAAGAGCTTGGAAGAACGTTTGTCTTACTTTGATGAGATGAAAGATTCTTTGAGTCAATCAGTATTGATTGCTCAAGATACGGCAGAGCGTGTGAAACAAGCTGCTCAAGATCGTTCTAATAATATTATCCAACAGGCAGAGCAAGATGCCCAACGTTTGCTTGAAGAAGCAAAATATAAGGCTAATGAGATCTTGCGTCAAGCTACTGATAATGCTAAGAAAGTTGCTGTTGAGACTGAAGAATTGAAGAACAAGAGCCGTGTCTTCCACCAACGTCTCAAATCTACAATTGAGAGTCAGTTAGCAATTGTTGAATCATCAGATTGGGAAGATATTCTGCGCCCAACAGCTACCTATCTTCAGACAAGTGATGAAGCATTTAAAGAAGTTGTTGGTGAAGTTCTTGGTGAATCGGTATATTCACAACCAGAAGAAGAACCAATCGATATGACTCGTCAATTTACACCTGAAGAAATGGCTGAGTTACAAGCTCGAATTGAGGCTGGTAATAGAGAATTAGCTGAATTTGAAGCTCAACAAGATCATTATGTAGAAGAACATTTAGAGCCAGTTGAAGTCGAAGGCCCTTCATCGAATGAGGAAGATACAAATAAAGAATCTGTCCTAATCTTATAATGAATAGTGATATGTGAGAACAATATTTTATCCTTATATTTCCAGCGAGCAGGAGATGGTGTGAGTCCTGCATTCCCTAATGATAAGATTATCCTCTCAAAAACTCAAGTCTGAAGTTAGTAGGATTTGACGTTTCCCACGTTACGGGATAAGAGGGAGAAAGACTAAATCTTTTTCCGAATAAAGGTGGTACCACGATTTTCGTCCTTTTTGGCAGTCGTGGTTTTTAATTTGTTATTATTTATAAAGGAGATACCATGAAACTCAAAGATACCCTTAACCTTGGGAAAACAGCTTTCCCAATGCGTGCAGGACTTCCTACCAAAGAGCCAGTTTGGCAAAAGGAATGGGAAGATGCAAAACTTTACCAACGTCGTCAAGAATTGAACCAAGGAAAACCTCATTTCACCTTGCATGATGGCCCTCCATACGCGAACGGAAATATCCACGTTGGACACGCTATGAACAAGATTTCAAAAGATATCATTGTTCGTTCAAAATCAATGTCAGGATTTTATGCTCCTTATATTCCAGGTTGGGATACTCATGGTCTGCCAATCGAGCAAGTTTTGGCAAAACAAGGTATCAAACGTAAAGAAATGGACTTGGTTGAGTACTTGAAACTTTGTCGTGAATATGCTCTTTCTCAAGTAGATAAACAACGTGAAGATTTTAAACGTTTGGGGGTTTCTGGTGACTGGGAAAATCCATATGTGACTTTGACTCCTGACTATGAGGCAGCCCAAATCCGTGTATTTGGTGAGATGGCTAATAAAGGTTATATCTACCGTGGTGCCAAGCCAGTTTACTGGTCTTGGTCATCTGAGTCGGCTCTTGCTGAAGCGGAGATTGAATACCATGACTTGGTTTCAACTTCCCTTTACTATGCCAATAAGGTAAAAGATGGCAAAGGCGTTCTAGATACAGATACCTACATCGTTGTCTGGACAACTACTCCATTCACCATCACAGCTTCTCGTGGTTTGACTGTTGGTGCAGATATTGATTACGTTTTGGTTCAACCTGCTGGTGAAGCTCGTAAGTTTGTGGTTGCTGCAGAATTGTTGACTAGCTTGTCTGAGAAATTTGGCTGGGTTGATGTTCAAGTTTTAGCAACTTACCGTGGTCAAGAATTGAACCACATTGTAACCGAACACCCATGGGATACAGCCGTAGATGAGTTGGTGATCCTTGGTGACCACGTTACGACTGACTCTGGTACTGGTATTGTCCATACAGCCCCTGGTTTTGGTGAGGATGACTACAATGTCGGTATTGCTAATGGTCTTGAAGTCGCAGTGACTGTTGACGAACGTGGTATCATGATGGCTAATGCTGGTCCTGAGTTTGAAGGTCAATTCTATGAAAAGGTAGTTCCAACTGTTATCGAGAAACTTGGTAACCTCCTTCTTGCCCAAGAAGAAATCTCTCACTCATACCCATTTGACTGGCGTACTAAGAAACCAATCATCTGGCGTGCAGTACCACAATGGTTTGCCTCAGTTTCTAAATTCCGTCAAGAAATCTTGGATGAAATTGAAAAGGTTAAGTTCCACTCAGAATGGGGTAAAGTCCGTCTTTACAATATGATTCGTGACCGTGGCGACTGGGTTATCTCTCGTCAACGTGCTTGGGGTGTTCCACTTCCTATCTTCTACGCTGAAGACGGTACAGCTATTATGACTGCTGAAACTATTGAACACGTGGCTCAACTCTTTGAGGAACATGGTTCAAGCATTTGGTGGGAACGTGATGCTAAAGACCTCTTACCAGAAGGATTTACTCATCCAGGTTCACCAAATGGTGAGTTCAAAAAAGAAACCGATATCATGGACGTTTGGTTTGACTCAGGTTCATCATGGAATGGTGTTGTGGTAAACCGTCCTGAGTTGACTTACCCAGCAGACCTTTACCTGGAAGGTTCTGACCAATACCGTGGTTGGTTTAACTCATCACTCATCACATCTGTTGCCAATCATGGCGTAGCACCTTACAAACAAATTCTGTCACAAGGATTTGCCCTTGATGGTAAAGGTGAGAAGATGTCTAAATCTCTTGGAAATACCATTGCTCCAAGTGATGTTGAAAAACAATTTGGTGCTGAAATCTTGCGTCTTTGGGTAACGAGTGTAGACTCAAGTAACGACGTGCGTATCTCTATGGATATCTTGAGCCAAGTCTCTGAAACTTACCGTAAGATCCGTAATACTCTTCGTTTCTTGATTGCTAATACATCTGACTTTAACCCAGCTCAAGATACAGTAGCTTACGATGAGCTTCGTTCAGTTGATAAGTACATGACGATTCGCTTTAACCAACTTGTCAAGACCATTCGTGATGCTTACGCAAACTTTGAATTCTTGACAATCTACAAGGCCTTGGTGAACTTTATCAACGTTGACTTGTCAGCTTTTTACCTTGATTTTGCTAAAGATGTTGTTTACATCGAAGGTGCTAAATCATTGGAACGCCGTCAAATGCAGACTGTCTTCTATGACATTCTTGTGAAAATCACCAAACTCTTGACACCAATCCTTCCTCACACTGCTGAAGAAATCTGGTCATACCTTGAGTTTGAAACAGAAGACTTCGTTCAATTGTCAGAATTGCCAGAAGCAGAAACTTTTGCTAATCAAGAAGAAATCTTGGATACATGGGCAGCCTTCATGGACTTCCGTGGACAAGCTCAAAAAGCCTTGGAAGAAGCGCGTAATGCCAAAGTAATCGGTAAATCACTTGAAGCTCACTTGACAGTTTATCCAAATGAAGTGGTGAAAACTCTACTCGAAGCAGTAAACAGCAATGTAGCTCAACTTTTAATCGTATCTGAATTGACCATCGTAGAAGGACCAGCTCCAGAAGCTGCTGTTAGCTTCGAAGATGTAGCCTTCACAGTAGAACGTGCTGAAGGTGAAGTATGTGACCGTTGCCGTCGTATCGACCCAACAACAGCAGAACGTAGCTACCGCGCAGTCATTTGTGACCACTGTGCAAGCATCGTAGAAGAAAACTTTGCGGAAGCAGTCGCAGAAGGATTTGAAGAGAAATAATCGAATTATAGATTAAAAAAGTTTTCTGCGTGTGTTTTTTAGTTTGATATAAAAGAAAATATTAAACAAAATTAATGTATAATATTAATTTTTAATGAAAAGGAAATATTGATGAAAAAGAAAACACTTGCTCAATTAGATGGTATCATTGGTTTAGTTACAGGAACTATTCTAACCATTTTGCCAATTATTATAATTATGATTGCCTCTATATTTGATAATGAAGAAGTTGTTGGTGTCATCTTAGGAATTATTTTTATTGTTTTTAGTTTAGTAAAAATTGGAATTTTAATTCTAGGTATTCTCTCACTAATATACTATAAAGATGATAATAGAATTTCTATTGCACCCTCAGTCTTATTAATTGTTGGCTCTGCACTTGCATTGGTTCCATTCTTAGGATGGATAGGGGGAATCGTCATTATTGTTGGTGCTTCATTATTTTTAGGAAGCCTCAAAAAATTTAAAGTTGAACTATAAATAGAGTTTTTGTCAAGTAGAGTAAATGGAGAAACTCTAAAATTGGTTCTTTGTCAGCAGTAGTGGATTAAAGAAAAGCTAAGATAGAGAAAGGACAAATTTCGTCCTTTCTTTTTTGATGTTCAGAGCGATAAAAATCGTTTTTTGAAGTTTTCAAAGTTTCGAAAACCAAAGGCATTTCGTTCGATAAGTTTGATGAGATTATTGGTCGCTTCTGATTTGGAGTTAGAATAGGGTAATTGAAGGGCGTTGACGATTTTTCAATGATTTCATGATTGATGAAAGTTACTATTTTAGTTTTAAGAATTGTGGCTATTGTGTATTTCAAGGACGATGAGCTTGTGACTCCTGCACTGTCTGTATTGTTTATCGTAGGTAGTTCTGTTGGATTGATCCCATTCGTGGACTAGATAGGAGAAATTATGACAATTATTGGCAATTCCTATACTTTGAAATTTTGAAAAAATTTGAAATTGAAGAATCATATCTTTCGAACTGAGGTGGAACGAATTGAATCTTTGTTAGAAATACTTATTACAGTATGAAGGCGGTTAACCTTATTTTTGTTACCAATTGACGGAAAATTTTACAGGATAAATAAGCTATTTCATTCGTAAAATCTAAAGCATTTATTTGAGACAAGGAACTCTTTTTATAGTATAATGATGGTTGTAGATTAAATATATCAAAATATATATAGAAGTATTTTTGTTTCTTGTAAGTTTATCATAGTGAGGAAGCAAAATGCTTCTTCTATTTTGAAATGGATAAAATAATAGAGAGGATATAGAATGAAAAAATTTTTTGGAGAGAAGCAGCATCGTTTTTCCTTACGAAAGTTGGCGATTGGTCTTGTGTCTGCTTCAATTTCGAGCTTATTTTTTGTGTCCATTGCTAGCAGTGGGACCGTATTTGCTCAAGAAAATGTATCTATTCACTACAAATATGTGACAGATACAGAGTTAAGTAAGCAAGAGAAGGACTTGATTGTAAAGGATTTTCCTAATATTGCTGAAGATAGTGAGAGTACCTATTATCTAGTCTATCGTATGGATGAGAAAGCCCAACTAGGTCAGTTGCCTAATACCGGTGAGCACAATAATCTGGTTACCGCCCTTACTGGTGGAGCCCTCGCTTCGATTGGACTCCTCATTTTTGCTGTTTCGAGAAAGAAAGGCAATAAGAAAGCATTGTTGAAGGTTGTTTTGATAACAGGCGTGGGGAGCGGTTTGGTCTCTTCGGTTCAGGCTATTGAAAATCAGCTTTTGCTACAATACAATCAAGAATATCAATTATCCCAAGGAGATAGTCTGCCTCTGCCAAGAGTCCTGTCAGGTTATACCTATCTAGGCTATATTAAGCAAGACAAGAAAATTAATCAGTTAGAAACTGTTGCTAGAGATCAGAAACTAGACGATACGGTTCACCCTCATTTCCAGTCCAATGAAGGTGGACAAAATGTAAGAGATGAGCGGAAAAATCCGTCTCCAACAATCCCTACTGACAAGCCAATCCCTTCTAAAGATTCACCCAATCAAAAGCCGTCTGGTATTGCTAGTGTGGATCCTCATGACGAAGTCTTGGCTGGTCGTTTAAATAAACCAGAGCTCTTATACAAAGATCAAGAGATTGTAACCAATCTAGACTTTTCAGAAGTGGTTCAGGAAAATCCCGAACTAGCAGAGGGAACCATTCGTGTCAAACAAGAAGGTCGTGCTGGGAAGAAGATTGAACTTATTCGCATCTTCACTGTTGAAAATCAAGAAATTTCCCGAGAAGTTCTCTCGACTAAGGTAGAAGAAGCCTTACCACGTATAGTAGAAAAAGGGACTAAGAAGGCAGTTGCTCCGAGTGAAGCACCTCAGTCTGCAAGAAAAGGAGAGCCTGAGACTCAGGCCTCATTACCAGAATATAAAGGTGAGCAATCTGGTGCAATAGTTGCCCCTAAGACAACTGAAAAACCAGAATATACAGGAATTCAATCTGGAGCCATCGTCGAACCAGAAACGGCTGATAAGCCATCCTATACAGGTCCCCAGTCCGGAGCGGTTGTTGAACCAGAGAAAGTAGCTCCACAACCAGAATACAAGGGAACTCAAGCTGGTGCCATCGTCGAACCGGAGACTCAGCCTTCCCTGCCAGAATATAAAGGTGAGCAATCTGATGCAATAGTTGCCCCTGAGAAAACTGATAAACCATCCTATACAGGCACTCAGTCTGGAGCAATAGTCGAACCCGAGAAAGTAGCTCCACAACCAGAGTACAAGGGAACTCAAGCTGGTGCCATTGTCGAACCGGAGACTCAGCCTTCCTTGCCAGAATATAAAGGTGAGCAATCGGGTGCAATAGTTGCCCCTGGGACAAATGAAAAACCAGAATATACAGGAATTCAATCTGGAGCCATCGTCGAACCAGAAACGGCTGATAAGCCATCCTATACAGGTCCCCAGTCCGGAGCGGTTGTTGAACCAGAGCAAGTAGCTCCACAACCAGAGTACAAGGGAGCTCAAGCTGGGACCATCGTCGAACCAGAGACCCATGCTTCCTTGCCAGAATATAAAGGTGAGCAATCGGGAGCTGTTGTAGCCCCTGAGACAAATGAAAAACCAGAATATACTGGCATTCAATCTGGAGCAATAGTCGAACCAGAACAGGTACCATCGAAACCATCTTATACAGGCACCCAATCGGGAGCAATAGTTGAACCCGAACAAATTGCCCCTCTTCCAGAATATACTGGCAATATTGAGCAAGCAAAACCAGAAAATCCGGCTGAAAAACCAAAAGAAAAAGATCCAGAAAAAACACTTGAATTAAGAAATGTTTCTGATCTGGAGTTATATAGTCAGACCAATGGTACTTACAAACAACATGTTTCTTTAGACAGTGTTCCAAGTAATATAGACACTTACTTTGTTAAGGCAAAATCGTCGTCATTCAAAGATGTCTATCTACCTGTCGCTTCAATAACTGCAGAAATAAAAAATGGACAATCCGTTTATAAAATCATAGCCAAAGCTGAGAAACTCCAGCAAGAGCTAGAAAATAAATATGTCGATAATTTCACCTTCTATCTCGCAAAAAAGGCCACAGAAGAAACAACAACTTTCGCTTCCTTTAGCAACCTGGTTAAAGCAATCAACAAGAATCTCTCTGGAACCTATCATTTAGCGGCTAGCTTGAATGCCAACGAAGTGGAGTTGGGACCTGATGACAGATCTTACATCAAAGGCACCTTTACTGGTCAGTTGATTGGTGAAAAAGATGGTAAGCAGTATGCTATTTACAATTTGAAAAAGCCACTGTTTGCCACATTGAGAGGGGCCACAGTAGAAAAGTTGAGCCTAAAAAATGTCGCTATTTCAGGTAAAGATGATATCGGTTCACTGGCAAATGAAGCTACGGATAACACAAAGATTAAGCAAGTTCATGTCGATGGTGTTCTGGCTGGGGAACGTGGTATCGGTGGTTTGTTGGCTAAGGCAGACCAATCAAGCATCACAGAGAGCAGTTTTAAGGGAAGAATTGTTAATACCTACGAAACGACTGCTGCATACAATATTGGTGGTTTGGTCGGTCATTTGACAGGAGGCAGAGCTTCACTGACTAAGTCAAAAGCGACAGTAGCCATTTCATCCAACACGAATAGTTCAGATCAGACTGTTGGTGGGCTAGCAGGTCTAGTAGACCAAGATGCGCATATACAGGATAGCTATGCTGAAGGTGATATCAACAATGTCAAGCACTTTGGTAGAGTTGCAGGTGTGGCTGGATATTTGTGGGATCGAAAGACGAATGAGGAACAGCATGCAGGAAGATTGACCAATGTACTAAGCGATGTCAATGTAACCAACGGAAATGCTATTACCGGTTACCACTATAATGAAATGAAGGTGGCTAATACATTCAGCAACAAAGCTAATAGAGTCTACAATGTCACCTTGGTCAGGGAAGAAGTCGTCAGCAAGGAATCATTTGTAGAAAGAGGAACAATTTTAGATGCTTCTGAAGTGACTAATAAAAAAGCAGAAATCACTCCTTTCACTCCTCCAACAGTGGAGCCCCTTTCAACAAGTGGTAGTAAAGAAAGTGATTTTTCTAAGGTGAATCATTATCAAGCTCAGCGCGCCTTGGCTTATAAAAACATTGAAAAATTGCTACCTTTCTACAACAAGGCAACCGTCGTCAAATACGGAAACCTGGTCAATGAGAACAGTCTTTTATATAAAAAAGCACTCTTGTCTGCAGTCATGATGAAGGATGACCAAGTCATCACCGATATTGTTTCCAACAAACAGACTGCAAACAAACTCTTGCTCCATTACCAGGATCATTCCTCTGAAACATTCCAGCTCAAGTACCAGAATGATTTTGCTAAGTTGGCAGAATATAGTCTAGGAGATACGGGGCTTCTCTATACGCCAAACCAATTCTTGTATAATCAAGAAACGATTATCCGGCAAGTCTTACCAGAATTGAAGAAGGTAAATTATCATTCAGATGCTATTAGAAACACACTTGGTATTTCACCAAAAGTGAAGCAAACCGAGCTCTATCTAGAAGAGCAGTTTGCTAAAACGAAGGAGCATCTAGAAGACAGTCTGAGAAAACTCTTGTCAGCGGATGCTGGTCTAGTGGAAAACAATCAAGTAATGACAGGTTATATTGTAGATAAAATCAAGCGTAACAAGGAAGCCTTGCTTCTTGGTATGAGCTACTTGGAGCGTTGGTATAACTTTAGCTATGGTCAGGTTAATATTAAAGACTTGGTCTTGTATCACCTTGATTTCTTTGGAAAAGGAAATGCATCTCCGTTAGATACTTTGATTGAGTTAGGGAAATCAGGATTTAATAATCTGCTTGCTAAGAACAACGTTGATACTTATGGTATCAGTCTTGCCAGCCATCATGGAACGACAGATTTGTTTAGCACGCTAGAAAATTACCGAAAAGTCTTTTTACCAAACACTAGCAACAATGACTGGTTTAAAAAACAGACCAAAGCTTTCATTGTCGAAGAAAAATCCACTATTGCAGAGGTCAAAGCTAAGCAAGAGCAAGCAGGGACTAAGTATTCTATCGGTGTTTATGACCGAATTACTAGTAGTACTTGGAAATACCGCAATATGGTCTTGCCTCTCCTTACTTTGCCAGAAAGATCTGTATTTGTCATTTCAACCTTGTCTAGCTTAGGATTTGGCGCTTACGATCGCTACCGCAACAGTGACTATAGGGCTGGAGATAAACTCAATAAGTTTGTTGAAGATAATGCGCGTGAAACAGCCAAGCGTCAGCGAGATCACTACGATTATTGGTATCGTATTTTGGATAAACAGTCACGTGAAAAACTCTATCGTACGATCCTGCTTTATGATGCCTATAAGTTTGGTGATGATCATACTGAAGGAAAGGCTTCAACAATCGCAGACTTTGAGAATTCAAATCCTGCAATGCAACATTTCTTTGGACCAGTTGGTAACAAGGTAGTTCATAATCATCACGGTGCATACGCAACAGGAGATGGTGTCTATTATATGTCTTACCGTATGTTGGATAAGGATGGCGCTATTACGTATACCCATGAGATGACCCATGATTCAGATCAGGATATCTATCTTGGTGGCTATGGTAGAAGAAGTGGTCTTGGTCCTGAGTTCTTTGCTAAAGGCTTATTACAAGCGCCAGATCATCCAAATGATGCAACCATTACTATTAACTCAATCTTGAAACATTCAAAATCAGATAGCTTAGAAGGATCCCGTCTACAAGTCTTAGATCCGACGGAACGATTCAAAGATGCATCCGATCTCCAAAAATATGTTCATAACATGTTTGACCTCATCTATCTGTTGGAATATCTTGAAGGGCAATCAATCGTTAAGAAACTGAATGTTTCCCAGAAAATGGAAGCTCTCAGAAAAATTGAGAACAAGTATGTGAAAGATCCAGCAGACGGAAATGATGTTTATGCTACTAATGTTGTGAAAGATTTGACTGAAGAAGAAGCCCAAAAATTGACTAGCTTTGAGAGTTTGATTGACAATAACATTCTTTCGGCTCGAGAGTATCAGGCTGGCACTTATGAGAGAAATGGCTACTTTACGATTAAACTCTTTGCACCAATCTTTTCAGCATTGAGCAGTGAGAAAGGAACTCCTGGAGATCTTATGGGGCGTAGGATAGCTTATGAACTCTTAGCTGCTAAAGGATTTAAAGATGGTATGGTCCCATATATTTCCAACCAATATGAAGAAATTGCTAAACAAAATGGTCAGACAATCAACCTCTACGGTAAAAAGCAAGGATTAGTGACAGATAAGCTTGTCTTAGAAAAGCTATTTGGTGGTCAGTATTCATCTTGGGCAGGCTTTAAAAAAGCTATGTATCAAGAGCGCGTTGCTCAGTTTGATCATTTGAATAAAATTACTTTTAAAGATCCGACGCAATCATGGATGAGCAATGCCACGAAAACCATTCAAAGAGTAAAAGAATTGCAAGAACTGATGGATCAAGCTGTTCTCAAGGATGCAGAAGGTACGCGTTGGAGTGACTATAACCCAGAAACTGACAGTGCCGTCCATAAACTTAAGAGAGCAGTCTTTAAAGCCTACCTAGACCAAACAAATGATTTTAGAACCTCTATTTTTGCAAATAAAAAGTAATGAATTATAGAAGTTCCTAATCAGGATGA
The DNA here is from genome assembly GCF_019218685.1 of Streptococcus vulneris. Lineage (NCBI taxonomy): Bacteria > Bacillati > Bacillota > Bacilli > Lactobacillales > Streptococcaceae > Streptococcus > Streptococcus vulneris. The sequence goes on along the minus strand of NZ_JAHUZC010000003.1, from coordinate 51,936 downwards.
GAGGACTTTACTTCCTGACTGTCAGAACTTGTCGATTTTAACTAGCTTTTTTGTGAAAAATTGTGTAAAATAGAATAGATAAACGAGGGGAAACCTCGGAAAATTTAAAGGAGAATCCATCTAATGGTAAAATTGGTTTTTGCTCGCCACGGTGAGTCTGAATGGAACAAAGCTAACCTTTTCACTGGTTGGGCTGATGTTGATTTGTCTGAAAAAGGTACACAACAAGCGATTGACGCTGGTAAATTGATCAAAGAAGCTGGTATCGAATTTGACCAAGCTTACACTTCAGTATTGAAACGTGCGATCAAAACAACTAACTTGGCTCTTGAAGCTTCTGATCAATTGTGGGTTCCAGTTGAAAAATCATGGCGTTTGAACGAACGTCACTATGGTGGTTTGACTGGTAAAAACAAAGCTGAAGCTGCTGAACAATTTGGTGATGAGCAAGTTCACATCTGGCGTCGTTCATACGATGTATTGCCTCCAAACATGGACCGTGATGATGAGCACTCAGCTCACACTGATCGTCGTTACGCTTCACTTGACGATTCAGTTATTCCAGATGCTGAAAACTTGAAAGTGACTTTGGAACGTGCCCTTCCATTCTGGGAAGATAAAATCGCTCCAGCTCTTAAAGATGGTAAAAACGTATTCGTAGGAGCTCACGGTAACTCAATCCGTGCCCTTGTAAAACACATCAAAGGTTTGTCAGATGACGAGATCATGGACGTGGAAATCCCTAACTTCCCACCATTGGTATTCGAATTCGACGAAAAATTGAACGTAGTTTCTGAATACTACCTTGGAAAATAATTTGTAAAAAGAAAGCCTAGGAATACCTAGGTTTTTCTTTTTATTCTAGTATCCAACTCTTCGAAAAAGCGTTATAATGATAGTAAAGAGTGACTTAATTGTAAGAAAGAGAGAAGGACGATGGCTTATATTGAGATGAAACATTGTTACAAGCGTTATCAGGTTGGGGATACGGAGATTGTGGCTAATCGTGATGTGAATTTTGAAATTGAAAAAGGGGAGCTGGTCATTATTCTTGGCGCTTCAGGTGCTGGAAAATCAACCGTTCTCAATCTCCTAGGAGGTATGGATACCAATGATGAGGGGGAGATTTGGATTGATGGTGCCAATATTGCCAACTATAGTTCGCACCAACGAACAAACTATCGTCGTGAAGATGTAGGCTTTGTTTTTCAATTTTACAATCTGGTCTCCAATCTGACAGCCAAGGAAAATGTGGAATTGGCCTCAGAAATTGTGACAGATGCCTTGGATCCTGAGCAGGTCTTGACAGACGTAGGTCTGGCTCATCGCCTCAATAACTTTCCAGCCCAGCTTTCTGGAGGGGAGCAACAGCGAGTGTCCATTGCACGCGCTGTAGCTAAGAATCCTAAAATTCTCCTTTGTGATGAACCGACAGGTGCCTTGGATTACCAGACAGGGAAGCAAGTCTTGAAGATTCTCCAAGACATGTCTCGTCAAAAGGGAGCGACGGTAATCATCGTGACTCACAATAGCTCGCTAGCTCCTATAGCTGATCGCGTGATTCACATGCGTGATGCCACTGTTATGAGAGTAACAATCAATGAGAATCCACAGGCTATCGATACATTGGAGTATTAGCATGAAAAAAACATACCGAAAAGACATGTTCCAGTCGGTGATTGCTTCTAAGGGACGCTTTGCTTCTATCTTGACCTTGATGATGCTGGGTTCTTTAGCCCTAGTAGGTCTTAAAGTAGCCAGTCCAAACATGGAACGCACGGCAGGGGATTATCTCCGTAAAGCCAATACCCTGGATCTGGCAGTGATAGCTGATTATGGCTTGGACAAAGAAGATCAGGACGAACTAAAGACCCTTCAAGGAGCAAGTGTTGAGTTTGGCTATATGGCAGACCTAACCGTTGAAAATAGTGAAGAAGCGGTTCGACTGTATTCTAAGCCAGAGGGAATTTCAACCTTCCAAGTGACAGAAGGGCGACTTCCAGAGGCTGATGGGGAAATTGCCTTGGCTGATTTCTGGAAAGACCGCTATCAGATTGGGCAGACAATTACCTTTAGCAAGAAAGAAGAAGGAAAGTCTGTTATAAAATCCCAATCTTTCATAATTACTGGATTTGTTCAGTCGGGTGAGATACTTTCTCAAGAAGACTTGGGAGGGGCTAGTAGTGGAAATGGAAGCCTGGCTGGCTATGGAGTGATTTTACCCAGTCAGTTTGACTCAGATGTTTATAGCATTGCGCGTGTGCGCTATGATGATTTAAAAAATTTGGATGCTTTTTCATCAGACTATAGAAGCAAACGAGATCAACACCAGGAAGACTTACAAAACTTGCTTGCCGATAATGGTCAAAAAAGATTGGCAAGTATCAAAGCAAATGGGCAAAAGAGCTTGGAAGATGGAAAAGAGCAGCTCCAAACAGCTGAAGGTAACCTTCAAAAAGGCAAGAGCCAGTTAGAACAGGTTGAAAGTCGATTGAAAACGCAAGAAGAACAAGTGACTGCTTTGCCTGAGCCTCAAAAGAGTCAAGTCAAGGAGCAATTGACAAAAACTAAGGAAGAATTGGCTACAGAAAAAGAAAAAATGGCTCAGACAGAGAGTAATCTAGCCAAGGAAAAAGAGAAGCTTGAACAACACCAGAAAGAGCTTGATGAACTGGCAGAGCCTACTTACCATGTATACAACCGCCAAACCATGCCAGGCGGTCAAGGCTATCTCATGTACAGTAACGCTTCAGCAAGTATTCGTTCTGTCGGGAATATCTTTCCAGTGGTGCTTTATATGGTTGCTGCAATGGTGACCTTTACAACTATGACTCGCTTTGTGGATGAAGAGCGTACCAATGCTGGTATTTTCAAGGCCCTAGGTTACCAGAATAAAGATATTGTTGCCAAGTTTGTCCTCTATGGTTTTCTTGCAGGAACTGTGGGAACTGTTTTAGGAACGCTTCTAGGACATTATCTCCTTGCAGGCGTGATTTCGGATGTTATAACAGCTGGAATGGTTGTTGGGAAAAGTCAGGAGTATTTCTATTGGTCTTATAGTCTTATTGCCCTAGCTTTAAGTTGGGTATCCAGCGTTTTGCCGGCTTATCTGGTGGCACGGAGGGAATTGCACGATGAAGCAGCTCAACTTTTGCTGCCCAAACCTCCCGTTAAAGGATCAAAGATTTTGCTGGAACGCTTGAGCTTTATTTGGAGTCGTTTGAGCTTCACTCATAAGGTTACGGCGCGAAATATTTTCCGTTATAAGCAACGGATGTTGATGACCATTTTTGGAGTTGCGGGTTCGGTTGCTCTCCTATTTGCAGGTCTTGGCATTCAGTCTTCTGTGGGAGGAGTTGTCGATCGTCAATTTGAACAAATCCAGCAATACCAGATGATTGTAGCGGAAAAGAGCAGTGTAGCGGAGCAAGAAAAAGCAGACCTAGAAAGTGCCTTGCAAGCTGAGCCTATCCATGCTTATCAAAAGATTTACTCTAAATCCATTGAAAAAGATTTCAAAGGAAAAGCAGGACTTCAGACTATCACTATAATGGTCACAAGCCGAGAAAATTTCAAACCCTTTATCGCATTAGAGGAAAATGGCCAAGAGGTGCAGGTCACAGATGGAGCAGTCGTGAGTCAAAAATTAGCTCAACTAGAAGGTATTACGGTTGGAGACAAGCTGGAGCTTGATGGGAAAGAAATCAGGGTCGCGGCTATTTCTGAAAACTATGTTGGACACTTTGTTTATCTCAACCGAGCGACATACGAACAAGTCTACGGTACCAGTCCGAAAGACAATACCTACCTAGTAAAATTAAAAGAGCCAACACCATCCAATACGGAGAAAGAAGCTGCGGCCTTTATGAAAAAAACTGCTGTTTCTGGGGTGGTCCAAAATGCAACGGCTATCCACCTTTTTGAATCTGTAGCCAATTCTCTCAATAAAACCATGGCAATCCTTGTCCTTGTTTCCGTCTTGCTAGCCATTGTCATTCTTTACAATCTCACCAATATCAATGTGGCAGAACGTATCCGTGAACTTTCGACCATCAAGGTTCTCGGTTTCCATAATAAAGAAGTGACCCTCTATATCTACCGCGAGACCATGGTGCTGTCTTTTGTGGGGATTGTTCTCGGTTTGGTAGGCGGCTACTATTTACATCAATTTTTGATTCAAATGATCTCACCTGTCACCATACTTTTTTATCCACGAGTCAGCTGGGAAGTCTCTGCTCTTCCAATCGTCGCAGTGACTGTGATCTTAGCCTTACTGGGTCTCTTTGTAAATCACCACTTGAGAAAGGTGGATATGCTTGAAGCCCTGAAATCAGTAGAGTAGATCAAGTTTTTAAAAAGTAAATCAGTTGACAAAGTCCCTGCTTCTTGGTAGAATAAGAACTGTCGGAAAGACAAATAACTTCTTCTTGGTTGCAGGCATGCCAACCTGTCACTCGGATGAAGCCAAATAAAAAGGAGAAACATCATGGCAATCTCAAAAGAGAAAAAAAATGAAATCATCGCACAATATGCACGTCACGAAGGTGATACAGGTTCAGTAGAGGTTCAAGTTGCTGTCCTTACTTGGGAAATCAACCACCTTAACGAACACATCAAACAACACAAAAAAGACCACGCTACTTACCGTGGATTGATGAAGAAAATCGGTCGCCGTCGTAACTTGCTTGCATACTTGCGTAAAAACGACGTTAACCGTTACCGTGAGTTGATCAACTCTCTAGGACTTCGTCGCTAATCTTGCGTCTAAAACGTTTCTATACTTCGTTGGCTTCGGCTTGATGTACCATTAGTACAATCTTCGCCTCGTCCGCCTAGTCTATAAACGTTTTATCCAGCAAGACTGGAGCTCTCTGACTTCAGAGGGCTTTTTGTTTTTATCTGCTTGCTTAGGCCGTGTTCAATTAACAAGATACAAAGGCCGTCAAAAGCACAAAGCAAAAATAGGAAAATTGACGAAGAAACTTCAGTTTCTAGGAGATTTTATCTTTTTTGCCAAGTGCTTAGGCCGTGTTCAATTGAGCATGTCTTGATAATGAAGCTACTCCATTGGGTAGCTTTTTTGTATGGATTTTATCCCAATCTCAAATTGGCTCTCTGATTTTTAGAGAGCTTTTTTATTGAGGTTTTATCGATCACAATTTTGGAGACTACAAAAACCTCAAATGGTATCAGCTAATTACACCATAAAGGTGCGTAGCTACTCGGCTTGAAAAGCCGAGTAGCTGTCTGCAAGCCCCTTCGGAGAGCCCACACTTTACGAAGTAAAGTATAGTATGTTATACTTTACATGGAAGTAGTCACCGAATTCCAGTTAGAAATTACTTTGTAACTACGTTTTGAGGAGGAGTAAAATGCTTTCCTACGTTCGAAATTACCCACTAGCGATAGCTAAATTAATGTGTCTGTGCTCTCCTAAAATCTGCTGATTTATTACTGACTAATACAGGAGGTTTTTTTATGGGACAGACAATCATATCTGCTATTGGTGTTTATATTTCCACCAGTATCGATTATTTAATTATTTTATTTATTTTATTTGCACAGCTATCACAGAATAAACAAAAATGGCATATTTATGCGGGGCAATATCTAGGCACAGGCTTACTTGTAGGGGCGAGTTTAGTTGCTGCTTATGTCGTTAATTTCGTGCCTGAAGAATGGATGGTTGGATTGCTTGGTTTAATCCCTATCTATTTAGGGATTCGCTTTGCAATTGTTGGAGAAGGTGAGGAAGAAGAGGAAGAAATTATTGAAAGATTAGAACAAAGCAAGGCAAATCAACTGTTTTTGACAGTTACATTGCTGACAATTGCGTCTGGTGGAGATAATTTAGGTATCTATATACCTTATTTTGCTTCGTTAGATTGGTCACAGACCCTCGTGGCTTTGCTTGTGTTTGTAATCGGCATAATTATCTTATGCGAGATTAGTCGGGTGTTATCCTCTATTCCGTTAATATTCGAGACAATTGAAAAATACGAGCGAATCATTGTGCCCTTAGTATTCATTCTACTTGGACTATACATCATGTATGAAAATGGCACGATAGAGACTTTTCTGACCGTGTAGATTTTTTTGTTTCACTAGGATTTTAGCCCGAGCTCAAATCAGCTCTCTGATTTTCAGAGGGCTTTTTATGTTGTCACTTTACCTCGCGATATACTCGAGTATAATCTTCGGTTACGGTTCCTAGCACTATAAGGTAAAATAAACCAGATTTTCTCCCTTCGTGTAGATTTTATCTTTTTTGCCAAGTGCTTAGGCCGTGTTCAATTAACAAGATACAAAGGCCGTCAAAAGCACAAAGCAAAAATAGGAAAATTGACGAAGAAACTTCAGTTTCTAGGAGATTTTATCTTTTTTGCCAAGTGCTTAGGCCGTGTTCAATTGAGCATAGCTTGATAATGAAGCTAGTCTAATTAGGTAGCTTTTTAGATATAAAACTATTTTATTATCTAAATATAGAATAAATTAGGGCTTGCATTCAAAACATGGTATAATAGGTCTATATAGCTAAATAAAGTAAACCTATCACAAGGGATTGAGAAAAAGGATAAAACAGTCATGTCAACAGTAAAAAGTGATCTAAATATTGCGCAAACATATGCGAGTCAGCTGAAAAATGCTTGTCAATCGTTAACAGCAATTGCTGTGGCTAGTCAAGATGATCGAACGACCCTTCAAGGGAATAACAAAGCCCATCAATGTCTGACAAAGTCTCAAAATCTAGCTAGTCAGATTTCGGCAGCCGTCACCCTGACTTCCGAACGACTGCACTCTATAGCGAGTGATTTTGAGGCGTTAGATGAAGCGGGTGCCAATGGTTTTAGGAGTCATGCATGAGCAAGTTGGATGAGTTGAAGAAAAGAGAGCGAGAACTCTTGTACCAGCTAGAAGACAATGGAAAAGAGAAATATCGCACCAAAGAACTGATAGAAACCTTTGAAGGGTATGATAGAGCTAGTCACCGTTATCAAAATGATTTGTGGGAGGCGGCCTATCAGAGCCGATATGCAGGACAGTTGGAAGAAACACTCCTACAAAGAAACCAACTTAAAAACCAAATTCTTGAGAACCTCAGCTACCGCATGGATGATTTGAAAAAAGAAAAGTTCCGGTTAGAGGGAGACTTGGATGCGGTCTACTATGAAAGACGCAAAGAACTAGAAAGAGAGGAGGAAAAACGACATGGGCATTGATATGTACTTAGAACAATCACAACTACAAAGTTCGAGTGTAGCAACCATGTGTCAATCTCAGGTGGAGGCTTATCAAGACTTGCAATCAGCCATTCAAAAGTTTTCAGAGGATACAGAGAGTCTAAAGGGCGATGCTTATAATTCGGCTAGAAGTTTTTTTGCAAGTGTCTTATTACCCTTGAGCAAAGGGGGACAACTCTATGCCGAGACCTTCTCTCAAGCTATCAAGAAATTACCAGAAGACTACCAAACGATGGTCGACAGCAAGAGTTGGCGGGAGGATGATCTACTTGATAAGATCCGCCAGGAAGAGCAAATGATTGCCTATCTAGATGAAGTCAACCAAACCCTTTCTAGCTTGACCATGGATAGTGAAGAAAAGGGAAGATTGAGACGCAGTAATGTGGAACTCATGCGAGGACATCATGCCAATAAACGCGTCTATGAAACGATTTTGAGAGACCTGCGCGCCTATGATAGCTATTCAGGAGGACTGTTCGATGAACTAGACAGTATCGATGTGCAACTGAGTCGCGGACTGGCCCAGATTGAAACGAGTTGGGATGCAAAGACAGGGGTCTTTAAAGTCCCATCTGACCTGACTTGGGCCAACTACCTATTTGCCTATTCTGACACAAAGGATATGAAACTCAGTCGTCAAGAGAAAGCCTTTGTTCAGACCATGATGGCAGAGTACGGATTTGACGCAGAGACAGCCCAACAGCTCTTGACCATCAAGCAAGGGATAGATAAGAAGTTCCCAACCTCAAGTCAAGAGTTTCGTGACTATATCTTTTTGCGAGTCGTCGGTGCCGCCAACTATGATGACTTTAAGTGGAACGAAACGGCAGGTGGATTGTGGCATTATTTTTATAAAGAATTTGTGAGTGATCCGAATACAGGCCAAAAATTGAGAACATTGAAACCAATTCTTGAAATCTTTCAAGAACTGGGATTGAAAGAAGAAAAGGCCAAAGAACTGTATTATAATCTTAGATTGCAGCATGAGATGGCGGGTGGGAAATCTGATAATATAGATCAAATTAAGAAATATGATCGAAAAAATGGAACTAACCATTATGATTCCTATAAAAGTACTTATGAAGGGATTTATGGTGATACGGGTAACTTTGACCAATTTTGGGATAGCAAACTGAAGGCCTACTCTAACAATGGAGCAGGTCACGCAGACTTTACCCACCAGTCCATCACTATGGCGACTCATCTTAATCCTAATCAAGTTCAGTTATCCGACATCTATGGCGGTAGAGAGCATGTCAAGGATCTTTCAGGGTGGGAGGGAGACACGACCTTTAATGCAAACGATATGAAGCCAAGTATTGGCGAGGATGACTACAAGGCAGACCTAGACTCGGTCAACCTTATCAGCCGTATGCAAGAGGGACAATCCTATGACCAAGCTATAACTTCTTATTATGCTGACCTTCAAAAAGACTCTTCTCAGAGAGAAAGAGAATTCTTGAAAAATAAGGATTGGAAAAAGGTAAGAGGTACTATCTATTCTAGCCTAGTACCGGCGGATATACTAAAAAAAGGTGAGGTTTCTATTAAAGAGTATATTGAGGAAGAATACCCAGAAGTATCCACATTTTTAAATCGCTTAGAAGCCTTGGTAGACTAGGAGGAAAAGTTAATGAAGAAAACACTGAGTATATTAGCTTTAGTTGCAATAATCATATCATCCTGTTTCTACTTTTTTATCCATCAACCTAAAAATATTTTTGATGAAATCTACCAAGAAACGGAGAAGACCTATCGTACAAATAATATTTTAAGAAACATAGATGGGTTTAAAATTAGTCCAGGTTGGCCTAATGATGGAGAATATTTTGCATACACCCCTTCAGGGAAGTATCAAACTCATCCTGAAGGTTATAAAGACATAAGTATTGGATTTAACTTTGGTTCAGGTATTAAAGGAATGACGATTCTTTTTGAAAAAAGGATTAATTCGGATATTACCCTATGGTATTCGGCTCACTATAATATAAAAAAGAAAGTCCTTCAAAAGGAGATTGCGATTTTTGAAGAACCAAGGCAACCAGGTCAATATCTAGAGGATGAAGAAAAAATAAGAGAATATCTCAGAAAATATAATATTTCTAAAGAAGAATTAGAGAAAGACTATGACGAAATCGTTAACCAGAAAGTCTTGAAAGATTGGTGCACGATTTATGACAGCAAGTATTCACCAAGCAACTATGGCGATGTTAAGATTGAAACCCAGTGGGAGAATTGGTGATAGGCCATGCAGACTTTACCCATCAGTCCATTACCATGGCGACTCATCTAAATCCTAATCAAGCTCAGTTATCCGATCTCTATGGTGGTAGAGAGCGTGTCAAGGACCTTTCAGGCTGGGAGGGAGACACGACCTTTAACGCTAATGATATGAAGCCAAGTATTGGCGAGGATGACTACAAGGCTGACCTAGATTCGGTCAACCTTATAGGCCGGATGCAAAAGGGGCAATCCTATGACCAAGCTATCTCTTCTTACTATGCTGACCTTCAAAAAGACTCCTCTCAGAGAGAAAGAGAATAAGGATTGGGATACAGTCAGAGATACTATTTATGATAGTTTGCGACCAACAGATATTAAGCTAGATGGTGAGGATGCTCTTAAAGCATATATTGAAAGAAAATATCCAGGTGTATCCAAGTTTTTAAATCGCTTAGAAGTTGTGGCAGATTAGGAGGATGATTATGAAAAAAATACTCGGTCTAGTAGCGTTATTTGTACTAATTGTAGTATCTTGTTTTTACTTTTTTATCAATCAACCTAAAAATATTTTTGATGAGATTTATCAGGAGACGGAGAAAACCTATCGATCAAATAATATTTTAAGAAATATAGATGGCTTTGAAATCAGACCGGATTGGCCAAGTGATGGAGAGTATTCTAAATATTATCCATTTGGAACTTATAATAAAGACCATACCCCAGAAGAGTATTTTGAAATCGAAATAGGTTTTAATTTTGATACAAAAACACAATTAAGTTCAATCTCATTTGAAAAACGAATTGGGCCAAATGTTAGAGTTAGAATATGGGATAACTATACTCGTAAGGATCGTGTTTTAAAAAAATTTGTGAATATAGGTTTAAAGAAAGCAGATACGGAAACTTATATTGAAGACGAAGCTCAGGTGAAATCCTACCTAGAACAGTACGGTATCACTGCTAAGGACTTGGATTCTTACTACGACGAAATCGTCAACCAGAAAGTTCTGAAAGATTGGTGCTCGATTTATGACAGCAAGTACTCGCCAAGCAATTATGGCGATGTGAAAGTCGAAACCCAGTGGGAGAATTGGTGATAAGGTGATAACATGAAGAAAATCCTAGGCCTAGTAGCTTTATTTGTGATAATCGTATTATTTTGTTTTTACTTTTTTCCTAAACAACCTAAAAACATTTTTGATGAAATTTATCAGGAGACGGAGAAGACTTATCTTGGAAACAATGTTTTTAACCAGTTGAAAGATGTTGAAGTACATAAGTATGAAATATATGATAAAGATATGCAGGGAACAGGAAAGTATACTCCCAAGGTAATTTACATTGATAATTATCTTCCTGAAAATTATTCCGAGACTGAAATAGAGTTTAATTTCGATAGTATAAACAAAGGAATGTTTATTTGGTTTGAGTGGAAAGTTAATTCAAAGTTTTCTTTGTGGTATTTAAGTTATTACAATATTAAGAGTAAGACTCTAGAGAAAGAACTTGCAATTATAGAGGAGCCAAGAAAGGCTGGAGAGTACCTCAAAGATGAAGAAAAAATAAGAGAATATTTAAAAAAATATAACATATCCAAAGAAGATTTAGACAAACATTACGACGAAATTGTCAACCAGAAAGTTCTGAAAGATTGGTGCTCGATTTATGACAGCAAGTACTCGCCAAGCAATTATGGCGATGTCAAGATTGAAACCCAGTGGGAGAATTGGTGATAGCATGAAGAAAATACTAGGTGTTTTAACAATAATTGTATTACTTGTATCAGTTTGTTTTTACTTTTTTCCTAAACAACCTAAAAACATTTTTGATGAAATTTACCAAGAAACGGAGAAAACATATCGGTCAAATAATATTTTAAGGCATATAGATGGGTTTAAAATCAGACCAGATTGGCCAAGTGATGACCCCAATATTTTGTATACTCCGTTCGGATTATACAACAAAGAGAAAATACCGTCAGATTATTCTGAGATAGAAATTGGTTTTAATTTTCAAAACTCACAAAAGGTTTTGTTCATTTACTCTGAAAGAAGACTATCTTCTAATGTTAGTGTAAAAGTATGGGGAAGCTACAATTATAAATTAGGTGTTTTGAGTAAAGAAGTTACTATAATAAAAAAAGAAAATAATTCCAAAGTATATATTGATCAGCAATCAGAGGTAAAATCATACCTAGAGCAGTACGGCATCACTGCTAAGGACTTGGATTCTTACTACGACGAAATCGTCAACCAGAAAGTTTTGAAAGATTGGTGTACCATTTATGACAGCAAGTACTCACCAAGCAATTATGGTGATGTGAAAGTCGAAACCCAGTGGGAGAATTGGTGATAAGATGAAGAAAATCCTCGGTTTAGTAGCGTTAATCTTACTAATTGTATTATCCTGTTTCTACTTTTTTATCCATCAACCTAAAAACATTTTTGATGAAATTTATCAGGAGACAGAGAAGACTTATCGTTCAAATAATATTTTAAGAAATATAGAAGGTTTTGAAATTAGACCGGATTGGCCAAGTGATGGAGAATATTCTAAATACTATCCATTTGGAACTTATAATAATGACCATACCCCAGAAGAGTATTTTGAAATCGAAATTGGTTTTAATTTTACTACAAAAACACAATTAAGTTCAATCTCATTTGAAAAACGAATTGGGCCAAATGTTAGAGTTAGAATATGGGATAACTATACTCGTAAGGATCGTGTTTTAAAAAAATTTGTGAATATAGGTTTAAAGAAAGCAGATACGGAAACTTATATTGAAGACGAAGCTCAGGTGAAATCCTACCTAGAACAGTACGGTATCACTGCTAAGGACTTGGATTCTTACTACGACGAAATCGTAAATCAGAAAGTTCTGAAAGATTGGTGCTCGATTTATGACAGTAAGTACTCACCAAGCAACTATGGCGAGGTGAAAGTCGAAACCCAGTGGGAGAATTGGTGACATAAAGATTCTCACTAATTATATAAACAGGTGGCTCTCTATTTTCAGAGGGCTTTTTACGTTGTCACCTTACCTCGATATACTCAAGTATTATCTTTACTTACGGTTCCTAGCACTATAAAACCAACTATATTCATTTGTTCTCATCTTGTTCCATTGTTGAAAATATGGTATACTTTTCATGAGAATTTTCTAAATTTTTAAGATTCTATCAAAGGAGGTTTGCATGCTTTCCAAATTTTCTGGAAGCCGACAAGACCAGCAATTTGTGTTACTTTTAGTTATTTTGCTAGGTATTTTAGGGATTTCTCTCTTTCTAGCAGTTTCAATGGGATCTGTTGCGATTGATCTAGGAGATACCTATCGGATTATTTTGAGCAGGTTAGGATTTCCTCTTGAGATAGGAGAGGTTTCTAAGTCTACTCTTGCCATTGTATGGAACATGAGATTCCCTCGAGTATTGTTAGGTCTGATAGTAGGAGCAGGCCTTTCTATGTGTGGTAGCGTGATGCAGTCTACAGTGAACAATCCCATCGCTGAGCCTTATGTCTTAGGCATCTCTGCGGGTGCAACTCTAGGGGCAACCTTGAGCATCATTCTTGGTTTAAAAGTGATGATTAGCCTTGGAGCTTTTCTTGGAGCTATTTTGGCAACAATTGCTGTCCTCATCATTGCCTCTATGCAGGGAAGGATGACGATTTCTAGTCTAATCTTATCGGGAACGGTGGTCAGCGCTCTCTTTCTGGCTTTTTCCAACTTTATTATCTCAGTTGGCGCTAATGCGGATAGCGTGATGACCATTAAGTTTTGGACCATGGGCTCGCTCGCTGGGACTTCCTGGGCAGACTTGGTCCTGCCAACTATAGTAGTAGGAATAGCCTTTCTATTTTTCTCTACTCAGTATCGTGTTTTCAATGCGATGATGATGGGAGATGAGGCTGCTTTAACTTTGGGGATTCCTTTACGCTTTTATTGGTATCTTTATGTGACCATGGTGGCTGTGCTGACAGCAGTCTTAGTGGCAACCTGTGGGATTATTGGATTTGTCGGTCTGATTACTCCACATTTAGCTCGAGGGTTAGTAGGAACGAATTACAAGAGGCTTTTTCCTGTTGCAACCTTGCTAGGTGCCCTCTTTGTCATCTGGGCAGACGTACTCTCTCGTATCATCATTCCAAACGCAGAGCTTCCTATTGGTATTTTCACAGCCTTAGTAGGTGCTCCCTTCTTCATCTACATTGTTGGAGGTCGGCGAAGGGAGGTGAGGGTCTGATATGGACTTGATTTGTCAGGATATCCACTTTGGACTAGGAGAGAAAAAAATCCTCAAAGGAGTCTCTCTTAAGGTTGAGGAGCATCAATTTCACACGATACTAGGACCAAATGGAAGCGGGAAAACCAGTCTACTTAAACTCCTCTATCGTCAGGAAAAGGCGGACAAAGGCTTGATAAGCCTAGATGGAAAGCCACTGGAACATTGGTCACTCAAAGAAACAGCCAAGCAAATGGCAGTTGTGACTCAGTTTAATCAATTGCAGTTTGATTGTACAGTTGAAGAAATCGTCTTGCTGGGAAGAACTCCCCACCTCTCTTTTTTACAGAAGGAAAGGGAAAGAGATTATGCCCTCGTTCAAGATGCTCTTGTCAAGGTGGATATGCTTGAGAAGAAAACTCGTCTCTATTCGTCCCTGTCAGGGGGAGAGAAACAGCGAGTCTTACTAGCCCGCGCTTTGGCGCAAGAACCGACTCTCTTGCTCCTGGACGAACCAACCAATCACCTGGATATCAGGTATCAGCTAGACTTGTTGGCTATTGTGAAGGAGCTCAAGGTCAATGTTCTAGCTGTCCTACATGATATTCAACTTGCTTGTCGCTATTCGGATTATCTCTATCTGATGAAAGAGGGAGAAATCCTTTACCAAGGGACTCCAAAGGAGACCATCACCCCTGAGTCATTGCAAACTGTATACGGAGTTCAAAGTCAGGTGACTTGGACCGAGGACCAGCAAGCCATGATTCACTATTTATAAGAATGAAAAGGAAAACAAAATGAAAAAAACACTAAGCATTTTACTCGTAACAGTAGCTACCTTAACTTTGGCAGCTTGTGGTAACACTACTACAGAAAAAGCTACCACACAATCTAGCACAGAGACAAGTCAAAAGGCTAAAGCAGAGACGACTTATCCGCTAACTATCAAAACCTATGATGCTAAAGGAAATGAAGTCGAACAAGTTTTTGACAAGGCACCTGAAAAAGTTATCACCAACAATCTTTCAACCACTGAAATCTTATTGGAGTTGGGGTTGAAGGATAAAATTGTTGGCATGCTCAATCCAGACAATGCTGTGACGGACAAATACAAGGACGCGATTGCGACGATTCCTCAAATTGGGGATAAAAAAACAGTCTCACAAGAGACAGTCCTTTCTTATGAGCCGGACGCTGTGATGGGGCGAAACATGATGTTTTCTGAAAAATCCTTGGGGACAGTTAGCGCTTGGAATGAAAACAAAATCCCAATTTATACGCAAAAAGCTTCTCTCTCTACAATTCAGCAAGATTTGGGGAATATCGTAGAAGATGTCAAAAATCTTGGCATGATTTTTAATGTTCAGGACAAGGCTAATGAATACGCATCCCAATTACAAACTAAAATTGATGCTGTTAAGAAAGCAAACCCAGCAAGTCAAGGTGAAAAGAAAAAGGCTTTGATTATGGTTGCCTATAATGATGAAACCTTCGGTGCCTACAAGTCTGCTTTGCAAGAAAGTTTGCTGAACCAACTTGGTTATACAAACGTTGCTACGGGTACATCAGGCTTGACCTTGGAAAATCTCGTGTCAATGGATCCTGAATTGATTATCTATGTAACCAGCGACCGCAATAAAAAATTGGATGAAAAAGCAGTAGAGTTGATGAAGGCAAATGCTGTTTTGGAAAGCGTTCCTGCTATTAAGAATCAAAAAATCATGACCATCTCTTACGATGAATTGATGGACTATGGTCCAGCAGTGATTGATTCCCTTGAGAAAATCAATGACTTTATCAATAAATAATGAGTTTGATTGGGAAGGAATTCAAGTTAAAATCAGCCTTCCTTCTAACTACGACCCCAATCAAATCTATCCGGCAATTTTATTGAATGATGGAAACTTGGACTTCCTATCGTCCCTTTCCGAATCTGTGATTTTAGTGGGATTGACCTCTAAAAATCGCCTAGATGACTACACTCCTTGGAAGGCAGCTGCTCTGAGAGATGGAGCTCCAGAGTTTGGAGGTCAGGCCAACGTCTATCATGATCATTTATTTGGAGGTCTTTTAGACAAGTTGCAGTCGCTTTATCGCCTGGATGAAGCACGCCTTGCTTATGGAGGTTATTCACTAGGTGGTTTAGCGGCAGTCTACAGTCTTTTCAGCTTTGACAAGGTTTCCTGTGTCTTTTCGATCTGCGGTTCCTTTTGGTATCCTGATTTTGTGACTTACTGCAAGACAGAGACAGTGAAAAATTTGGACTGTTTGCTGTATTTACAGAACGGTCAAACAGAAGGAGCACACCATACTAATCGCTTGGCTCAAGCACCAGTCTATGCTGAGCAGATCCATACCAGTCTTCAGAAACACTATCCGAACTGTCAGTTTGTCTTTGACCCTTATGGGCATCATGAACAAGTGGATGAGAGATTTCTAGCTTTTTCTAACTGGTTAGCTCAAAAATGGAAAATCGAATAAAAGATTTATCCCTTGGCTTTTGCCAAGGGATTGTTGTATTTATTTAAATAAGTTTTTCTCTTTTCTTATCTGGATTCCATACGAAGCTTGCGATAAAGCTAAAGATGATGGTTAGGATAGCGAGGATAATGGCAAGGATGAGGGCAGGGATGCGGATAAGCCACCAGAGTGGGTTTGGTTTTTTATTATTGTGCCATTGTTTCGTTTCTTGGTCCAAACGTTGGAATTCTGCTTGAATGCGATTGGCTACTGTTTCAATGCCTTCATCATTCATTTTCTTGATATCGGAGATATCGATTGGATTTCCAAAGTTCATATCGACACGCTCACGGCTAACCAAGCCTTTCAAGGTCATGGGACCTGTGTAGGTAACCGGCATGATACGGACCTTGGCCATTTTGGCAATCAGAGCTACGCCACCTTTTACATCGTTTGAGTGACGGCTCCCACTTGGAAACATGATGAGAGAGCGGTCACTTTTTTTGAGAACATTGATAGGGTATTTGATGGCAGAAGCGCTAGGATTTTCCCGGTCGATAGGAAAGGCACCACACATACGAATCCACCAACCAAAGATACGGTTGGTAAAGAGCTCTTTTTTGGCCATAAAGATAAACTGTTTTGGCTTGGTCGCAAAAGCCATGTAAACTGGATCCCACCAAGTGCGGTGAGGGGCAACCAGAATATAATTTTCATCTTGATTAGGAATTTTATCAGTATTATGATAATGGGCATTGCCATTGATGGACCATAGGAGCAAGACAACCAATCCACGTAAATAAGTATAAAACATGCGATCTCCTTCGATTATTTTCTTGTTATTATTATACCTTATCAAAGGAGGGCTGGCAAACTTTTCCCTTGACCAGGTCCATATTTGGGATGAGATTAGAATTCTTTTAGAAAAAATGATATGATAGAATTTATGGATAAAAATAAGATTATGGGATTAACCCAAAGAGAAGTCAAGGAAAGACAGGCTAAGGGCTTGGTCAATGATTTTACCGCATCGGCAAGTACTAGCACTTGGCAAATCGTTAAACGAAATGTCTTTACCCTTTTTAACGCTTTGAACTTTGCCATTGCTTTGGCCCTTGCCTTTGTGCAGGCTTGGAGCAATCTGGTCTTCTTTGCTGTTATCTGCTTTAACGCTTTTTCTGGGATTGTGACCGAGCTGCGGGCTAAACACATGGTGGACAAGCTCAATCTCATGACCAAGGAAAAGGTCAAGACTATTCGTGATGGCCAAGAAGTGGCTCTGAATCCTGAAGAATTGGTGTTAGGAGATGTCATTCGTTTGTCTGCAGGAGAGCAGATTCCTAGTGATGCCTTGGTTTTGGAAGGCTTTGCGGAAGTCAATGAAGCCATGTTGACGGGGGAAAGTGATTTGGTGCAAAAGGAAGTGGATGCCTTGCTTTTGTCAGGAAGTTTCCTAGCCAGTGGGGCAGTTTTAGCTCAAGTTCACCATGTCGGTGTAGACAACTATGCTTCCAAACTCATGCTGGAAGCCAAGACCGTTAAACCAATCAACTCTCGTATCATGAAATCGCTGGACAGGTTAGCTGGTTTTACTGGGAAGATTATCATTCCTTTTGGTCTGGCTCTCTTGCTAGAAGCCTTGCTTTTAAAAGGCTTGCCTCTTAAGTCGTCCGTTGTAAATTCATCGACAGCCCTTCTGGGAATGTTGCCTAAGGGAATTGCCCTCTTGACCATTACTTCGCTCTTGACTGCAGTGATTAAGTTGGGCTTGAAAAAGGTCTTGGTGCAGGAGATGTACTCTGTTGAGACCTTGGCGCGCGTGGACATGCTCTGTTTGGACAAGACGGGCACCATCACCCAAGGGAAGATGCAGGTGGAGGCTGTTCTTCCACTGACGGAAACTTATGGTGAAGAGACCATTGCCAGCATTTTAGCCAGCTACATAGCTCACAGTGAGGATAAAAATCCAACTGCGCAAGCTATTCGCCAGCGTTTTGTGGGAGAAGTTGCTCATCCTATGATTTCCAATCTGCCTTTCTCAAGTGACCGCAAGTGGGGAGCCATGGAGTTAGAAGATTTGGGAACAGTTTTCTTAGGTGCACCTGAGATGTTGCTGGATTCTGAGGTACCAGAAGCCAGAGAGGCCTTGGAGAGAGGTTCACGTGTCTTAGTCTTAGCTCTCAGTCAGGAGAAATTAGACCATCACAAGCCACAGAAACCATCTGATATTCAGGCTCTAGCCTTGCTGGAAATCTTGGACCCGATTCGGGAGGGAGCAGCAGAGACGCTGGACTATCTCCGTTCTCAGGAAGTGGGGCTCAAGATTATCTCTGGTGACAATCCAGTTACGGTATCCAGCATTGCCCAGAAGGCTGGTTTTGCGGACTACCACAGCTATGTCGATTGCTCGAAAATTACGGATGAGGAATTGGTTGCTATGGCGGAGGAGACTGCGATTTTCGGACGTGTTTCCCCTCATCAAAAGAAACTCATCATCCAAACACTGAAAAAAGCGGGTCATACAACAGCTATGACAGGGGATGGAGTTAATGATATTCTGGCTCTTCGTGAGGCGGATTGTTCTATCGTGATGGCTGAGGGAGATCCCGCGACTCGTCAGATTGCCAATCTGGTTCTCTTGAACTCAGACTTTAATGATGTTCCTGAAATTCTCTTTGAAGGTCGTCGGGTGGTCAATAACATTGCCCACATCGCCCCGATTTTCTTGATAAAGACCATCTATTCATTCATATTAGCGGTCATCTGTATTGCCAGTGCTTTACTAGGTCGGTCTGAGTGGATTTTGATTTTCCCCTTCATTCCGATCCAGATTACCATGATTGACCAGTTCGTGGAAGGTTTCCCACCATTCGTTCTGACTTTTGAGCGAAATATCAAACCTGTCGAGCCAAACTTCCTCAGAAGATCCATGCTTCGTGCCCTACCAAGTGCTCTCATGGTTGTGTTCAGCGTTCTTTTTGTGAAAATATTTGGAAGTAGTCAAGGTTGGTCTGAGATAGAAATCTCAACCCTCCTCTATTATCTCTTGGGGTCAATTGGTTTCTTATCTGTATTTAGAGCCTGCATGCCATTTACCCTATGGCGTGTCCTCTTGATTGTTTGGTCAGTAGGAGGCTTCCTAGCCACAGCTCTCTTCCCAAGAATTCAAAAACTGCTTGAAATTTCAACCTTAACAGGACAAACACTACCTGTTTATGGTCTCATGATGTTGGTCTTTACGGTGATTTTCATCCTGACTAGTCGCTATCAAGCCAGAAAATAAAGAAAGGCTGCAATCTGTGGATTGCGGTCTTTTTAGGTACAAGATTGCCAGCTGAAATGTGGTATAATAAAAGGTAATAGAGTTTTGGAAAGAGAGAGAAGATGATTTCAAAGAGATTAGAATTGGTGGCTTCCTTTGTGCCCCAAGGGGCTATTTTACTAGATGTGGGGAGTGACCATGCTTATCTGCCTATCGAGTTGGTTGAGAGAGGCCAAATCAAAAGCGCCATTGCAGGTGAGGTGGTGGAAGGTCCCTACCAATCTGCAGTCAAAAATGTTGAGGCGCACGGCCTAAAGGAGAAAATCCAAGTCCGTTTAGCCAATGGGCTGACAGCTTTTGAAGAGGCAGACCAAGTGTCGGTCATCACCATTGCAGGCATGGGAGGTCGTTTGATTGCTAGGATTTTAGAAGAAGGCTTGGACAAGTTAGCTAATGTAGAGCGTTTGATCCTCCAGCCTAATAATCGTGAAGACGACTTGCGTATCTGGTTGCAAGACAACGGATTTCAGATTATAGCCGAAAGCATCTTAGAAGAAGCTGGCAAGTTTTACGAGATTTTGGTGGTGGAAGCAGGACAAATGAAGCTATCAGCCAGCGATGTCCGCTTTGGTCCTTTTTTGTCCAAAGAAGTCAGCCCAGTCTTTGTCCAAAAATGGCAAAAAGAAGCTATTAAGCTAGAGTTTGCCCTTGGACAAATCCCAGACAAAAATCTGGAAGAACGTCAAGTTCTAGTAGATAAGATTCAAGCCATCAAGGAGGTGCTCCATGTTAGCAAGTGAAGTGATTAACGCGTATGAAGCCTTTTGCCCTCAGGAATTTTCCATGGAGGGAGACAGTCGTGGTCTGCAAATTGGAACTCTAGACAAGGATATCCAAAGGGTCATGGTTGCTCTGGATATTCGTGAAGAGACGGTGGCAGAGGCCATTGAAAAGGGTGTAGACTTGATTATCGTTAAGCACGCACCTATTTTCCGTCCCATCAAGGATTTGGTAGCTAGCCGTCCACAAAATCAGATTTACATTGATCTCATCAAGCATGACATTGCAGTTTATGTCAGCCATACCAACATTGACATCGTTGAAAATGGCCTCAATGACTGGTTCTGCCAGATGCTAGGTATCGAGGAAACGACCTATCTACAGGAGACAGGTCCAGAACGTGGAATTGGTCGTATTGGAACTATTCAGCCTCAGACATTTGGGGAATTGGCCCAACATGTCAAGCAAGTCTTTGGTTTAGATAGCCTTCGAATGGTGCATTATCAAGAGAGTGATTTGCAGAAGTCTATTTCAAGAGTGGCCATCTGTGGTGGTAGCGGGCAGTCTTTCTATAAGGATGCTTTAGCTAAAGGAGCGGATGTCTATATCACTGGTGATATTTACTACCACACTGCCCAGGATATGTTGTCTGATGGGTTACTGGCATTGGACCCAGGTCACTATATTGAAGTGCTTTTTGTGGAAAAAATTTCTGCACTCCTTACTCAATGGGAGGCTGAAAAAGGCTGGACTATCGATATTGTACCTAGTCAAGCATCGACCAATCCTTTCCACCATATCTAGTTAGAAAGTGAAAACAATGAAAAAAGTTGCCATTATCGGAGCAGGGATTGTAGGTGCAACAGCTGCCTACTACCTCTCTAAAGAAAGTGACCTAGAGGTGACCGTTTTTGACCATGGACAAGGTCAAGCTACCAAGGCCGCAGCAGGAATTATCAGCCCTTGGTTTTCCAAACGCCGCAATAAAGCCTGGTACAAAATGGCGCGCTTGGGGGCTGACTTTTATGTGGATTTATTAGCTGATTTAGAGAAGTCAGGACAAGAAATCGACTTTTACCAGCGTTCGGGAGTCTTTCTCCTGAAAAAGGATGAAACTAAGTTGGAAGAACTCTATCAACTAGCCCTCCAGCGTAGAGAAGAATCTCCTTTGATAGGGCAATTAGCCATTCTGGACCAAGCATCAGCTAATGAATTATTCCCTGGTTTGCAGGGATTTGATCACTTGCTCTATGCTTCTGGTGGAGCGAGAGTAGATGGCCAACTTTTAGTGACTTGTTTGCTAGAATCCAGTCAGGTCAAGCTGGTCAAAGAAAAAGTAACTCTGACACCTTTAGCATCAGGTTACAAGATTGGTGAAGAGGTGTTTGATCAGGTTATTTTAGCGACGGGAGCTTGGTTGGGTCACATATTAGAACCCTTGGGTTATGATGTAGATGTTCGTCCTCAGAAAGGGCAATTACGAGATTATCAACTTGCCCAAGATATGGAATCATACCCTGTTGTTATGCCAGAAGGGGAGTGGGATTTAATTCCTTTTGCAGGTGGGAAATTGTCCCTAGGCGCTACCCACGAAAATGACATGGGATTTGATTTGACGGTAGATGAAACCTTACTCCAACAAATGGAGGAGGTGGCCTTGCCCCACTATCCTGCTTTATCGGAAGCGACTTCCAGAAGTGAACGAGTGGGAATCCGTGCCTATACCAGTGATTTCTCTCCTTTCTTTGGAGAGGTTCCAGAATTGTCAGGTGTCTATGCAGCCAGTGGACTAGGTTCATCAGGCCTCACAACTGGTCCTATCATTGGTTACCATCTAGCTCAACTGATCCAAGACAAGGAGTTGACCTTGGACCCTCTAAACTACCCAATTGAAAACTATGTCAAACGAGTAAAAAGCGAATAATACTCAATGAAAGTCAAAGAACAAACTAGGAAACTAGCCGCGGGCTGCTCAAAGCACTGCTTTGAGGTTGTGGATCGAATTGACGAAGTCAGTAACTCTACCTACAGCAAGGCGACGTTGACGTGATTTGAAGAGATTTTCAAAGAGAATAAGAATTTTACTGAAATTTTAGCCTCCCCTCTAGGATGGCAAATGACATTCCCTATCAAAAATGGTAAAATAAGAAAAAATAATCCGAGAATCGAGGAAAGAAGATGCAAGAAAAGATTTTGGTAACGGGTGGAGCAGGTTTTATCGGAACTCACACTGTTATTGAGTTAATCCAAGCAGGTCATCAGGTTGTTGTGGTGGATAACCTTGTTAATAGTAACAGAAAAAGTTTAGAAGTTGTTGAGAGAATCACAGGAGTTGAAGTGCCTTTCTATGAGGCAGATATTCGTGATACAGATACCCTCAGAGACATTTTCAAACAAGAAGAACCAACAGGGGTCATTCACTTTGCTGGCTTGAAGGCTGTTGGCGAATCAACCCGTATCCCTCTTGCCTACTATGACAACAATATCGCAGGAACTGTCAGCCTTTTGAAAGCCATGGAAGAAAACAACTGTAAAAACATCATCTTCAGTTCTTCTGCGACAGTTTACGGAGATCCTCATACAGTGCCAATCTTGGAAGATTTCCCACTTTCAGTGACCAATCCATATGGCCGCACTAAACTCATGTTAGAGGAAATTTTGACGGATATCTACAAGGCAGACTCAGAATGGAATGTGGTCTTGCTTCGTTACTTTAACCCAATCGGAGCTCATGAGAGCGGAGATTTGGGAGAAAATCCAAACGGTATTCCAAATAACCTTTTGCCATATGTGACTCAAGTAGCCGTTGGGAAATTAGAGCAAGTGCAAGTGTTTGGAGACGATTACGATACGGAAGATGGAACTGGTGTTCGTGACTATATCCATGTTGTTGATTTGGCCAAAGGTCACGTTGCAGCTCTGAAAAAAATCCAAAAAGGTTCAGGCCTAAACGTTTATAACCTTGGAACAGGGAAAGGCTACTCAGTTCTTGAAATTATCCAAAATATGGAAAAAGCAGTGGGACGTCCAATTCCTTACCGCATTGTAGACCGTCGCCCAGGGGATATCGCAGCCTGCTATTCAGATCCTGCAAAAGCCAAAGCAGAACTGGGCTGGGAAGCAGAACTCGGCATCACCCAAATGTGTGAAGACGCATGGCGTTGGCAAAGTAAGCATCCAAATGGATTTGAAGACTAAGATGGTGATGTCAATCATTGTCCCCTGTTTAAACGAAGAGGAAGTACTTCCTCTTTTTTATCAGGCTTTGGAAGCTTTACTTCCAGATTTGGGAACAGAAATCGAGTATGTCTTTGTCGATGATGGATCAAGTGATGGGACCTTGGAACTCTTAAAGACCTATCGGGAGCAAAATCCAGCAGTGCATTATATTTCTTTCTCGCGAAATTTTGGTAAAGAAGCAGCTCTGTATGCAGGCTTGCAATATGCGACAGGAGATCTAGTGGTGGTGATGGATGCAGACCTCCAAGATCCTCCTAGTATGTTGCTTGAGATGAAAGCCTTACTAGACCAGAATACAGACTTGGACTGTGTTGGGACCAGGAGAACTAGTCGGGAGGGAGAACCCTTCTTTCGCAGTTTTTGTGCTAATCTCTTTTACCACCTTATGCAAAAAATTAGTCCAGTAGCCCTGCCGTCAGGTGTCCGTGATTTTCGCATGATGAGAAGATCTGTAGTGGATGCCATTTTAGCTTTGACCGAGTCCAATCGTTTTTCAAAGGGGCTCTTTACCTGGGTGGGGTTTAAAACCCACTATCTGGACTATCCAAATGTCGAAAGGCAGGCTGGCAAGACCAGTTGGAGTTTTAGGCAACTCTTTTTCTACTCTATTGAAGGGATTGTTAACTTTTCAGATTTTCCCTTGATTATAGCCTTTGTGGCAGGTCTCCTATCTTGTTTTATTTCTCTACTAATGACCTTTTTTGTTGTGGTTCGGACCCTCATTTTGGGCAATCCGACGTCAGGTTGGACCTCTCTGATGGCTGTTATTCTCTTCCTTGGTGGGATTCAACTCTTGACCATTGGGATTCTCGGCAAGTATATCAGTAAGATTTATCTAGAGACTAAAAAAAGACCACTTTATCTCGTCAAAGAAAAAAGTGACCTTCCTGATTTTACAGAAAAAAATAAAGAGAAAAGACTATAATTTTGCATGGAAATATGCTAAACTAGAAGAAGTGGAACGTTCTTGTTGATATTAGAGTTAATCTTTAATCAAGGCACGTGTCGGACAGTTTCTAACAGCTTCTACGATGTCCTGTCTAGGAGAGATTTCTTTTTCTAGTTGGTCAGGGTCATCGTAAAAACGCACGATTCCATTATCGTGATAATCAAATAATTCAGAATAAGTTTGGCAAAGCCCACAGGCGATGCAACGTTCAGGTATAAGTGTGATTTTCATATTTATATTGTAATAAGAAAAGTAAAAAAAAACAAGGAGTAAGGTATGGCAAAAGAACCGTGGCAAGAAGATATTTATGAGAATCAGGAAGAACAGACGAGAACGGAACGACATCAACGTAATCAAAAAGGTACAGGCGTTGTTGCAAATCGTGTTTTGACGATTCTAGCTAGTCTCTTTTTCGTGATTGTTGTAGCAATGATAATAGTATTGATTTACCTTTCAAGTGGAGGGAGTAATCGCACAGCAGCCTTGAAAGATTTTCACGATTCAGATACAAAAGTAGAGCAAGTTTCTTCTACTTCTAGTAGTAGTTCAGAGCAGGCATCTTCTAGTTCAGAGGAGAAGGTAGAAGAGTCATCTAGTAGCTCAGAACATCCAACTGATCCAGAAGGAACTACAAAAGTTATGGCTGGAGAAGGAGAAGCAGCCATTGCCGCTCGTGCAGGAATCTCGATTGCTCAGCTAGAGGCCTTGAATCCTGGGCATATGGCTACAGGGTCTTGGTTTGCTAATCCAGGTGATGTTATCAAAATCAAATAGGAGTTGATATGAAAACAATTCAAATTGCTATCGATGGTCCAGCTTCAAGCGGTAAGAGTACGGTCGCAAAGATTATTGCTAAGGATTTTGGTTACACCTATCTAGATACAGGTGCTATGTATCGTGCAGCGACCTATATGGCTCTGAAACACCAGTTAGGAGTGGAAGAGATTGAGGAACTTTTAGCCTTATTGGACCAGCATCCAATCAGTTTTGGGCGCTCAGAAACTGGAGAACAACTTGTCTTTGTAGGAGATGTGGACATTACTCATCCTATTCGTGAAAATGAAGTGACCAATCATGTTTCTGCTATTGCGGCAATTCCTGAAGTTCGTGAGAAACTAGTTTCTCTCCAACAAGAGATTGCCCAGCAAGGTGGGATTGTCATGGACGGTCGCGATATTGGAACTGTTGTATTGCCACAAGCAGAACTGAAAATTTTTCTAGTAGCTTCTGTTGATGAAAGAGCAGAGCGTCGTTACAAGGAAAATATTGCCAAGGGAATTGAAACAGACCTTGAAACCCTAAAAGAGGAAATTGCTGCGCGTGACTACAAGGATAGTCATCGTGAGACTTCACCTCTCAAACAAGCAGAGGACGCTGTCTACCTTGATACAACTGGCTTGAACATTCAAGAAGTAGTTAAAAAAATTGAATCAGAAGCAAAAAAACGCATGTCCTAGGGACCGGAGAAGCAGGCTAAAGCTAGCCTGCTTCTTTTCTATCAAACTGAACGCATTCCAAACCAGTCTTTTTTTGAGTTTTTTGATAAAATAGTACTATCAGTGGAAAGGATGGAAGCATGACTAAGAAAATTGTAGCTATTTGGGCCCAGGATGAAGAGGGTGTGATTGGTAAGGACAATCGTCTGCCTTGGTATTTACCAGCAGAACTGCAACACTTCAAAGAAACAACTCTGAATCATGCTATCTTGATGGGGCGCGTGACCTTTGATGGGATGGGGCGTCGCTTGCTTCCAAAACGGGAGACCTTGATTTTGACACGTAACCCGGAAGAAAAGATAGATGGGGTTACTACTTTTCAGGATGTCCAGTCTGTTCTCGACTGGTATCAGGGGCAAGACAAGAATCTCTATATTCTCGGTGGAAAGCAGATTTTTCAGGCTTTTGAGCCCTACCTTGACGAAGTGATTGTGACTCACATTCATGCTCGTGTGGAGGGAGATACCTATTTTCCTGAGGAGTTTGACTTGTCTCTTTTTGAGACGGTTTCAAGCAAATCTTATACCAAAGATGACAAAAATCCTTATGATTTTACCATCCAATACCGCAAGAGAAAGGAAGTCTAATGGAACGTAGTATATTTGGTTTTTTCACAGCCATGCTGTGTTTGGTCTGCTTACTTGCAGGAGTACAGGCTTTTCGTAAAAAGCGCTATGGACTTTCTGTCCTGCTCTGGTTAAATGCCTTTACCAATTTGGTCAATAGTATCCATGCTTTTTACATGACCTTATTTTAGATAGAATGACAGTATAGAATAGAACGGAAGGAAATCATGCCTACAACTAGGAATAATGATATGATGGTTTATTGCTCATTTTGTGGCAAAAGCCAGGAAGAAGTACAAAAAATAATCGCAGGTAACAACGCCTTTATCTGTAATGAATGTGTGGAGTTAGCCCAGGAAATTATTCGGGAGGAGTTGGCTGAGGAAGTCTTGGCAGACTTGTCTGAAGTTCCAAAACCAATCGAACTTCTCCATATCTTGAACCACTACGTAATCGGTCAAGATCGTGCCAAGCGTGCCTTGGCAGTAGCTGTTTACAACCATTACAAACGCATCAATTTCCACGATACGCGTGAAGAGTCAGAAGATGTGGATTTGCAGAAGTCAAACATCTTGATGATTGGCCCAACTGGTTCGGGGAAAACTTTCCTTGCTCAGACCTTGGCTAAGAGCTTGAATGTACCTTTTGCAATTGCGGATGCGACAGCTCTTACGGAGGCTGGTTATGTAGGTGAGGATGTGGAAAATATCCTCCTCAAACTCTTGCAGGCTGCTGACTTTAACATTGAGCGTGCAGAGCGTGGGATTATCTATGTGGATGAAATTGACAAGATTGCTAAGAAAAGCGAGAACGTGTCTATCACACGTGATGTTTCTGGGGAAGGTGTGCAACAAGCCCTTCTCAAGATTATCGAGGGAACTGTTGCTAGCGTGCCCCCTCAAGGTGGACGTAAGCATCCACAACAAGAGATGATTCAAGTGGATACTAAAAACATCCTCTTCATCGTGGGTGGTGCCTTTGATGGTATTGAAGAAATCGTCAAACAACGTCTGGGTGAAAAAGTCATCGGATTTGGTCAAAACAATAAAGCGATTGATGAAAACAGCTCTTACATGCAAGAAATCATCGCAGAAGATATTCAAAAATTTGGTATTATCCCTGAGTTGATTGGACGCTTGCCTGTTTTTGCAGCTCTTGAACAGTTGACAGTAGATGATTTGGTGCGTATTTTGAAAGAACCAAGAAATGCTTTGGTGAAACAGTACCAAACCTTGCTTTCTTATGATGATGTCGAGTTGGAATTTGACGACGAAGCCCTTCAAGAGATTGCCAACAAGGCCATCGAACGGAATACAGGGGCGCGAGGACTTCGCTCGATTATCGAAGAAACCATGCTAGATGTCATGTTTGAAGTACCGAGTCAGGAAAATGTGAAATTGGTCCGCATCACTAAAGAAGCTGTTGATGGAACGGATAAACCAATCCTAGAAACAGCCTAGAGGTGACTATGGAACTTAATACACATAATGCTGAAATCTTGCTCAGTGCGGCTAATAAATCCCACTATCCGCAGGATGAACTGCCAGAGATTGCTCTAGCAGGACGTTCAAATGTTGGTAAATCTAGCTTTATCAATACCATGCTGAACCGTAAGAATCTAGCCCGAACATCAGGTAAACCTGGTAAAACCCAGCTTCTCAACTTCTTTAATATTGACGACAAGATGCGCTTTGTGGATGTGCCTGGTTATGGCTATGCCCGTGTTTCTAAAAAGGAGCGTGAAAAGTGGGGGCGCATGATTGAGGAGTACCTAACGACTCGGGAAAATCTTCGTGCAGTGGTCAGTCTAGTTGACCTTCGTCATGACCCGTCAGCAGATGATGTGCAGATGTACGAATTTCTTAAGTATTATGAGATCCCAGTCATCATTGTGGCGACTAAGGCGGACAAGATTCCTCGTGGTAAATGGAACAAGCATGAATCAGCAATCAAAAAGAAATTAAACTTTGACCCAAGTGACGACTTTATCCTCTTTTCATCTGTCAGCAAGGCAGGGATGGATGAGGCTTGGGATGCAATCTTAGAAAAATTGTGAGGAAAAGAAAATGGCAAAAACAATTCATACAGACAAAGCCCCAAAGGCTATCGGACCATATGTTCAAGGAAAAATCGTTGGCAACCTTTTGTTTGCTAGTGGTCAAGTTCCTCTCTCTCCTGAAACTGGGGAAATCGTTGGAGAAACGATTCAAGAACAGACAGAGCAAGTCTTAAAAAACATCGGTGCTATTTTGGCAGAAGCAGGAACTGACTTTGACCATGTTGTCAAAACAACTTGCTTTTTGAGCGATATGAACGACTTTGTTCCTTTTAACGAGGTTTACCAAACGGCCTTTAAAGAGGAATTTCCAGCTCGTTCAGCAGTAGAGGTAGCTCGTCTTCCTCGTGATGTAAAAGTCGAAATCGAAGTCATCGCAGAGATTGGATAAGCTAGTTGAAGTTTGGTTCTGCCAAACTTCTTTTGATATAAGGAGAAAAAGATGACAAAGAAACAACTTCACTTGGTGATTGTGACAGGAATGAGTGGTGCAGGGAAAACAGTTGCCATTCAGTCCTTCGAAGATTTGGGTTATTTTACTATTGATAATATGCCGCCAGCTCTCTTGCCTAAGTTTTTGCAGTTGGTGGAAACAAAGGAAGACGACCATAAGTTGGCCTTGGTAGTAGATATGCGTAGCCGTTCTTTCTTCTCAGAGATTCAAGCTGTTTTGGATGAGTTGGAAAACAAGGAAGAACTGGACTTTAAAATTCTCTTTTTGGATGCAGCTGATAAGGAATTGGTTGCTCGTTACAAGGAAACCAGACGGAGTCACCCATTAGCAGCAGATGGACGGATTTTGGATGGAATCAAGCTGGAACGTGAGCTCTTGGCGCCTTTGAAAAATATGAGCCAAAATGTGGTGGATACGACTGAACTTACTCCTCGTGAGCTGCGTAAAACCCTTGCAGAGCAGTTTTCAGATCAAGAGCAAGCCCAGTCTTTCCGTATCGAGGTCATGTCTTTTGGCTTTAAATATGGAATCCCAATTGATGCAGACTTGGTCTTTGATGTCCGTTTCTTGCCAAATCCCTATTATCTACCAGAACTGCGTAATCAAACGGGTGTAGATGAACCAGTTTATGACTATGTCATGAATCATCCTGAGTCAGAAGATTTTTATCAGCATTTGTTGGCCTTGATTGAGCCGATTTTGCCAAGTTACCAAAAGGAAGGGAAGTCAGTTTTGACCATTGCCATGGGATGTACGGGTGGACAACACCGTAGTGTAGCCTTTGCTAAACGCTTGGCGCAGGACTTATCCAAGATTTGGCCTGTTAATGAAGGGCATCGCGACAAAGACCGAAGAAAGGAAACGGTAAACCGTTCATGAGAAAACCAAAGATAACGGTGATTGGTGGAGGGACTGGGATCCCCGTCATTCTTAAAAGTCTGCGTGAAAAAGATGTGGAAATCGCTGCTATCGTAACGGTGGCCGATGATGGTGGTTCATCAGGTGAACTCCGAAAAAACATGCAGCAGTTGACACCGCCAGGAGATCTCCGCAATGTCCTTGTGGCCATGTCGGATATGCCTAAGTTTTATGAGAAAGTCTTTCAGTATCGCTTTTCTGAAGATGCAGGAGCCTTTGCTGGTCATCCATTGGGTAATCTCATCATTGCTGGCTTGTCAGAAATGCAGGGTTCGACCTATAATGCCATGCAGTTACTGAGCAAATTTTTCCATACAACTGGGAAGATTTATCCTTCCAGTGACCATCCCTTGACCCTTCATGCAGTCTTTCAGGATGGGACAGAAGTGGCTGGAGAGAGCCATATTGCAGACCATCCAGGCATGATTGACCATGTCTATGTGACCAATACCCTCAACGATGATACGCCTCTGGCTAGCCGTCGAGTAGTGCAGACCATTCTTGAAAGTGATATGATTGTCCTAGGTCCTGGTTCTCTCTTTACCTCTATTTTGCCCAATATCGTGATTAAGGAAATCGGGCAGGCGCTTTTGGAAACCAAGGCAGAAATCGCCTATGTCTGCAATATCATGACTCAACGTGGGGAGACAGAACACTTTACAGATAGTGACCACGTGGAAGTCTTGCATCGTCACCTTGGCCGACCTTTTATCGACACTGTCTTGGTGAATATTGAAAAAGTGCCTCAGGAATACATGAATTCCAACCGGTTTGATGAATATTTGGTGCAGGTGGAACATGATTTTGCTGGTCTTTGTAAGCAAGTTCCGCGTGTGATTTCATCCAACTTCCTTCGTCTGGAAAATGGGGGTGCCTTCCACGATGGAGATTTGATAGTGGACGAATTGATGCGCATTATACAGGTGAGAAAATGAGTTTCACAGTAGCAGTAAAAGAAGAAATCCTAGGTCAGCACCATCTAAGCCGACATGAACTGTCTGCCATTATCAAGATGTCTGGCAGTATTGGTCTCTCGACTTCGGGTTTGACCTTGTCTGTCGTGACAGAAAATGCCAAGCTGGCTCGTCACCTCTATGAGTCCTTTCTCCATTTCTACGAAATCAAATCGGAAATTCGCCACCACCAACGGAGCAATCTTCGCAAGAATCGAGTCTATACCGTTTTTACAGATGAAAAGGTGCAGGACCTGCTGAGTGATTTGCACTTGGCAGACTCCTTCTTTGGCCTGGAAACAGGTATTGACGAGGAGATTTTATCAGATGAGGAAGCAGGTCGTGCTTATCTTTGTGGCGCTTTCTTGGCAAATGGAAGCATTCGTGACCCTGAGTCAGGCAAGTATCAGTTGGAAATCAGTTCTGTTTATCTGGACCACGCACAAGGGCTTGCCTCTCTTCTCCAGCAGTTTTTGCTGGATGCCAAGGTGCTTGAGCGCAAAAAGGGAGCTGTGACCTATCTCCAGCGTGCTGAAGATATTATGGACTTCTTGATTGTCATCGGAGCTATGCAGGCGCGTGATGATTTTGAGCGGGTTAAGATTTTGCGAGAAACCCGTAATGACCTCAATAGGGCCAATAATGCAGAAACAGCCAATATTGCTCGGACAGTTTCTGCCAGCATGAAGACTATCAACAATATCAGTAAAATCAAAGATATCATGGGCTTAGAAAACCTGCCAGTGGATTTGCAGGAGGTAGCGCAATTGCGGATTCAGCACCCAGACTACTCTATCCAGCAGTTAGCAGATAGTCTCAGCACCCCTCTGACCAAAAGTGGCGTCAATCACAGACTTAGAAAGATAAATAAATTAGCCGATGAACTATAAAACCACGAATCGTAGGACTCGTGGTTCTTTTCTTATAAACTTGTTGAGTGTTTGGGTTGTACTTTTTGCTCAGGGTCGATGTAGTTGATGGCGTTGTTGACGGCGGTTGGTGCTTCTCCGAGGCCTGTCGCAATCAGATCAATTTTTCCGTCATAGTAGCAGCAGTCACCGATAGCATAGATACCTGCTTGGCTGGATTCCTGTTTGCTGTTGACGATAATCTTGTGGCGGTTGAGGTCCAGACCCCAGTTTTTAAGGTTACCAACAGAAGATTTGAAACCATAGTTGACAAAGAGGTGGTCTATGTCAATAGTTTCTGTTTCATCAGATTTAACTTTTGTGATTTCCAACTTGTCAAGCGTTTTTCCATCTCCAAGGAGTTGGCTAGGGATGAATGGTGTCTTGATGGTCACAGATGATTCTTGCAAGGCTTGGACACTGTGTTCCAAGGCGCGGAAATTATCTCTGCGGTGAACAAGGGTAGTCGGTGAAATTTTTTCAAAAGCCAAAGCCCAATCCACAGCCGAGTCTCCTCCACCAAGAATCGTCACTTTCTTACCAGCATATTGCTGGATGTTGGAAACGTGGTAGTGGATATTTTCATAGCCTTCAACGCCTTCTAGTTCCAGAGGACGTGGTTTGAAGGCACCGCCACCCATAGCGATGATAACTGTTTTAGACAGGTGACTTCCTTTAGAAGTTGTAATTACAAAGCCTTCTTCTTGTTTTTCAATCTCAAGAACCGTTTCGTTGAGATGAATAGGGGTATCAAAGCCGTTTAGTTGTTCAATCAAGCGGTTAGTCAACTCTTCTCCAGTCAGATTTGGGAAACCTGGGACGTCTAAAATTTCCTTTTCAGGATAGAGAATAGCAGGTTGTCCACCTAGTTGGGGAAGAGAGTCGATGATTTGGACCTTGGCTTGGCGTAGGTGGGCATAGAAGGCTGCAAAAAGCCCGACGGGACCACCACCTACAATGGTAATATCATAGAGTTGAGACATGGTTTCTCCTTTGTTTTTTCTAGTCAGTTTATTTTATCATATTTTTCCTTAATTTAAAATGAAGTAGGATAGGGAAAAAAATGTCAGAAAAATGGTATAATAGAAAGGAACGTGTTTGGACAGAGAGGAGACAGCAGATGAACTTTCAACAATTATCCAACCTGCAATATTGGACTAGCTTGTTTTCTAGTCCTTGGAGTATTGCCATCAATCTGTTTGATATTTTGATTGTGGCCTATATTTTATATCGTTTTACAAAAGCGATAGCTGGCACCAAGATTATGATTTTGGTGCGTGGGGTCGTGATCTTTGTATTAGCCCAGGTTGTAGCCAATATCCTTGGTTTAACAACGATTTCTTGGTTGATTAATCAAATTATCACCTATGGGGTTATTGCTGCGGTTGTTATCTTCTCTCCAGAGATTCGGACTGGTTTGGAACGCTTGGGAAGGGCGACAGATTTCTTTTCTACTGCTCAAATTAGTGCAGAAGAGCAAATGATTCGTGCCTTTATCAAGTCGGTTGAATATATGAGTCCTCGTAAGATTGGTGCTCTGGTTGCCATCCAACGAGTTCGGACCTTGCAAGAATATATTGCGACAGGGATTCCTTTGGATGCCAATATTTCAGCTGAACTCCTTATTAATATCTTTATCCCCAACACTCCCCTACACGATGGTGCTGTGATTATCAGAGAAAATCGGATTGCAGTCACCTCTGCCTATCTGCCCTTGACAGAAAGCACAGGGATTTCCAAGGAATTTGGGACCAGACACCGGGCGGCTATCGGTTTGTCAGAAGTATCCGATGCCTTGACCTTCATCGTCTCAGAGGAAACAGGTGGCATTTCTATTACCTATAACGGTGTTTTCAAGCACGACTTGACGATTGAAGAATTTGAAGCAGAGCTACGAGCAATTCTTTTGCCAGCCGTTGAGGAAAAAGTCAGTTTCAAGGACCGTTTGTTAGGAGGTTGGAAATATGAGAAAAAATAGTCTATACATCATTTCATCTCTCTTTTTTGCTTGTATCTTATTCATCTATGCAACGTCAACCAACTTTCAAAATAGTAATACCGCAAGGCAGGTTAAATCAGAAACTTACACCAATACGATAACGAACGTTCCTATCGTTATTCACTATGATGATGACCAGTATTTCATTAGCGGATTTGCATCAGAAGTTTCAGTGGTATTAACCGGAGCCAATCGTGTGACCTTGGCCAGCGAAATGCAGGAGAGCACTCGTAAGTTTAAGGTAACTGCTGATTTGACGGATGCCAGTGTTGGAACGATTGAAGTTCCCTTGAATATTGAAAATCTTCCAAGTGGATTGACCGCTGTGGCAACGCCTCAAAAGATTACAGTGAAAGTTGGGAAGAAGGTTAAGCGAGATGGGATGCTTGTTGTGCCACAAGTTGACCAAAGCCAGATTGATCCCAAGTTACAAATTGATAGTATAACCGTGTCAAACGAACGAGTTTCGGTCACAACTGACCAGGAAACATTAGCTAAGATTGACAAAGTTATTGCGCTTTTACCAACCAGCGAACGCATAACAGGTAATTACAGTGGTTCAGTACCTTTGCAGGCAATCGATCGCAATGGTGTTGTCTTACCGGCAGTTATTACTCCGTTCGACACAACAATGAAGGTGACTACAAAACCAGTAGCACCAAGTTCAAGCGCATCAAATTCAACAACAAGCAGTTCGTCGGAGACATCTTCGTCAACGAAAGCAACTAGTTCAAAAACGAATTAAAAATAGGAAAAGGATTTTATAAAAATGGGTAAATATTTTGGGACTGATGGAGTCCGTGGAGAAGCTAACGTAGAATTAACGCCAGAATTGGCCTTTAAACTAGGACGTTTTGGAGGCTATGTTCTTAGCCAACATGAAACGGAAGCACCGAAAGTTTTTGTAGGACGTGATACACGTATTTCTGGGGAAATGCTAGAATCTGCCTTGGTAGCTGGTCTTCTTTCAGTTGGTATTCACGTATACAAACTAGGTGTTTTGGCAACACCAGCAGTAGCTTACTTGGTAAAAACTGAAGGAGCAAGTGCTGGTGTCATGATTTCTGCTAGCCACAATCCAGCCCTTGATAACGGAATTAAGTTCTTTGGCGGTGATGGCTTCAAACTGGACGATGAAAAAGAAGCAGAAATTGAAGCCTTGCTAGACGCTGCGGAAGACACTCTTCCTCGTCCAAGTGCTGAAGGCTTGGGAACCTTGGTAGATTATCCAGAAGGTTTGCGTAAGTATGAAGGATATCTTGTTTCAACTGGAACTCCTCTTGAAGGAATGAAGGTTGCCTTGGATACGGCTAATGGTGCAGCTTCTACAAGTGCCCGTCAAATCTTTGCAGATCTTGGTGCTCAATTAACTGTTATTGGGGAAACACCAGATGGTCTTAACATCAACCTTAATGTTGGTTCAACCCACCCAGAAACCCTTCAAGAAGTGGTCAAAGAAAGTGACTCAGCTATCGGTTTGGCTTTTGACGGAGACAGTGACCGTTTGATTGCTGTCGATGAGAATGGCGATATCGTCGATGGTGACAAGATTATGTACATCATCGGAAAATACCTTTCTGAAAAAGGACAATTGGCGCAAAATACAATCGTGACAACCGTTATGTCTAACCTTGGTTTCCACAAGGCCTTGGATCGTGAAGGCATTAACAAGGCAGTCACTGCAGTTGGCGATCGTTACGTTGTTGAAGAAATGCGAAAATCAGGCTACAACCTTGGTGGTGAACAGTCTGGTCACGTCATCTTGATGGATTACAATACAACAGGTGATGGCCAATTATCTGCTGTTCAATTGACCAAAATCATGAAGGAAACTGGTAAGAGCTTGTCAGAGTTGGCAGCAGAAGTAACCATCTATCCACAAAAATTAGTCAATATCCGAGTGGAAAATGCCATGAAGGAAAAGGCTATGGAAGTGCCAGCTATCAAGGTTATCATCGAGAAGATGGAAGCTGAAATGGCGGGGAATGGCCGTATCCTTGTTCGCCCAAGTGGAACAGAGCCTCTTTTGCGTGTTATGGCAGAAGCGCCTACAACAGAAGAAGTGGACTACTATGTTGATACCATCGCAGACGTAGTTCGAGCTGAAATCGGGATTGACTAAATCCTAGAAAACTAGATGAAAATAAAAAATTATGGTACAATAGCTTATAATATTGTAGCCGAGGGAGAAAGACATGAATCTTAAACGTGAACAAGAATTTGTTAGTCAGTATCATTTTGATGCGCGTAATTTTGAATGGGAAAATGAAAATGGAGCTCCTGAAACTAAGGTGGATGTGAACTTCCAATTAATTCAACATGACCAAGAAAATCAAGTGACTTCCTTGATTGTTGTCTTGAGTTTTATGATTGTATTTGATAAATTTGTCATCAGTGGAACCATTTCACAGGTGAACCATATCGATGGTCGTATTGTTAACGAACCAAGTGAATTGAACCAAGAAGAAGTGGAAACCTTGGCTCGTCCATGTTTGAATATGCTCAACCGTTTAACTTACGAAGTAACTGAAATTGCATTAGACTTACCAGGAATCAATTTGGAGTTCTAATATGAAATTAGCTGTTATCACAGATTCCTCTGCCTATCTCAGTGCAGATACCTTGCAAAGAGAAGATTTATTTGTTTTGGATATTCCTGTCAATATTGATGGTGAGGAGTATGTCGAAGGCATCAATCTGACTGCTGAGGAATTTTACCAAAAAATGGCTCAGGCCTCTGAATTGCCTAAGACCAGTCAACCAAGTATTGCCAAGTTAGATGAGATTCTAACTTCGCTCAAAGAACAAGGTTATACACATGCTTTGGGACTTTTCCTATCTTCTGGAATTTCAGGTTTTTACCAAAATATCCAGTATATGGTGGATGACTATGAGGGCTTAACCATTGCTTTTCCAGACACTTTGATCACAAGTGCTCCTCTGGGTATCATGGTTGAAAGTGTCTTTAACTGGCGAGACCAGGGCGATGACTTTGCCATTATTCAGGATAAGCTAGCTATTCAGATTAGTCACACATCTGCTTTCATCATGGTGGATGACTTGGACCACTTGGTTAAAGGGGGACGCCTTTCAAATGGAGCTGCGATTTTGGGCAATCTGCTAAGCATTAAGCCGATTCTTTATTTTAATGACCAAGGTGTGATTGAAGTGTACGAAAAAGTTCGTACTGAAAAGAAAGCAACCAAGCGTTTAATTGAGATTATCAAGGAAGCAACAGCTTCAGGCCAATACCGTATCATTGTCATTCACGGGAATGCTCCTGAAAAGGCTGAAGAATTGCGTCAGCACTTGCTAGATTCTGAAGTGGGTACGGATATTTCACTTGCTACATTTGGTAGTGTCATTGGAACACACCTAGGAGCAGGAAGTATTGCTCTGGGTTATATTCCAGTGATTTAGTTAGCACTTCTAGACTAGTTAAGAAGGCTTGTATCTTAGAAATTGAACACGGACTACCTGCCTCTTGAAAAAAGATGTCTGTCTTGCCTTTTGTGGAAAGTCAGCGCCATCCCCTATTTTTCACGGGCAGCTAAGGCCCTTTGTATCTTGATAATTGAACACGCCTGGAACCCTCTGTGAAAAAGATAGTTCTTCCAAGGAGGGAGGAGACACTCCTTGATTAGAACTCCTATTTTCACTCTGTGTTCTTACAGGCTTTGTATCTTAGAAATTGAACACGGACTACCTGCCTCTTGAAAAAAGATGCCTGTCTTGCCTTTCATGGAAAGTCAGCGTCATTCCCTATTTTTCAAGGGCAGCTATCGTCCTTTGTATCTTAGTCAGGAGTAGAGATGAGTATTCGAGTAATTATTGCTGGTTTTAAGGGAAAGATGGGCCAGGCTGCTTGTCAGATGGTCTTGGCTGATCCAGACTTGGACTTGGTAGCAGTTTTGGATCCCTTTGAGTCTGAATCAGAATGGCAGGGTATTCCTGTTTTCAAGGATAAGGCTGATTTGGTCGGTTTTGAAGCAGATGTCTGGGTAGACTTTACTACACCAGCTGTTGCCTATGAAAATACACGCTTTGCTCTTGAAAATGGCTTTGCTCCAGTAGTTGGGACAACAGGTTTCACGAGTGAAGAAATTGCAGAGCTAAAAGCATTTTCTCGTGCTCAAGATTTGGGTGGCTTGATCGCTCCTAACTTTGCCTTGGGTGCTGTTTTACTCATGCAATTTGCAAGGCAGGCTGCTAAATATTTCCCAAATGTGGAGATTATCGAGCTCCATCATGACAAGAAAAAGGATGCTCCGAGTGGAACTGCTATTAAAACAGCTGAGTTAATGGCAGAAGTTCGAGAGTCTATCCAGCAGGGTGCAGCAGATGAGGAAGAATTGATTGCAGGTGCCCGTGGTGCTGACTTTGATGGCATGCGCATCCACTCAGTTCGTTTGCCAGGCTTAGTAGCCCATCAGGAAGTCATTTTTGGCAATCAGGGAGAAGGATTGACCCTCCGTCATGACTCCTATGATCGCAGCTCCTTCATGACAGGGGTGAATTTGGGAATTAAAGAAGTTGTCAAGCGTCATGAGCTTGTCTATGGATTAGAACACTTATTATGAGATTAACGCAAATGCCTTCTGAATTTCAGAAGGCTTTACCAGTATTAGAAAAAATTAAAGAAGCAGGTTTTGAGGCCTATTTTGTTGGAGGTTCTGTTCGAGATGCCCTCCTCAATCGTCCTATCCATGATGTGGATATTGCGACGTCTTCTTATCCAGAAGAAACCAAGCAGATTTTTCCGCGAACAGCCGATATCGGAATCGAGCATGGAACCGTCTTAGTTTTAGATGGGGATGAGGAGTATGAGGTAACCACCTTTCGGACAGAGGATGTCTATGTGGACTATCGCAGACCCAGTGCGGTCTCCTTTGTGCGCTCGCTAGAAGAAGACCTCAAGCGCCGTGATTTTACAGTCAATGCCTTTGCTTTGGACGAGACAGGAGAAATCATTGACTTGTTCCATGGTTTAGAAGATTTGGAAAAGCAAGTCTTACGAGCAGTTGGAGTGGCTAGTGAGCGTTTCAACGAAGATGCTTTGCGGATTATGCGTGGTTTTCGTTTTCAGGCTAGTCTTGGCTTCGAACTTGAGTCAGAAACATTTAAAGCTATGAAAATTTTGACGCCACTTTTGGAGAAAATTTCTGTGGAGCGTACCTTCGTTGAGTTTGATAAACTCTTGCTGGCTCCATTTTGGAGAAGGGGTTTGGCTTCCATGATTGAGAGTCAAGCTTATGACTATCTCCCTGATATGGCATCTAGCCAGGACGAGCTTAATAGACTGTTTGATTTAGAGACTGATTTTACTTTTGAATCCTCTGAACAAGCCTGGGCAGCTCTACTGTGGGCTTTGGAGATTGAAAATGCGCAGCCATTTTTGAAGGCTTGGAAGACCTCACGTCAATTTGCCAAGCAAGTTCAGGATTTGCTGACTATTTTGGCCTTGCGTGAAAAGGGAGAATTGAGCAAGCGCGATTGTTATCGCTTTGACTTGGATTTACTTTTACAGTCTGAAAATCTTCGTCAGGCCCAAGGAAAAGAAGTCAACCCACAAGCCATCACTGAAACCTACCAGAGCTTGACCATTCATGATAAGAAAGAAATTCAGATTAACGGTGGCATTTTAATCAAGGAATATGGTTATCAGCCGGGCCCAGACTTGGGAGAGATTTTAACAGAGATTGAATATGCCATTGTCGATGGAGAATTGGAAAATGACCGTCAAGCCATCCATGCTTATCTGAGGGAGAAAAAATGAGTGATTTTATCGTTGAAAAACTAAGTAAATCCGTCGGTGACAAGACCGTTTTTAAGGATATTTCCTTTATTATCCATGACCTAGACAGAATCGGTCTAATCGGTGTTAATGGGACTGGCAAGACCACCCTTTTAGATGTTCTATCTGGTGTTTCTGGCTTTGATGGGGATGTCAGTCCCTTTTCGGCTAAGAATGATTACCAGATTGGTTACTTGACTCAGGACCCTGATTTTGATGATAGCAAGACGGTTTTGGATACGGTCCTCTCCAGCGACCTCAAGGAAATCCAACTCATTCGTGAGTATGAGTTGATCATGCTCAACTATAGTGATGACAAACAGGCGCGTTTGGAACGGGTCATGGCAGAAATGGACTCTCTCCAAGCTTGGGAAATTGAGAGTCAGGTCAAGACGGTTCTTAGCAAGCTGGGTATTCAGAACTTATCTACTCCAGTGGGAGAATTGTCAGGTGGTCTAAGAAGACGGGTCCAGTTGGCGCAAGTTCTTCTTGGCAACCACGACCTCTTGCTGCTGGATGAGCCGACCAACCATCTGGACATTGCGACTATTGAGTGGCTGACCCTCTTTTTGAAAAATTCCAAGAAGACCGTCCTTTTTATCACCCACGATCGCTATTTCTTGGACGCTTTGTCAACACGGATTTTCGAGTTGGATCGAGCTGGATTGACCGAGTATCAAGGGAATTATCAGGACTATGTTCGCCTTAAGGCTGAACAAGATGAGCGCGATGCGGCTCTTCTCCACAAAAAGGAACAACTTTATAAGCAAGAATTGGCATGGATGCGCAGACAACCGCAGGCGCGTGCGACCAAGCAGCAAGCTCGTATCAATCGTTTCCATGATTTAAAGAAAGAAGTTTCAGGTGGCGTTGCTGAGACAGACTTGACCATGAACTTTGAAACCAGTCGGATTGGGAAGAAAGTTATCGAGTTTCAGGATGTTTTCTTTGCCTATGAAAACAAGCCTATTTTGCAAGATTTTAATCTCTTGGTACAGGCTAAAGATCGTATTGGAATTGTTGGGGATAACGGTGTTGGGAAATCAACTCTCCTTAACTTGATTGCAGGCATTCTTGAGCCGACAGCAGGACAAGTTGTGATTGGGGAAACTGTTCGCATCGCCTATTTCTCTCAGCAAATTGAGGGTTTGGATGAAAGCAAGCGAGTGTTCAATTACTTGCAGGAAGTGGCAGAAGAGGTCAAGACCAGCGGTGGTTCTACGACTTCGATTGCAGAGTTGCTGGAGCAGTTCCTTTTCCCACGTTCGACGCATGGAACCTTGATTGAGAAATTGTCTGGGGGAGAGAAAAAACGTCTTTATCTCCTCAAACTGCTCTTGGAAAAACCAAATGTTCTTCTCTTGGACGAGCCGACAAATGACTTGGATATTGCTACTCTTACAGTTTTGGAGAATTTCTTGCAAGGCTTTGCTGGTCCAGTTTTGACAGTTAGCCATGACCGTTATTTCTTAGATAAGGTAGCGACCAAGATTCTCGCTTTTGAGGATGGCAAGATTCGTCCTTTCTTTGGTCATTATACCGATTATCTTGATGAAAAAGTCTTTGAAACAGAGTTGGCCAATCAAGTGCAAAAGGCCGAAAAGGAGAAAGTGGTCAAGGTCCGTGAAGACAAGAAACGCATGACCTACCAAGAAAAGCAGGAGTGGGCAAGTATTGAAAGCGATAT
Organism: Streptococcus vulneris; assembly: GCF_019218685.1. NCBI lineage: Bacteria > Bacillati > Bacillota > Bacilli > Lactobacillales > Streptococcaceae > Streptococcus > Streptococcus vulneris. The sequence goes on along the minus strand of NZ_JAHUZC010000003.1, from coordinate 10,727 downwards.
TGAAGCCTTGGAAAATCGTATCGCTGTCATTGAAGAGGAAATGCAGGCCAACGGCTCTGACTTTGGTAAGTTGGCTACTCTCCAAAAAGAACTGGATGAGAAAAACGAAGCACTCCTTGAAAAATACGAACGCTATGAGTATCTAAGTGAATTTGATAGCTAGAAGAATAGAAAAATCCCGTCTCATGACAGGATTTCTCTATTCTTTTTTGGTTTCTTGATGAAAGATATTTTGCCAGGTTTCGTGACGACGCCAGATACTGGTATGGACGATACCATCTAACTCATAGCAGATGAGTTTGGTCTTTTGACTGATGGAAGTGATTTGGATGTCCTTGATAGCTGAATTCAAGTCTTTTTCTGCTTTATAGGCCTCTTTATTCATCTGTTCTCCATCTTGACGAATATAGACAAAATCGTCAGCTAAGAGTTCTTCCAGTTGATTTCCCTGATCAATCAATTGTTCGCGCATGAGCAATTTTTTATAGACATTGTCTAAAATCTCATCCTCAGGGATAGGTGCTGGCTCGATATGGACATCGGTATCAAAGACGCCAAAACGTTCCTCCAGCATAGACTCGACTTGATCCGCGATTTCATGACTCTCAAAAACAGACAAGTCAGGATTCATTTCTAGCGTAATATCAAGGTAAATGTTGCTACCGTAGGTGCGACCTCTTTGAGATTTAACCTTGCTAATTTTGGGAATTTCCATAATGGCCTTTTGATAGTCCTCAAGCAGGCGGTCGTCAAAACCATCGGAAAGGCTAAAGGAAGACTCGATAAAGATATCATAGGCAGTCTTCAAGATAAAGAAAGTGATGATAATGGCAACCAGTTTATCCACAATGGGATAATTGAAACTGCTGGCCAGGATGGCAATGGTAGTACCAAGTGAGGTAACAGCATCAGAAAGATTGTCCTGGGCGGCAGCCTTGAGTGCCTTGGAGTTGGATTTCTTACTGAGGCGAGTATTGTAGAGATAAACTAGAAACATAATCGCTGCAGAAATGATTCCTAGAGTTGCACCCAGAGGGTCAATAACCGTTTCTTCATGACTGAGAATCTTTTGAATGGTATCCCTTAGAACATCAAAACCAACATAGAACATGATGATGGAAGTGACCAAGCTAGCCAAATCCTCAATCTTCCAGTGGCCAAAACGGTGGTCTCGGTCTGCAGGCTGGCGCGCCATCCGGATTCCAATCAAGAGGGCCACATTTCCAATGATGTCCGACACGTTGTTAAAACCATCGGCCACCAAACTGGATGAATGAAGGAGGTGACCAGTTGCTAATTTGGCTGCAGACAAGATCAAATAGGTCGAAATACTGATAATGGCCCCACGCTCAGCTAACTTGAGATTTGAGATAGATTGCTTCATTCAACTTCCTTTCTAGTCATATAGCATTCTACCATTATACTGGTTTTCAAGGGAAAATTCAAATAAGTCATTTTTTACTCTTTGAAAACTTTTCAAAATTTGGTATAATAGTACTACTCAAGGGAGTAGCTGGCAGAAACCTGTGATAGTGTCGTCATTCCGAATTTTATACTGAAAAGTATGCTTTCCGGCACTATCTTAAACAGCGAGACTTGTTATGATTAACAGGTCTCTTCTTGTTTGTCGTGAAAAGATGCGATGAGGGAAAAGAGAGTCTGTTTTGCACACAATGTCAAGGAGGAGACACATGTCAAAAGAACAAAAACGCCAAGCGTTTTACACTCAGAGTCCTGAAGAGGTCTTGAAGGCTGTGGATGCGACCGAGCAAGGTTTGTCATCAAGTGAGGCGGAAAAGCGCCTTGCAGAATTTGGCCACAATGAACTCGAAGAAGGCGAGAAACGATCAATCCTGGTCAAATTTATCGAGCAATTTAAGGATTTGATGATTATCATCCTAGTTGCTGCAGCAATCTTGTCAGTTGTGACTTCTGGTGGGGAAGATATCGCAGATGCTATTATCATCCTAGCTGTGGTTATCATCAATGCTGCCTTTGGTGTTTACCAAGAAGGGAAAGCAGAAGAAGCCATCGAAGCTCTCAAATCCATGTCTAGTCCAGCTGCCCGCGTTCTTCGTGATGGGCATATGGCGGAGATTGATTCTAAAGAATTGGTACCAGGTGATATCGTCGCTCTCGAAGCTGGTGATGTAGTACCTGCAGACCTACGTTTACTAGAAGCCAACTCTCTTAAAATCGAAGAAGCAGCTCTTACAGGTGAGTCTGTGCCAGTCGAAAAAGACTTGTCAGTCGAGCTTACTGCAGATGCTGGTATTGGTGACCGTGTCAATATGGCCTTCCAAAACTCAAACGTGACCTATGGTCGTGGGATGGGTGTTGTTGTCAATACAGGGATGTACACTGAAGTTGGTCATATCGCTGGTATGCTTCAAGATGCGGATGAGACAGATACACCACTTAAACAAAACTTGAACAACCTTTCTAAAGTCTTGACCTATGCTATCTTGGTTATTGCACTTGTTACTTTTGTAGTGGGTGTTTTCATTCAAGGGAAAAATCCACTCGGTGAGTTGATGATCTCTGTTGCCCTTGCCGTTGCAGCTATTCCAGAAGGGCTCCCAGCTATCGTAACTATTGTTCTTGCCCTTGGTACTCAAGTTTTAGCCAAACGAAACTCAATCGTTCGTAAGTTGCCAGCAGTTGAAACTCTTGGTTCAACAGAAATCATCGCTTCTGATAAGACTGGTACGTTGACCATGAACAAGATGACAGTCGAAAAAGTCTTCTACGATGCAGTCCTACATGACTCAGCTGATGATATTGAACTGGGTCTTGAAATGCCGCTTCTACGTTCAGTAGTCTTGGCCAATGATACGAAAATCGATGTGGATGGCAATCTGATTGGTGACCCTACTGAAACAGCCTTCATCCAGTATGCCTTGGATAAGGGTTACGATGTCAAAGGTTTCTTAGAGAAATATCCACGCGTGGCTGAGTTGCCATTTGATTCTGAACGTAAGCTCATGTCAACAGTTCATCCACTTGCAGATGGACGCTTCCTCGTAGCTGTTAAAGGTGCGCCAGACCAACTCTTGAAACGTTGTGTTCTTCGTGATAAGGCTGGGGATATTGCTCCGATTGATGAGAAGGTTACAAACCTCATTCACACAAACAACTCTGAAATGGCTCACCAAGCCTTGCGTGTCCTTGCTGGTGCTTATAAGATTATTGACAGCATTCCAGAAAACCTCACTTCTGAAGAGCTTGAAAATGATTTAATCTTTACTGGTTTGATTGGGATGATTGACCCTGAACGTCCTGAAGCTGCTGAGGCTGTTCGTGTAGCTAAGGAAGCTGGAATCCGTCCAATCATGATTACGGGTGATCACCAAGACACTGCAGAAGCTATTGCCAAACGTTTGGGAATCATTGATGCAAACGATACAGAAGGTCACGTTTTAACTGGTGCTGAGCTCAACGAACTATCTGATGAAGACTTTGAAAAAGTAGTTGGTCAATACTCTGTTTATGCGCGTGTATCTCCAGAGCATAAGGTTCGTATCGTCAAGGCTTGGCAAAAACAAGGTAAGGTCGTTGCCATGACAGGTGATGGTGTCAATGATGCGCCAGCTCTGAAAACAGCCGATATCGGTATCGGTATGGGAATCACTGGTACAGAGGTTTCTAAGGGGGCTTCTGACATGATTCTTGCAGATGATAACTTTGCGACTATCATCGTTGCAGTGGAAGAAGGACGTAAGGTTTTCTCAAACATTCAAAAGACTATTCAGTATCTACTTTCTGCCAATACTGCTGAAGTATTAACTATCTTCCTATCAACCTTGTTTGGTTGGGATGTCTTACAGCCAGTTCATCTTTTGTGGATCAACTTGGTAACCGATACTTTCCCAGCTATCGCTCTAGGTGTTGAGCCAGCTGAGCCTGGTGTCATGAACCATAAACCACGTGGACGCAAGGCAAGCTTCTTCTCAGGTGGTGTTTTGAGTTCTATCATCTATCAAGGTGTACTCCAAGCAGCTATTGTTATGAGTGTTTATGGCCTTGCCCTTCTTTACCCAGTTCATGTGGGTGACAATCATGCCATTCATGCGGATGCTCTAACTATGGCCTTTGCAACCCTTGGTTTGATTCAGCTCTTCCATGCCTACAATGTCAAGTCTGTTTACCAATCCATCTTGACAGTTGGCCCATTCAAGTCTAAGACCTTCAACTGGTCTATCTTGGTATCCTTCATCCTTCTTATGGCAACAATCGTCGTAGAACCGCTTGAAGGTATCTTCCACGTAACCAAACTAGACTTGTCTCAATGGGGAATTGTTATGGCTGGAAGCTTCTCAATGATTATTATTGTCGAAATTGTTAAGTTTATTCAACGCAAACTCGGTTTTGATAAGAATGCGATTTAAAAAGAAAGTCATCTTCGGATGGCTTTTTGTTACAGTTAAGGGAAAGGGCTTGCAGTTATCGGCTTTTGTGCTATAATTGCTATAATATAGTAAAAAGTAAGAGGTGTGTGAGGAAGTGGAGAAGAAAATTGTAAAGGATATTTTGTTTTTATCTCAAGTGTCTCAGCCGGCAAGTCAGGATGATCTGTATCTTGCCAGAGATTTGCAGGATACACTCTTAGCAAATCGTGAGACCTGTGTCGGTCTAGCTGCCAATATGATTGGGGTGCAAAAGCGCGTGATTATCTTTAATCTGGGATTGGTTCCCGTGCTCATGTTTAACCCTGTGCTCCTGTCCTTTGAAGGACCTTATGAGACAGAGGAAGGTTGTTTGTCATTGACAGGTGTGAGACCTACTAAGCGTTATGAAACCATAAGGGTTTCCTATCGTGACAGCAAGTGGCAGGAACAGATCATTACTTTGACAGGTTTCCCAGCCCAGATTTGCCAGCATGAACTGGATCACTTGGAAGGACGAATCATTTAGGAGGAAAGCAAATGAAACGAATAGTCTTCGAACTTATTTTTATCGCAACGACCTGGTATATCTTTTTACCGCCTCTTAACCTGACCAGCTGGGAATTTCTCTTTTTCCTCTGTGGGCATTTGTTGGTTGTGGCAGTATTATTTGGCTTTGGCAAGGGGATAAACCTTGTCAAAACGGTTCATGTGCGCCACGGCAAGGCAGAAGCTGCCTTAAATCTAGAGGGTTTTAAAATCAATCGGTTAGGAGAAATCCTTTTAGCTTCTATTGGAGGAATTCTTCTCTTGGCAGCTTTGGTTTCCTTGGTGACTTCTAGCATTTTTCAGGCTAAAAATTATGCCAATGTAGTCACGGTGACGGAAAAAGACTTTACTGAATTTCCTAAGACTGACACCAGTAAGGTTCCTATCTTAGATAGAAGTACCGCTGAAAAAATTGGTGACCGCTACTTGGGTTCCCTAACGGATAAGGTTTCGCAGTATGTGGCGGCAGACACCTATACTCAACTAACGATTGACGGAAAGCCTTATCGAGTTACGCCACTAGAATACGCAGACCCTATCAAGTGGTTTAATAATCAAGCCAAGGGAATCGGCGAGTATATCAAGGTGGACATGGTAACTGGTAATGCGGACTTGGTGGACTTGAAAACACCAATCAAGTATTCTGACTCGGAGTATTTTAACCGCGATGTCAAGCGTCACCTACGCTTGAAGTACCCAACTAAGATCTTTAAAACTCCATCTTTTGAGGTGGACGATGAGGGCAATCCTTTCTATGTAGCAACGGTTTACCAAAAGCAATTTGGCTTAGCGGTTCCTCGTCCTGTTTCAGTCATTATCTTGGATGCAACAAATGGAGAAACCAAGGAATACAGCTTGGCAGATGTTCCAGAATGGGTGGACCGTGTTTATCCAGCTGAGGAAACCATCGAGCAAATCAACTATAACGGCAAGTACAAGGACGGTTTCTGGAATGCTATGATTTCCAAGAAAAACGTGACCCAGACTACCAAGGGCTATAATTACTTGTCTATCGGGAATGACATCTACCTCTACACAGGTGTGACGTCGGCTAATGCGGATGAAAGTAATCTTGGTTTCATTCTTGAAAATATGCGAACAGGAGAAATCACTAAGTATAGCTTGGCTTCTGCGACAGAAGAATCAGCCCGTGAATCAGCAGAAGGTGCTGTTCAGGAGAAATCCTACAAGGCGACCTTCCCAATCCTCATCAACCTCAATGACAAGCCTCTCTACATCATGGGCTTGAAGGACAATGCTGGTTTGGTCAAAGAGTACGCTCTGGTAGACGCAGTCGAGTACCAAAATGTTATCGTAGCTACGACAGTGGAAGAGCTACTCAGCAAGTACGCCAATAAAAACGATCTTGAAATTGATAATGAAACCACAGAAAGTATCAAGGGTGTGGTAGCAGATCTCAAATCAGCTGTTATCAAGGGAGACACCGTCTACTTCTTTAAAGTTGATGGCAAGATTTACAAGGTTAAGGCCTCAGTATCAGATGACCTCCCTTACCTCGAAAATGGTAAAACCTTCGAAGGTCAAGTAGGAAAAGACAACTATCTCAAGACCTTTAAAGTGCAGTAAGGGAAGAGGCTGGGCAAAAACTCAATTTCAGGAAAAAATGAAGTAAATTATTCCACAATAAAACGCATAGTATCAAGATTTTTCAACACCTGATATTATGCGTTTTTTTCTGAGGTTTAAGACTTTTCCCAGTCTCTTTTCAGATGAATTTCTTGGTAGTGGCAAAAAAATATGCTACACTATTAATATGAAAATTTTAATCCCAACAGCAAAAGAAATGAACACAGATTTACCAAGTATTGAAGCCACTCCTTTAAAGCCAGAAAGTCAGGCCGTGCTTGATGCCTTGGCTCTCTATTCTGCTAGTCAATTGGAGAGTTTTTACAAGGTATCAGCTGAAAAGGCGGCGGAAGAATTTCAACATATCCAAGCTTTAAAAAGGCAAACTGCTCAACACTACCCAGCCTTGAATCTATTTGATGGGCTTATGTACCGTCATATCAAGCGAGATAAATTGACCGAGGCAGAACAAGTCTATCTTGAAAATCATGTCTTTATTACCTCGGCTTTGTACGGAGTCGTTCCAGCCTTGTCACCTATGGCCCCTCATCGTTTGGATTTTTTGATGAAGTTAAAAGTCGCTGGTAAGACTTTGAAGAGCCATTGGAAGACAGCCTATGATGAAGCTGTGAAGAAGGAAGACCTAATTTTCTCCCTTTTGTCATCCGAGTTTGAAACTGTATTTTCTAAGGAAATCAGAGAAAAAATGGTGACCTTCAAATTCATGGAGGATAGAGGCGGTCAACTGAAGATTCATTCAACTATTTCCAAGAAAGCGCGTGGTGCCTTTCTAACAGCCCTGATCGAAAATCAAGTTCAAACAGTGGAGGAAGCTCGTCGCTTAAGCTTTGCAGGATTTGTTTACAGAGAAGACTTGTCCCAACCACAGGAATTGGTTTTTGTAAAGGAAGTATAGAAAATAGATAAAAGAAAAAGTCAGCAGAATTATGCTGACTTTTTTCTAGCTTATAAAGTATTGGATATATGAATCTCATTTGATAAACAGTTAAGATGATTAACCAAATTCATGATTGACAGATGGTTTCGGCAAATAAACTTCTTGGTAATTCCTGGAATATAGAAATTAGACACAATGATATCGTAGTCTGTCTGATTTAAAATCTCGGGGCTTGTTTCCAATTCATCCCAAGTATCAAAGGTGAATCGATTGCTACAATAGTATGTAAGCATATCCTTTAAAGTAAGCGATAGGGCGTGGTCAAAGTTACTGATAATCAAAACCTTGATAGGTGGTCGATTCTCTAACAACTGAGTAGAGAGGTTTTCAGCATGGGTTAAGATGGTGTACATCAAGTGTTCCAACTGTTCAGGATGGTCATACTGTCCAATTGCCTGACGATATTGAGCCAGTTCTTGACGTGCACTTCCCATAAAGTCTGGGAAGTAAACTTCAAATTTTTTAATCGTCAATGCTTTTTGTTCAAATAAGATTGGGGTAGAAAAGATTTCCTGTCTTTCAAAGAAAGCAGTGTTGTGTAAATGCCAAATCAGCTCATCATGATTAGTAAAAGTAATATTATATTGTTTTGATAGGCGTTCTAATATTTGACTAAGTAATTGGTAAGAGTGTCTTGCTTCACTGTTCTCTTCTAAAGAGTTGAAGAATTCTTGAGGATCTAAGAAAATGTTACTTTGAATAAAGGAAATAAAAATTTGTGCAATGATATCTGGAGTGATTTCAAGTCCCAGTTTTTCAGAGAAATGAACAAGTATCTCCTCAAAGTTTGGAATACTCGCCAAAATAGGATAGTATTCATCATAGAAATGATTTGGTAAGTCGATAAAATGACCATTTTTGATGCGGTAAATACTGATAGCTATCATCAGTTTGTACATTCTATAAATTGAAAATCGCATTGGATAATTCGTGATTTTATAGAAGAAGTCAGTAAATTCTGTTAAATCTTCCTCAGGAAGGTCAGGAAAAGGCCAATCTAGGAAATAATAGCGCTCAGAAAAATATTGGGCAAAAAAATAGCGAATATCGATTTCATTGCCACGTATTTCGCATGGAGTAAATGATAGTTCAATTTGGAATTGAGTTGATAGAGTTTTTGTAATATTTCTGCCCAGTCGATAGAGGTTGGCATTACTAGAGTGAAGATTTTCTATTGTTCGATAAATAGGTAGCCCCTCATTAAAAAACAGATACTCTAGTAATTGAAAAGATTGAGAATTAGCAAGAAAATATTGATAAATATCTTCTACACTAGTGTTAACTTCTAAATCTATCATGATTCCGTTAACAGAAGATTGGATGTCAATAGATGGAAAGGAAACACGTAATTCATTTAAATCACTTTTTAAGATTCGTTCTGTACATCCTAATTTTTCGGCTAGTTCATGCAATTTCATCCAATTACGATTCTGAATTAAGGTTTCCATTAAACGTAATTGTCTTTGATCTTTTGTGGATAAAAGGTTTCTCATATGGGTATTATCCTCCTTAATTTATTATATCATTTTTCTGTTTTTAATCAACTATAATGTTAGAGCTAAAAAAATGTTCCGACGATTCAAAAAAAAGAGAATATAATAACTGGCTCTGAAAATCAGAAATACGATATAGTAATTCCTTGGATAGTGTTGATTTATATATTAAATAGTTGTAGAGTAGGAATTATAAAATATTACTTAGGAGTTCAAAATGAAACATTCACATAAGAAATCATTTGACTGGTATAGTATGCAACAACGATTTTCTATTCGTAAGTATCACTTTGGTGCAGCGAGTGTTTTACTTGGTACAGCCTTGGTCTTAGGATCAGCTGCTAATGCTCAAACTGTACAAGCGGATGAAAATGGTTCTGAAAATACAAAGACAGTTAAAGCTGATAAGTTAGATGATTCTGCTAAGATTGTGGAAACGCAAAGTACAAATACTAAGTCAGAGAAGACTTATGCAGCTCCATCTGTTTCAAATCCAGTGGAAGCAACTCCAACTAAATCTGATGAAGCTAAAATGCCAGCAGAAAAAGTTGAAGAAGCTAAAATTCAGAAAGAAGAAGTATCTTCTAAAAATGCTGTTGATAAGTCAAAATTATCAGCGGCTCTTTCGCGTGCAGAAAAATTGGAGATTAAATTGTACACTGAAGAAAGTGTAAAACGTCTTCAATCTAGTATTCAATCTGCTAAAGTATTACTAAACAGAGCAAATGTGACAGAATCAGAATTATCTCAAGCAGAGTCTGAACTTCAAGCTGCAGTTATTGCTTTGGAACTTAGAGGGGCGACTACGACTAAAGTTACTGATAAAACTGAAGTAGTGAGCAAAATTGAATCTGCTGAAAAGAAAAATGCAGAATCAAAAGTAGCTGAACAAACTTCTGAAGTAGACAAAGAGTCAGAAGAAAAAGATAAAATTGCCTTAAAACCTGTAAAGGGGCTTCGAGTTGAAGATGCAAAGGCAAATAAAAAAGGCGGGTGGAATATTCCGTTAGATCAAGAAGCACGCTTAAGATTAAAGAGTGCTATTGAGGCTCATGCCGCACAAGGTAGTTCGCGTCGTCGGAAACGTGCTATCGGAGATTTGGATTATACCTTCAAGAAAGTTATGACCCCAGTTAACCCAGGTTTCTACGCAGATGCCAAGAGTGTTGATGAGTTAACAGTTAACCCAGACTATATAAATGAAACAGTTGTCAACGTTTGGTATAAAGACTTAGGTTATATCAATTTAGTCGACAAAGATGGACATTACATCAATTCAAATGGTGAAGTAGTAGAAAATAAAGAAGCAGCTGTCCGTAGACAATACAAAAATGATTTTAATGACACAACAAGAGCAGATGTTACTGAAATTCCTCAAGCACCAGTTGGTTGGAAAATTAGTGACAAGCAATCTATTCGTGGATATGATGCAGAAACAAAAACTATTGATCCAAACGACGATAATGATTTAGATGCTGTTGGTAAAGACTCTAATGTAGTCATTGAAAAAGAAAATCAAAAAGCAATTATCCGTTACGTAAGCACTAACGGTAACCGTGTTCTCACAACAGATGAAGTAACAGGTAAGTCAGGCGAAGCCATTGCCTACAGCACAACAAGTCAAATCACAGAATTCAAGAAACAAGGCTATAAGCTTGTCAGCGATGAATTCACAGCAGGTGGTGCGAAGGTTTATGACTACGATACAGCACGTGACCAAGTCTACACTGTAACCCTTTCAGAACGTGTTGAACC